>JACQBD010000106.1 GCA_016194665.1 Gammaproteobacteria bacterium
AAAATTCTGGAGCCCATAATCGGAATCGAACCGATGACCTCTTCCTTACCAAGGAAGTGCTCTGCCGACTGAGCTATATGGGCAATATTCATACAGCCCAACTAAGCTGGAGCGGGTAATGGGAATCGAACCCATATCATCAGCTTGGAAGGCTGAGGTTCTACCATTGAACTACACCCGCCTTGGTGTTTAGGTTTCGTGATAAACCGTCTCGCCCTGTCGCTCCGCTCCCGCTTCAATCCGGCTCGCCACCGACTGGTGGAGGGGGGTGGATTCGAACCACCGAAGGCAGAGCCGTCAGATTTACAGTCTGATCCCTTTAGCCGCTCGGGAACCCCTCCGGAAAAAACGAAGCCGCGAATTTTGCTGGACTACGCCCAGCTTGTCAACCGATATCGTTGATTTTTTGAATAAACTCCGCGGCTTTTTTGGCGCCGATCAGCTCGATCAGGCATCAAGCCGGGTGCGCCACTGCTGCACTCGCTGCTTGTTTCTGACGTCGGATCAAATTCAGCGCTGATCCCGCCATAAACCAGCCAATCTGATCGCTCGTCAGGCTATGCAAGGCCGAGAATTTTTCCTGGGTATTATCCGCATGTTTAACCCGGACTTCGACCTGCTGTCCTTCCTTCAGTTTATCCAGGCCGACAAAACTCAAGCGATCGTCCGCGCGGATGCGCTCGTAGTCGGCGGGATCGGCGAAGGTCAAAGGCAAAACGCCTTGTTTCTTAAGATTGGTTTCGTGGATGCGCGCGAAGCTGCGCACCAGCACCACGCGGCAACCTAAATAACGCGGGCTCATGGCGGCGTGTTCGCGCGAACTGCCTTCGCCGTAATTTTTATCGCCGACCGCGACCCAGCCTAAAGTTTTGGCTTTGTAGGCACGCGCGATTTTTTGTAATTCTTCGCCCTTCTGTCCGGTCAACACATTGAAACCAGTGCCTGGCTTATCGCTGAAAACATTGTCCACGCCGGAAAACATATTGTCGCTGATGCGATCCAGATGGCCGCGAAATTTAAGCCACGGGCCGGCGGGTGAAATATGATCGGTGGTGCATTTGCCGCGGGCTTTCATGAGCACGGTTAAATTTTGATAGCCAACAATTTTGTCCACCGGTTCGAAAGGTTCAAGCAAAGCCAAGCGCTCGCTTTGCGGATTCACCACCACGTTCACCGTTGCGGCATTTTCCGTGGGCGCAGCATAACCTTCACGGCCACGATCGAAACCTTTGGTGGGCAATTCCGCCGCGCTCGGGGCTTCGAGCTTGAGCGTACTGCCGTTCATTTGCACGCCTTCATGAATCGGATCGGAGTCGAGCCGACCGGTGAGCGCATACGCCACAACTACTTCGGGACTGGCGATGAATGCATGCGTCGCTGGATTGCCGTCGTTACGTTTGGGAAAGTTGCGATTGTAAGAAGTCAGAATCGAATTTTTCTCGCCCTTGCCGATGTCAGTGCGCTCCCACTGACCGATACACGGGCCACAGGCATTCGCCAGCACCGTCGCGCCGATGGCTTCGAGATCGGCCAACATGCCGTCGCGTTCAATCGTCGCGCGCACTTGTTCCGAACCCGGCGTCACCATAAACGGCACCACCGCTTTCAAACCGGCGGCCTTGGCTTGACGCGCGATGTGCGCCGCGCGGCCGATGTCTTCGTACGAAGAATTAGTGCAGCTACCGATGAGCGCGGCTTTGATCTCAGCGGGATAATCGTGCTTATGCACATCCTTTGTCAGTTGCGACACCGGTCGCGCCAAATCGGGCGTGTGCGGACCGACGATATGCGGTTCGAGTTTTGAAAGATCGATCTCGACGATCTCGTCGTAATATTTTTCCGGGTTCGCCAGCACTTCGGCATCCGCAGTGAGATGCTCCGCCAAACTGGAAGCTAGGCTCGCGACTTCGGCGCGATTGGTGGCGCGCAAATAATCCGCCATGCGTTTGTCGCAAGGAAAAATCGACGTGGTCGCACCCAGTTCCGCACCCATGTTGGTCACGGTGCCCTTGGCAGTGCACGAAAGCGATTCCGCGCCCGCGCCAAAATATTCGATGATCTTATTGGTGCCGCCGGCCACGGTAAGCATGCCGGCCAGTTTAAGAATGACGTCTTTGCCACTGGTCCAGCCGGAAAGTTTTCCGGTCAGACGCACGCCGATTAATTTCGGCCACAACAATTCCCACGGCAAACCGACCATGACATCCACCGCGTCCGCGCCGCCGACGCCGATCGCCAGCATGCCCAAGCCGCCGGCGTTGGGCGTGTGTGAATCGGTGCCGATAATAAGCCCGCCGGGGAAAGCGTAATTTTCCAAAATCACTTGATGAATGATGCCCGAACCCGGTTTCCAAAAACCCAGGCCGTACTTATTCGACGCCGTGGCCAAAAATTCGTACACCTCTTTATTCGTGCTCTCGGCGATTTCCAGATCTTTGAAGGCGCCGACTTTGGCGCGGATGAGATGATCGCAATGCACCGTCGTCGGTACCGCCGTTTCCGAGCGTCCCGCGGTCATGAATTGCAAAATCGCCATTTGCGCGGTGGCGTCTTGCATGGCGACGCGGTCGGGATGCAGGCCGACCGTGGTCTTACCACGTTCAGGTAATTCAGCGTTTAAATCGGCTTTATGCGCGAACAGAATTTTTTCCGCCAGCGTCAACGGACGCTGCACGCGGCTCCGCACCGCGGCCATGCGCGCCGGCAATGACTGATAGTAATGACGCACCGTTACCACGGCATCGACAGGTGTTTTTTCCATTGGAGGTTCTGCAGTCTCGACAAGAAACTGAATTGTAAATCAAGACGGCATACTTAGGCTACGCGGAAATCGATCTACACAAACTAAAAGTGTTGCGAACGACTTATTGCCCCATTTCCCGTTTGTAGCGTTGGCGCGCGACCTCCTCTTGGTACGCGGCGTCAACCTCACGCATGACACTTTTTACATCCGCCGCTTTCTCGCTGCGCGTGAAGCGCCCGGTCAATTCGCTCTCCGGCTGTAATTTGCCGTTCTCATATAGCGACCATATCTCGCTGCCGTAATCGGTGGTCAAAAGCTCCGGAGCAAAACGGCCGAAGTAGGCGGTGAGATTGGTGACGTCGCGCTTGAACATGGCGCAAGCGTTGTTGTTGCCCGCGGCGTCGATCGCTTGCGGCAAGTCGATGATCACGGGCCCTTCGTTACTGACGAGCACGTTGTATTCCGACAAATCGCCGTGCACCACACCGGCGCAGAGCATGCGCACAATCTGTGTAATCAATATGCGGTGATATGCGCGTGCTTGCTCGATCGTTAATACCAGTTCACTGAGCCGCGGCGCGGCGTTGCCCTCGGCGTCGGTCACCAGTTCCATCAGCAGCACGCCGTCGGCAAAGTTATACGGCTGCGGCACGCGCACGCCCGCGGCGCTGAGACGGTACAAAGCCGCGACTTCCGCGCTTTGCCAAGAATCTTCCTGCGCTTTGCGTCCGTAACGGCCGCCCTTTTCCATGGCGCGCGCACGCCGGCTATTTTTTACTTTGCGGCTTTCGGTGTAACCGGCGCTCTGACGGAAACTGCGATGGTTGGCTTCTTTATAAACTTTGGCGCAACGCACATCGTCGCCGCAGCGCACCACATAGACCATGGCCTCTTTGCCGCTCATGAGCTGACGCATGACCGCATCGACGAGGCCGTCCTCGACCAAGGGCGCGAGTCTTTCGGGAATCTTCATAAACGCCCTTCTACGCTGTTTCGAGGAACAATGACAGCGTGAATGCGTTTTATCGGCGAGTATTCATGCAAAATGCCTACATCCACCACAAATTATGGTCTTACCGTTATCGATTCATTCAATCCTGGATTTTTTAAATTGAATAAGCTGACGCCGCGCTCTTTTAGTAGGCCGCCCTTTTTCACGCACGGTATAAATTCTTTCCGCCGAAAGTTGCGCGGCTAATTTTTCCCGCGCCGCTTTGCTCTCGACGCTTTCGGCATACATCAATGCCGCCTCCACCGCCGGCCCGCGCCGATTGGACAAGCCCAGCACCCGCACTGTGTGTTCATACGCACCAATATGGATGCGCAATTCATCGTTAAGCCGCACAGTCTTGGCCGCCTTCACGCGCTCACCGTTCACTTTCACCTTGCCGCCCGCTACCGCCGCCGCCGCGAGCGAACGAGTCTTGAAAAACCGCGCGGCCCACAGCCACTTGTCGATGCGGATAGAGTTGTCTTGTGTTTGCGTCACAGCATTCCTTAAAAAAGTGGGTGTCTCTCCTGTGCTAGTGCGCTGTGCGAAATTAATCCAAGAAAGCTTGGAATAATTCACGTAGGGTGCGTCCCACGCACCATTTATTATCGATCGGCGCGCAGGGCGCGTCCTACGTGTTATGCCGTTACCCCAACAAGCATATTCATAATTAAATGGATCACGATCTCCTTATCCTTGGGATCGGATTCGGCCACGAGCAGCGCCAGCGCCGCAAGGCCAACGTCATTGATCACCGCTTCATCGTTACGAAACAATTGGCCGTTGCGGTTCAGAAAATCAACGAACAGAAACGAGCCAATGCGTTTGTTACCGTCGCTGAACGGATGATTCTTGATAACGAAGTACAACAAATGCGCTGCCTTTGATTCAATACTGGGATAGGCCGGCGCACCGAATACGCTTTGCTCCAGATTGCCGAGGATGGACTGAAGCCCTGCATCTCGTTCCTGACCGAACAACGGCCCAGCCTCGCGGCGGACAATCAAATCTTTTTTGAGCGTCGCAATGTCAGATCGGGCTTCAGTTGTCGCGGGTAATACACCGCCGACAGTTCCCTTCGGCTCCGTCAGTAAACCTTCATCGTAGCGTTGCAAAAGCAAGAAGGTCTTGGTGTAGCGGGAAATAACATCTACCAACCCTCGACCCTGATCGCCTGTCAATGCTTCGTATCCGGCAGCCTTGCGCACCAGCGTCAGCGCGGCTTCCAGCTCGCGGGCGTTTTTCTCAAAGCGTTGATGGTTCAGGGTATAGCCGCGGACCAAGTGATCTTTAAGAGTTTGCGTGGCCCAGATGCGGAACTGCGTACCGCGTTTGGATTTCACTCGATAGCCGACCGAAATGATGACGTCCAAATTAAAATACTTGGTGCGGTACTTCTTGCCATCGGAGGCAGTAGTCAAGGATTCCTTGACTACTGTTTTTTCAGCAAGCTCCCTCTCACGAAATATATTACGCGTATGCAAACTAATATTCTGCTTCGTATTCTCAAAGAGTTTTGCCATCTGTGCCTGGGTGAGCCAAACAGTGTCGCCTTCCAGCCGCACGTCGAGAGCAGCTTTGCCGTCCTCCGTTTTATAGAGGACAACTTCACCCAGCTTATTCTTTTGATCGCTCACCTTCCCACCTTAAGACTTTTCACGCACTGGCAAACAAGTCTTGATATCTTAAAAATTACGTTTAGGTCCGGATTTGATTATATCGTTGTATACGCTGAGATTGGCCCGCGATATAAAGGTTGATGGAAAGACAGAACGGGAGGCATGATGGCACGAAACGCAGACGGAGAATGAGGAATTTGGATTCAATCCCTACGATGGTTAGGTCGGATTTATTTTTCATTCGGCGCAATACGCTATGCTATTGCGCCCTACGTGGACTTTATTTCATCAACACCGAGTGTCGATAAATTTGCTTCAATGTCAGTAAATAAGGAGGGATTTATCGCCATTGCTAGCCTCCGGACAAGAAACACCAGGGGAGCTTAAGAAATCATTGTAGATGGAAAGCCAGAGTTAAGTCTTAAATTTGCTGACCCCGTTACCATATTCATCGCTATAACTTACTTATCTCGGTGCAAAACCGATAGGGCGTTTCTTCGTTGGAAATTTGAGGTCGCAATTTGCGACCTCAAACCTTTAGATGTTTTTGATTGGCCGAAACATAGTGATGTGACAACAAAATGCGGCCGCATAAAAACACTAACCGTTTTGATATCAACTTGAAGTCACAATTTGTGACTTCAAGTGGGGCAATGATGAATGGAGCCCGCAGAGGGTCTCGAACCCCCGACATCCTGATTACAAATCAGGTGCTCTACCAACTGAGCTATGCGGGC
>JACQBD010000081.1 GCA_016194665.1 Gammaproteobacteria bacterium
CGGCGCCTACTTTGAAACGCCGTAATATATTTAATAATTTGCTGATACGGGAGATTCGGCAAGGAACCATAAACTTCCTGGGCTTGCTGTACCAAGGCATGAATATCAGAAACGCGATCGACATTTTGTTCCGGGTTCATTTGCCGCTGCAAACCGAGCAAGCCACCGATCATCACCTTCATTTCCTTGCCAAAGGCCAGCGCCTTCGCGGTATCCGTAACCTTGAGCGCGAAGCGTGCGCGCTCACGCATTAGGTTTAATAAAGTGACGCAATTATTGCGCGCGATATCGGAGCGGCATTCCACGCCCGTGCGTTCGGCGATGGAAAAACGCGTCGCCAATTGGCAAGCACATTGCGTGCATAAGATGGCTTTTTCGAATGGACAGCGGGCGTTATCCATCATGCGTCAGGCCGCTGCCATCCAATCAAGAAGGCGCCGCTGACGGCGCGCGCGCGGCATGATATTGGCGGCTAAGGTCATGCACGGCATCAATCGCGGCGGCGACTTTTTCCGGTTTGACGTGCTGGTGTATGCCATGGCCCAGGTTAAACACGAGGCCACTGCCTTTTCCATAACTCGCCAAAATAATTTCTACTTCCGAGCGAATCCGCTCTGGAGAAGCATACAAAATCGACGGGTCCATGTTGCCTTGCAGCGCGACACGGTCGCCCACGCGCGCGCGCGCGTCGTGCAAATCCGTGGTCCAATCGATGCCCAGCGCATCGCAGCCGCTCGCCGCCATCGTCTCCAGCCATTGTCCACCGTTCTTGGTGAAAAGAATGATCGGCACGCGCCTGCCTTCGTGGCTGCGGGTCAAACCCCCAACTATTTGTTGCATGTATGCCAGCGAGAATTCCTTATAGTCGCGCGGGGTGAGCACGCCGCCCCAGGTATCGAACAACATCAAAGCTTGCGCGCCGGCGGCGACTTGGGCGTTGAGATAAGCCGTGACCGAACGCGCCAAGATTTCCAGCAGCTGATGAATCAATTTAGGTTGATCGAACATCATGCACTTGATGCAACCGAAATCCTTGCTGCCGCCGCCTTCGACCATATAGGTGGCCAGCGTCCACGGACTGCCCGCGAAACCAATCAGCGGCACCTTGCCGTCGAGCTCACGCCGAATCAGGCGCACCGCGTCCATCACGTAACGCAGCTCGCCTTCCGGGTCCGGTAGCTTGAGCGCCGCGACGTCGGCCGCGGTGCGAACGGGTTTCTGGAAACGCGGGCCCTCGCCTCACCGCAAAGACGCAAAGAGCGCAAAGGAAATTTATTTAACAGGAAAACGGCTGGCCGTTACTCCTCGAATTTTTTTGCGTCCTTTGCGCCTTTGCGGTGAAAAATTTTTTAGAGCGGCGCGGGCAGATCGGAAGCGCCCATGAGATATTTATCGATGCCGCGCGCCGCCGAGCGCGCTTCGGCGATGGCCCAGACGATCAAGGATTGGCCGCGCTGCATGTCGCCGGCGGTGAACACGCCGGGCACGCTGGTCATCCAATTTTCGTCGCGCCACACATTGCCGCGCTCGGTGAGCTTGACGCCGAGTTGCTCCAGCATACCGGCTTTTTCCGGACCGACAAAACCCATGGCCAACAAAATAAGATCGGCGTGTAAAGTGAATGCACTGTTTGGTACTTCCTTAAAATTCGTGCGGCCGTTTTCGAATACCGTTTCTACTTTCACGAGCTCCAAGGCAATGACGCGACCTTTGTCATCACCTATACAACGTTTGGTCGACACCGAATAAACACGTTCGCCGCCTTCTTCGTGCGCCGAGGAAACACGATACACAAAAGGATACTGCGGCCAAGGATTGTTATCGGCGCGATGCTCCGGAGGACGCGGCATGATTTCTAATTGATGCACGCTCTTGGCGCCTTGACGATGCGCCGTGCCTAAACAATCGGCGCCGGTGTCGCCGCCGCCGATAATTACCACGTGTTTGCCGTGGGCGCTGATTTCAGCGGCTGCCGGAATCGTATCGCCTTCGTGGCGGCGATTGGATTGGGTTAAATACTCCATGGCAAAATAAACACCCTTCAGCTCGCGCCCCGGCACTGGCAGATCGCGCGGAGCGCAAGCGCCGCCGGTCAACAAGACGGCGTCAAAATTTTTGCGTAGTTCTGCGGCCGGTAAATTCACGCCAACGTGTGCATTGACCTTGAAGACCACGCCTTCGGTCTTAAGTTGGTCCAAGCGCCGGTCGAGCACTTTCTTTTCCATTTTGAATTCGGGAATACCGTAACGCAGCAAACCGCCGATACGATCATCGCGTTCCAATACCGTTACTTCGTGACCCGCGCGTCGCAATTGCTGCGCACCCGCAAGGCCCGCCGGACCGGAACCGACGATGGCGACTTTTTTGCCGGTCAGCACTTTGGGCGGTTCGGGCTTGATCCAGCCTTCTTGAAAAGCGCGGTCGTTAATCGCCAGCTCAATCGCCTTGATCGTCACCGGATCGTCGTTGATGCCGAGCACGCACGCGCCTTCGCAGGGTGCGGGGCATAGGGTGCCCGTGAAATCGGGAAAATTGTTGGTCGCGTGCAGGCGATCGATCGCCTCTTGCCAC
>JACQBD010000099.1 GCA_016194665.1 Gammaproteobacteria bacterium
AAAAGCTTCGTCGACGCTGAACACTTGCACGTCGGGACTGATGTCGCGCAACGCGTGCATGATGCGCGTGGAAATGCCGACGTACACTTTCGGCCGCGCAGGCCGCTGGATTAGACTGGGGCAAAATTTGCGCGCCTCGTAAATGCGCATACCAGTTTTTACACCGACGGCGCGCGCTTCATAAGAACAAGTAATCAGCGTGGTGCCGGCAACACCGTTGGTGACGCCGACCGGTTTACCGCGCAGCTCGGGAAAATCGCGTTGCTCCACCGATGCAAAAAAAGCATTCATGTCGATGTGGATGATGGCGCGCGGCCAGTAACGAGTGGGTGATTCCATGACTCACCGATAAGAACGGAATTGGCCCACGACCACGCCCTGAATACGCACGCGTGTGGCGGACAAACGCAACGGCGATAAAGCGGCGTTGGCCGGGCGCAACGTGACGCTGCCGTCGCGATTTTTTTGCAGGCGCTTTAACGTGGCCTCGGTACCGTCGATCAAGGCCACGACGATGTCGCCGTTATCGGCGGTTTCGCGTTTTTCGACCACCACCATGTCGCTGTCGAGAATGCCGGCTTCGATCATGGAGTCGCCTTGCACGCGCAAGACAAAACGTTCGCGATTGACAAAAAATTCGGAAAGATCGATTTCGTCTTCGCCGGGAATCGCTTCGATCGGTCGGCCGGCGGCGATGCGCCCGAGCAGCGGCAAAGAGGAAGTGCGCGGCGCCGAAGTTTTTACTTTACGTAGACGGATGCCGCGGGCGCGGTCCGGTTCGATATGCACCAAGCCTTCTGCTTGTAGGGCGCGCACATAACGGTGCGCCACCCCGCGCGAGCTGATGCCCAGATGGCTGGCGATTTCTCGCAGCTTGGGCGCATAGCCATGCCGGGCGTTATAAGCCTGGATATAGTCGTACACTTCGCGCGCCCGGTCAGTTGCCATTTTTATGCACTTTTACGTTCATACATAGGCCAAAACTAATGTTCTCATTTTGTTCTCAGGCAGAATACGCCGTCTGCGCGCGCACTGCAAGTGGGGCGTTTACCGGAGGCTGAATTAAAAAGAATGCTGTTAAACTAAAAACGCATGAACCTGCAAAATATACAATGCCCCTACTGTGGCGAAACTTTTGAAGCCGAGGTCGATACTTCCGGCGGCAGTCAAGAATACGTCGAAGACTGTTACGTGTGTTGCCGGCCGATTGTGTTTCGCACCGAAGTCGACGTCGATGGTGAATTAATCAGTTGCGAGGTGAGACGCGAAAATGACTGAATCCGAAAAACCCAATGCCTATGCGCCGATCAATTGCGATCGTTATTCCGAATACGAAGTCGCCATTTTGCATCGGCAGAAATTACGCCTGCGCTGGCATGACGCGAACGTGCATTACGATCAAATCGTATTGCCGACCGATTTGCGCACGCTCAATCACGAGGAATTTCTTATTTGCCGCGGCGACCACGGCGAAACGCTAAAGATTCGCCTCGATCATATTCAAAAAATGGAACCAGGTTGAAAGCGCGTCTTGTCATAGGCATATTGAGTTGCCTGTGGCTGGCGCCGGTGATGGCGCAGTCTTGCGGTACCGCGGAGTTAGCGGTGCAAGTGCTGGGTTCCGGCGGTCCGGAACTGGCTGACAAGCGCGCCTCCAGCAGTTATCTGATATGGATCGACGGCAAGGCGCGAGTGTTGGTCGATGCCGGCGGTGGCGCGGCTTTACGCTTCAGCGAAGCGGGCGCCACGGTCTCGGATCTCGATGTAATTTTATTTAGTCATTTGCATGTCGATCATGCCAACGATCTACCGGCACTGGTTAAATCGTCGTACTTCGAGGACCGCACGCGAGCGTTACCGATTTACGGACCCCTGGGTAATAAATTCATGCCGTCGACGGTGGCCTACGTGCGCGCCTTGTTCGACGGCACGCACGGCGTCTATCGTTACCTCGGCGATTTTTTGAGTCCGCTAAACGACGCGACTTATAAACTGCAACCGCGTAATGTCGATTTTCGCAGCAAGCTCGTGGCGTCTCGCAAGACTAGCAATAAAATTAAAATCGTATTCACCAATGAACACATGCGCATCTCGGCCACGCCGGTGCTGCACGGCGCCATCCCCGCCTTGGCATGGAGCATCGAATCCAAGGGCAAACGCATCGTCTTTAGCGGCGACACCAACGGCGAGGACGGGAATCTCGAGCTACTCGCGGCGCAAGCCGATCTGCTGATCGCGCATAACGCAGTGCCCGAGGACGCCGGCGGCGTCGAACGCCAACTGCATATGTCGCCGTCGGTGATCGGCCGCATCGCACAAACGGCCGAGGTTAAGCAGTTGGTGCTATCGCATCGCATGCGCCGCACGCTGGGACATGAAACCGAAACTTTGGGCGCCATCAAAAAACATTACAATGGGCCTAGCGTATTCGCCAACGATCTCGATTGCTTCAAACCTTAAAATGCTGCGTACTTAGGCGTGGCCGATGAGGTCGGAGCGATTTAAATCCATCTTCGGCAAATCGCTGCTCGGCGGCGAAATAAAATAACCCTGTACGAAATCCACTCCCGATTCCTTCAATAAGCCCAGCACGTTGGCGTTTTCCACGAATTCGGCGATGGTGCGCTTGCCGAAAGAATGCGCCACGTCGTTGATGGAGGCGACGATCGCGCGATCGGCGGGATTAGTGCCCATGCCCTGCACAAACTGACCGTCGATTTTTATGAAATCCACCGGCAAATGTTTTAAATGGAAGAACGAACTGAAGCCGCTGCCGAAATCATCGAGCGCAAACCGGCAACCGAGCGCGCGCAACTCGTTAATCAATTTTTTGGCGGCGTCGATGTTGGCAATCGCGCTGGCTTCGGTAATTTCAAACACCAGCGAGCCCGCGGCCAACTGATGTTTTTCCAGCAAGGCGCGCAAAATCGGCAATAAATTGTCGGCATCCAAAGAATGTCCCGAGATATTGATGGTGAAGGTGGTGCTCGCGCCCAATTTATTCAATTCGGATAATTTCTCGATGGCGTGCTCCAACACCCAAGCGTCGATCTGATGCATGAGACCAAAGCGCTCCGCCGTGGGTAAAAAAGTTCCGGGATAAACCACTTCACCGCGCGTGTTCACCAAACGAATCAGCACTTCGTAATGCGGCAAGGAATGCGTCGGCGCGCGCGGCGCTTGTTTCCAGACATTGCCGGTGGCGCCGGCAATGTCTTCGCTGCTCATGTCCGCCAACGCTAAAATCGGTTGGTAATGCAAAACGAAGTTGTCATTGCGCAACGCGTCTTGCAAGCGCGAAGACCAGCCGAGCTCCAGACTCATGGCAACTTTTTCATCGCTTTCGGCGCAATAGAGATGGGTTTGGTTGCGTCCTTTGCCTTTGGCGATGTGACAGGCGATGTCGGCATTGGCCAGCGCTTCGCCCAAGGACGGCGTGTTCTGGTCCAGCAAAGCCACACCGATACTGCCATTGATCTTGTAGCTTCTGCCGCTGTAGGTGAATGTGTAGTGCTCAAGAATTTCGCGGAAACTTTCGGCGGTGGCGAAAATACGTTCGCGATTGACGTTATGCATGAGGATTGCAAATTCATCGCCGCCTAACCGCGCCAACGTATCGGCATCGCGCATGCGCGCTTGCAACTGCTGACTGATCTCGATCAGCAAGCGGTCGCCGGCGGCGTGCCCGGCGGTGTCGTTAATATATTTAAAGCGGTCGAGATCGAGATACAGCAAGGCGCTGGTCTCGTTGCTGCGTTTTAAGCGGTCTACTTCGTTTTCAAGATGTTTTTCAAACGAACTGCGGTTATATAGTTTCGTCAATGGGTCGTGATTGGCCTGCCATAATAATTCGCGCTCGAGAATCCGCCGCTCGGTTATATCGCGAAAAGCCACCACCGATCCCTCCAGCCGGTTTTCGATGCGTAGAGGATAGACCGTGCATTCCACCGGAATGGCCATGGTGGATTTATGCCAAAACACCGTCAGCCAGGCGCGCAATTCAGCGCCGGTATCGTAGGCTTGCTGCAACAGACATGTTTCCGGTGGATTTAAAGTTTTGTCTTCATTCGCATAAT
>JACQBD010000083.1 GCA_016194665.1 Gammaproteobacteria bacterium
CATCATGGTGGTGCCGGCGCCCGAAGGAAAAATAAATGAAATGGTTTTAGCCGCGGCGCATCTCGCCGGCGTCGACCGCGTGTTCACCGTCGGCGGCGCGCAAGCGGTAGCGGCGCTGGCGTACGGCACGCAAACAATTCCTAAAGTCGATAAAATCGTTGGCCCGGGAAATATTTATGTCGCCACCGCCAAGCGCCTGGTTTACGGCGCGGTTGATATCGACATGATCGCCGGACCTTCCGAGATCGTGGTGTTATGCGACGGCCAAACCGATCCTGAATGGATAGCCATGGATCTGTTCTCGCAAGCCGAACATGACGAAGATGCGCAGGCAATATTGATCAGCCTGGATGAAAAATTCACCCAAGCGGTGCGCGACGCGATGCAAAAACTTTTACCGCAGATGGAACGGCGCGACATCATTCAAGCTTCTCTGGAAAATCGCGGCGCCTTGATTACCGCCGACAGCCTGGACGAGGCGCTGCGCTTGATAAATCGCATCGCCCCGGAACATTTGGAGTTGTCGCTGGAAAATGCGTCAGCCATCGCCGCGCGCGTGCAGCACGCGGGTGCGATCTTCATCGGTCGTTACACACCCGAAGCCTTGGGCGATTATTGCGCGGGCCCGAATCATGTATTGCCGACATCCGGCAGCGCGCGCTTTTCGTCGCCGCTCGGCGTGTATGATTTTCAAAAACGCACCAGCCTCATTCAATGTTCGGCGGAAAGCGCTTCCAAACTCGGCCAAACCGCATCCGTGCTCGCGCGCGGCGAGGGCCTGACGGCGCATGCGCGTTCGGCGGAGTATCGGGTTAAAAAATAATGGACAGGATTTACAGGATTAACAGGATAAATATAAAAATTATTTTTTTTATTTTTTTAATCCAGTAAATCCTGTTAATCCTGTCCATTTATTTATTTCTATGACCATCAATAAAAAAATCGAATGTTTGATCCGGCCGGAAATTCGCGCGCTCAAGGCGTATCACGTACCCGACGCCGCCGGCCTCATCAAGCTCGACGCCATGGAAAATCCTTATTCCTGGCCTGAAGACTTGCGCAATGAATGGCTGGAAATGCTGCGCGGCGTCGCATTGAATCGTTATCCAGATCCAAACGCCGATGCGCTGCGCAAAAATTTATGCAACGCGTTAGCGGTGCCCGCCGCCATGGACGTGTTGCTCGGCAACGGTTCGGACGAGCTGATTCAAATTATTCTCATGGCCTTGGCGCAGCCGGATGCCGCGGTGCTGGCGCCGACGCCGACCTTTGTCATGTATGAAATGGTCGCCAAGTTTGTCGGCATGAAATTCGTCGGCGTGCCGTTGACGCAGGATTTTGCACTCGATATGCCGGCGATGTTAAAGGCAATGGAAACACACAAGCCGGCGGCGATTTTTATCGCCTACCCCAATAACCCCACGGCAAACTTATTCGCGCGCGCCGATATCGAGACGCTGATCGATAAAGCTCCCGGCCTAGTGGTGCTGGACGAGGCGTATCATGCTTTCGCCGAACAATCTTTTATGGATCGTCTTGGCCGGCATGACAATCTATTAGTAATGCGCACGCTGTCCAAGCAAGGCCTCGCCGGCTTGCGTCTCGGCGTGCTCGCCGCGTCGCCGCCGTGGGTGGCGGAATTTAACAAGCTGCGACTTCCTTATAATATCGGTAGCTTAAGCCAAGCGAGCGCGCAGTTTGCGCTCAAGCATCTGGATTTGTTAAACGATCAAGCCCGGCGCATCCGCGCCGACCGCGAAAAACTGTTGCAGGCATTGAGCAAGCTGCCCGGAATACGCGTCTGGCCGAGTCAGACTAACTTTATCTTGTTTCACGTCGGCCAGCGCGACGCCGATAAGCTGTTTGAAAGTTTGCGCGGCCGCGGCGTGTTAATAAAGAATCTCAACTCTGCCGGCAGCATGCTTAAGGGATGTTTGCGGGTTACCGTGGGCACATCGGAAGAGAACGCCGCCTTTCTTAACGCTCTTGAGGCCGCCTGGTGATTCGTCTATGGTTTATCTGTGTGTTAACATAAAAAACACAAACCCCTCGGAGAAACTCTGTGTCTAGCCGACGCGCGGAAGTCACGCGCAACACCAAGGAAACCCAGATCACCGTTGCGGTGAATCTGGACGGCCATGGCACATCCCGTCTCAATACCGGTCTGCCGTTTCTCGAACACATGCTGGATCAAGTGGCGCGTCACGGTTTGATCGACATCACCCTGGAAGCCAAGGGTGACTTGCACATCGATGCACATCACACCGTCGAAGACATCGGCATCACGTTGGGTCAAGCGATCGCCAAAGCCGCCGGCGAGAAAAAAGGCATACGTCGTTACGGTCATGCCTACGTGCCGCTTGACGAAGCGTTATCGCGCGTGGTCATCGATTTTTCCGGACGTCCTGGTTTGGAATATCACGTGGATTTTCCGCGCGCACGCGTGGGCGAGTTTGACGTCGATCTCGTGCATGAATTTTTCCAAGGCTTTTGCAATCACGCCTTGGTGACCTTGCACATCGATTGCTTGCGCGGCAAGAACGCACATCACAACGCCGAGACCATATTCAAAGCCTTCGGCCGCGCGCTGCGCATGGCGTTGGAAATCGACGCGCGCGAAGCCAATAGCATTCCTTCGACCAAGGGAAGTTTGTGAAACCAATTTATTTTTTATGAGCACAGTAGCAGTAATCGATTACGGCATGGGCAATCTGCGTTCGGTGAGTAAAGCCATCGAGCACGTCGCACCTAAAGCACGCGTGTTGCTCACCGCCGCAGCCGACGATATTCGCAAAGCCGACCGCGTTGTGTTTCCCGGCCAAGGCGCCATCGGCGGTTGCATGGCGGCGCTGGAAAAAAACGGTCTGCGCGAATCGGTGATGCAGGCCATGAAAACCAAACCTTTTCTCGGCATATGTTTAGGCTTGCAAGCTTTATACGATTTCAGCGAAGAAGCCGGCGGCACGCCGTGTTTAAGTTTTCTCGCGGGTAGCGTCAAACGTTTTCCCGTGCAACCACCGATCGATGCCGCGACTGGCTTGGCGCTTAAAGTGCCGCACATGGGTTGGAACCAAGTGCACCAATTGAAACCGCATCCGCTGTGGCAGGGTATTGCGCAAGGTACACGCTTTTATTTCGTGCACAGCTATTATGCCGACTCGACGGATACCCAAGATATCGCCGGCGAAACCGAGTACGCCTTGCGTTTTACCTCGGCCGCGGCGCGGGCGAATATTTTCGCGGTTCAGTTTCATCCAGAAAAAAGCCAGCGCAACGGTTTGCGCCTGCTGGAAAATTTTATGTCCTGGAACGGCAACAGCTGATAATATTTACAAAAAACAGCAGATGAACAAGCGAACAAATAGTATGTTTGTGTCAGCAACGCGTATCCGCCGATAAAAAATTATTCTATAAATAATTTCCCATGTCCTCTTTACTTATTATTCCCGCGATCGATATCAAAGACGGCAAATGTGTGCGCCTGCGTCAGGGGCGCATGAACGATGAAACCATTTTCTCCGACGATCCCGTGGCCATGGCCGAGCGTTGGGTCGCGGCCGGTGCGCGGCGCATACACATCGTCGATCTCAATGGTGCGCACGCCGGTAAACCGGTAAACGGCGGCGCTATCCAAGCGATTCGCTCCGCGTTTCCCGATGTGCCCTTACAAGTCGGCGGCGGCATCCGCGACGAAGATACTATTCAGGCCTATATCGACATGGGCGTGCGCTACGTGATTCTCGGCACCAAGGCAGTGAACGCGCCGCATTTCGTGAGCGACGTGTGCGCCGAATTTCCCGGACATATTATTGTCGGCTTGGACGCGAAGAACGGTAAGGTGGCGATCGACGGTTGGTCGAAACTTTCGGGCCACGATGTCATCGATCTAGCCAAGAAGTTTCAAGACGACGGCGTCGAAGCGATTATCTACACCGATATCGGCCGCGACGGCATGATGACCGGCGTGAACATCGAAGCCACAGTGAATCTCGCCAACGCCATTTCGATTCCGGTGATTGCCTCGGGCGGCATCACCAATGTCGAAGACATTCGCAAGTTGTGCGAAGTCAGCGACGCCGGCATCGTCGGCGCCATCACCGGCCGCGCCATTTACGAAGGCACGCTCGATTTCGTCGCTGCGCAGAAGCTTGCCGACGATTTGGCAAAAAAGAAATAAAATGGACAGGATTAACAGGATTGACAGGAAATGTGATGAAATGAATTTCATCTATTGTCATTCCCGCGAAAGCGGGAATCCAGCCTAAAAATATTTTTATTTTTTAATTTCTTATTCCTGTTAATCCTGTAAATCCTATCCATTAATTTTTTATTATGGGTTTAGCCAAACGCATCATCCCCTGTCTCGACGTCGACAACGGCCGCGTCG
>JACQBD010000116.1 GCA_016194665.1 Gammaproteobacteria bacterium
GCAGTATAGCCCTGCTCGCTACGCTCGCTCGTCTTGTCATAATATTTGCGATTCGGGCTCGAACAGAGGCTCGTGCACTGCTCCGGCTGAAGCTGTGGTGCTCGGTTGGCGAGGACGGGTTAAAACAGAAGACATCATCAGCGCTAATTGGCATCTCGTCCTAATACTTTAAGTACAGAGCGCCATTCAAGTAGGCCATAAGATATGTGGGACATGCCAACATAGGATAGGAATATTTTCTCGTAGTCGTTGTAGTAAGCACCATTTATCGATTCGCTTATAAAAATTCCGGCGGCTGGAATCAAAACCGTAAATCCGATACTGAAGGCCAAGAAATAACCTTCCTCGTATCGGTAATAAACAAACCAGGCAATGATTATAAGAACAAAAATAATTAACGGCCAAGCTAATGTCTGGGACTTATATGAAGCCAGATGCGCGACGGACTGCGGGTAACCGATAGCCATGGAACCGAATAGCATTAACATCCCTACAATGCCTAATAGGATTGAAAGTTTGAAGTTCAATGTAATAAGTTGGTGCATCTACTCAACCTTAAGAATATCTATATCGAAATAGTGGCAACCACAAAAACATTAATAGCTGTACCATGTTTAAACTTTCCATCATTTGAGTCAAGCCGCCACATCTTTATGGAATGTTGTTTTTGTTCCCCGTAGCCCACGCCAAGTACCGCAGCCCCGCCGGGAGTTTTTAAGCGAGCCTCTGTTTGAGCCCGAATCGCGTTTTTCGCGATCGGCGAGTTAGGCTCGCGCCCGGTGGGGCGAGGAACGCAGGGGACCGGCGTAAGCCGGCGTGGGCTTCGGGGCGTGCTTTCTCTTGGTAACTTCTCTTTGCACGAGCAAAGAGAAGTTACTTGCCGTGGGTCAACCACCCACAAATATGAACGCCGCCGTAGGCGGCTCGACTAAATTAATTTTCAGAAAATCGCGCGTGACACGCGCGATACCATTACAACCTGGATTCCGCTTTCGCGGGAATGACAAACAAGGCGCACAAATGTATTTGCAGGCGGATGATATGTGGGTTCTTCTTCGTGGAGCTAACAACAAACATTCGGCGGATTACGGCGCGCCCTCTCCCCTCCCCCTCTCCCGCTAGCGCGGGAGAGGGGAGTTGGTGATACGGCGATCTTATTGTTGGCGCCTAACCCGCTCTACATTAAATAATCGGCGTTAGGTTTTTTCTGTGGCTACAACTTCTACTTCAATCTCCTTCACCTCTTGATGTCCCTTGGGCAATTTCGAACCGCGCAACGCGCGTTCGCCGACGTATTGATCGATGTCGTTGCCGGAGCGCAGCAATAATTCACCCTTGCCGGTGCGCACCACCAAGCGTTGGCCTTCTTTAAATACCGCGACACCCGCGACATATTCTTCGCGTTTAACCACTTTTGCACCCGGAACGTTCATGATCTTGATGCCTTTGCCTTTCGCCAGCTTCGGTAACTCACCGACCATGAATACCAACATGTTGCCTTGATTGGTCGCGGCGGCGAGCCAATCGCTTTCGAAGTTTTCCACGCGTTGCGGTGCCAACACTTTGGCGCCGTTCGGTACACGCAGCACGGTCTTGCCAGCTTTTTTATTGGCTATCAGATCGCCGAATTGGGCGACGAAACCATAACCGGCGTCGCTCGCGAGTAAATATAAATCTTCCGGGTTGCCCATCATGACGCCGGCCCAGGTTGCGCCGGGGGGCGGATTGAGGTTGCCCGATAACGGCTCGCCATGGCCGCGTGCCGATGGCAGTTTGTGCGCCGGCAGCGAATAGCTGCGGCCGGTGGAATCGATGAACACCGCGAGCTGATTGGTCTTGCCGCGCGCGGCTTGCAGAAATTTATCGCCGGATTTGTATTCCAAAGTGCGCGGATCCATGTCGTGGCCTTTGGCGGCGCGCACCCAGCCTTTTTCCGATAACACCACGGTGATCGGCTCGGTCGGTAACAACGCGGTTTGGTCGATTTGTTGCGCGGCTTCGCGCTCGACGATGGGCGAGCGGCGCTCGTCGCCGTATTCTTTGGCGTCTTCGATAATTTCATCGCGCACCAGCTGTTTGAGCAGCTTGGCGGATTTCAAAGTTTTTTCCAAATGATTGCGTTCGCGCGTGAGCTCGTCTTGTTCGCCGCGAATTTTCATTTCTTCGAGCTTGGCCAAGTGGCGCAACTTGGTTTCAAGAATCGCTTCCGCTTGGATGTCGCTCAGCTTGAAGCGCTTGATGAGTTTCGGTTTCGGTTCTTCTTCTTTACGGATAATCCGGATGACTTCATCCAGATTGAGATAAGCGATCAACAAACCATCGAGAATATGCAAGCGCGCTTCGACGCGCTCGAAGCGGTGTTGCAAACGCCGGCGCACCGTGTCGGTACGGAACTTGAGCCATTCAACCAGCAATTCCTTGAGATTATAAACGCTGGGCCGGCCATTGAGGCCGATCATGTTCATGTTCACGCGGTAGCTGCGTTCCAAATCGGTGGTGACAAATAAATGCGACATCAACTCCACCGGGTCGACGCGGTTGGAACGCGGCACGATCACCAAACGCGTGGCGTGTTCGTGATCGGATTCGTCGCGCAAGTCTTCGACCATCGGCAGTTTCTTCTGCTGCATCTGTTGCGCAATCTGCTCGATTACTTTGGAGCCCGATACTTGAAACGGCAAAGCGGTGATGACGATGTCGCCGTCTTCTCTTTCCCATTTGGCACGGCAGCGGATAGAACCGTTGCCGGTTTCGTACAGCGCGCGAATTTCATTTTTCGGCGTGATGATTTCGGCTTCGGTCGGATAGTCCGGACCTTTGATGTGTTTGCACAAATCTTTGAGACTGGCGTCGGGATTTTCCAGCAAATGCACGCACGCGGCGGCGACTTCGCGCACGTTGTGCGGCGGAATATCCGTGGCCATGCCGACGGCGATGCCGGTGGTGCCGTTAAGCAACACGTGCGGCAAACGCGCCGGCATGATTTTCGGTTCTTGCAGCGTGCCGTCGAAATTGGGCGCCCATTCGACCGTGCCCTGTTCCAGCTCGGACAACAATATCTGCGCGAAACGCGTGAGCCGCGATTCGGTGTAACGCATGGCGGCGAAGGATTTGGGATCGTCCGGCGAACCCCAGTTGCCTTGGCCGTCGATAAGCGGATAGCGATAGCTAAACGGCTGTGCCATGAGCACCATGGCTTCGTAACAGGCGCTGTCGCCGTGCGGATGAAATTTGCCGAGCACGTCGCCAACGGTGCGCGCCGATTTCTTATGCTTGGAGGCGGCGCTTAAACCGAGCTCGGACATCGCGTAGATAATGCGCCGTTGGACCGGCTTTAATCCATCACAGATATTTGGCAAGGCGCGGTCGAGAATGACATACATGGAATAATCCAAATACGCCTTTTCGGTAAACACCGACAGCGGCAAACGCTCGATCGAGGCAACGCGCGGACGCGCCAGCGGCTGCGATTTTCCGCGTGGAGAAGATTTCTTTTTATCGTCACTGCCTTTGCTGCTGGATTTCTTGGCCATAGAACTCTGATAGATATGTTAAGAGGATTTTGCTTCCACGACTTTTTTTAACGCCCGATTCATCAATTCAAAACCTTTCGCGGTTTTGTCGGCGATCATCGGCAACATCAGCGACGCAAGCAGACCGGAGAAATTTTCGCGCTGAATGAAACGCACTCCGCTGATGCCGTTGGGCACGATAATGAACGAATGTTCGCCATCGAATAAACCTTTGAATAAAAATTTACCGCGCCAGGTTAACTCGGTGGCGGGAATGGCTTTTAGCACGCGCGGTGAAAAGATATGTACGCGTCCTTGCGGCAAGCGGATACGCACGCGCAATTTTTGGCCGACCACGGCGTCGCCGATAATGCCGCGGATAAAAGGATTCCACTTGGGATACGCGGCAAAATCCGTCAATACGCGCCACACCATTTCGGGCGTGGCGCCGATATCGATGGTGGTTTTGATCGTGGTCATTCCAGAATCTCTGCTTTATCCCCGTTTTTCTCGAGCCAACTTTTACGGTCCGCGGCGCGTTTTTTGGCCAGCATCATGTCCAGCATCTTATTAGTGTTGTCGCCGGTTTTGATTTCGAGTTGCACCAAACGCCGCGTGTTCGGGTGCATGGTGGTCTCGCGCAGTTGATCGGGATTCATTTCGCCTAAACCTTTGAAACGCGTGACGCTGGGTTTAGCGCGCGCGCCGCTGGATTCGATGCGCTTCAAAGTCGCCTGCCTTTCTTCCTCATCCAGCGCGTAGTGAATTTCCTTGCCGACGTCGATGCGAAACAGCGGCGGCATCGCCACGTACACGCGGCCGTCGGCCACCAGCGGCCGGAAGTGGCGCACAAACAGCGCACATAACAAAGTGGCGATATGCGCGCCGTCGGAATCGGCGTCGGCCAGAATACAAATTTTTCCGTAACGCAGACCTTCGATGTTATTCGATCCCGGATCGACACCGAGCGCGACGGCAATGTCGTGCACTTCCTGCGAGCCCAAGACTTCGGCCGGATCGACTTCCCACGTATTTAAAATTTTACCGCGCAGCGGCATGATCGCTTGAAACTCGCGGTCGCGCGCTTGCTTGGCCGAACCGCCGGCGGAATCGCCTTCCACCAAAAATAATTCGGTGCGCGACAGATCCTGTGCGACACAGTCCGCCAGCTTGCCGGGCAAGGCCGGACCGGAACCGATTTTTTTGCGCGCGACTTTTTTATCGGCGCGTTGGCGCTCTTGCGCCGATTCGATGGCGATGGCGGCGATGCCTTCGGCGTCGGCCACGTGTTGATTGAGCCACAGGCTGAATGCATCTTTGACCACGCCCTGCACGAAGGTCGCGGCTTCGCGCGAGGTCAATCGTTCCTTGGTTTGTCCCGAGAACTGCGGTTCGCGCGTCTTCAATGAGAAGACATAACTAGACTTGCCCCACACGTCTTCCGGCGCCAGCTTCACGCCACGCGGCAACAAATTACGGAACTCGCAAAATTCGCGCATGGCGTCGGTCAGGCCGGAGCGAAAACCGTTTATATGCGTGCCGTCTTGCGTGGTGGGAATGAGATTGACGTAACTTTCCATGATCGGTTCGCCGCCTTGCGGCAACCACACGATCGCCCAATCGGCCTCGCCGTCGTTGCTTTTGAAATGGCCGACGAAGGAATCGGCGGGAATATATTCCCAGCCTTCCACTTGCGTCATCAAATAATCTTTAAGCCCGTCTTCGTAATGCCACTCTTCATTGTCCTTGGCGTCGGATTCGTTGGTGAAACTAATGTGCAGTCCGGGACACAACACCGCCTTGGCGCGCAACACGTGTTTCAAACGTGGCACATTAAATTTCAGCGAATCGAAAAACTGCGCATCGGGCCAGAAACGTATCGTGGTGCCGGTTACTTTTTTATCGACTTTACCGACGGCTTTCAACTCGGAAGTTTTTTGGCCGTCAGCGAAGGACATATGATATTCCTTGCCATCGCGCCGTACCGTGACTTCCAACTTGTGTGAAAGCGCGTTAACCACGGACACGCCGACGCCGTGCAAGCCGCCGGAATAGGTGTAATTCTTATTCGAAAATTTACCGCCGGCGTGCAAGCGCGTGAGTATCACTTCGACGCCGGACACGCCTTCTTCCTTGTGCTTATCCACCGGCATGCCGCGGCCGTTATCCGCCGCCGACAGCGAACCGTCGGTATGCAGGGTGACATCGATGGCGGTGCAATGGCCGGCGATGGCTTCGTCGACGCTGTTATCGACGACTTCTTGGGCAAGATGGTTTGGACGATCCGTCTGCGTATACATGCCCGGACGGCGGCGCACCGGCTCGAGGCCGGTCAATACTTCAATGGCGGAGGAATCGTAAGCAGCGGTCATGAGTCACCAATAAATTTTAAAAGGAGCGCGATCTTATTGTTGGAGCATGCGCAGAAGTTCGTTCGGTGTGCGCGCGGATTTACTTGAGTCGCACACGTATTGACGATTGAGATAATCGCGAAAGGCGTTGATCTCGGATCGTGGGATGGTTTGCCAAGCAGAATTTTTAACCGGCGTAAAAGTTTTTTCTGGCGTGCCGATAGCATAGATTTTGTACTCGCGGGTTTCGCAACGCATGCCTTCGTAAAAAACGCTTCTGGCGCCGGACGGGCTTTCGACCACGAGCGTGAAACGCGCGACATAATCCGCGGCGCGTGAAATCGATTTACGATCCACGTAAATCTTAAGTGTATCGGTCGGCGGCAAAGCGATGGCAAGCAGATCGGCATCTTGGGGATAAGCGGGCGTCGACACATCAGCCTCTTTCCACTTTTTGGCCAAGCTCTCGTCAAAGTCGAAAGGTTTAACGCCGTAACCGTATTCATCGGCGGCAAACGCCGGCAAAACCATCAAGACTATTATGCCAGCAAACAGCCACACAACGGAGAAACGACGATCTCCGATCCAAGCATTAAAAAAACATGAGCTTACTGGCATCGGGCGCGGAGTATACAGCAGAATAGCGCGCCATTCGAGATCAATACCCGTGCGCCCAATTTGTGCGCGAAATAATTTGCCAGAAAAGAACGGGCCCAAAGCAGCGTTCTGCTTTTGGGCCCGCGATTGCTTACGCGTTACAGCGCGCGCATAAAATTTACAAGATCTTTCTTTTCCTGCTCATTCAACTTGGTTTCGAGCACCAAATTGAAAAACTCTACGGTATCATCGAGCGTCAACAAACGGCCATCGTGCAGATAAGGGGGTGAATCCTTAATGCCGCGCAAAGGAAATGTTTTGATCGGACCGTCGGCGCTGGCCATCATGCCGTTGATCGTGCGCGGTTTGTAAAAGCGTTCTACCTTCAGATTGTGCATGGTGTTGTCGGTATAATACGGCGGGGTGTGGCACTCGGCACATTTACCCTTACCGAAAAAAATTGCTTGCCCGCGCATTTCCGATTCATTCGCCTTGCGTGGATCGAGCTTGCCATCGATGCCCAGCTTAGGCGCAGGCGGAAAATCCAGCAGCTCCTGAAACTCCGCCATGAATTGCACTTGACTGCCGCGCTCTAAAATATTCACACCTTTTTTAGTAGCGATCACCGGATCGCCGTCAAAATACGCCGCGCGTTGCTCGAACTCGGTAAAGTCCTCGACAGTTTTCAGCGCGCGCTGCGAACCGAACAGACGCTGAATATTCACGCCGCGCAGACTGGGCGTATCGATGCGATGCCGAAACGCCTGCGGGCGGATATCGCCGACCAAATGCGTGGACGCATTGGTATGACCGTTCGCGTGGCAATCGAAACATACCACGCCGCGACTCGCGCGCTCGCTGCGCCGATCTTCGGTTTGATTAAACTGTTGCTGCGGGAAAGGCGTCACTAATAATCTTAAGCCTTCGATCTGCTTGGGATTTAACACGCCGTTAAACAATTCGTAATAGTTATCGATAGTGACGAGCTTACCTTGCGAAACATCTCCCAAGTCCGGACGCGTCGTGAGATAAATGGGCGCTGGAAACTCAGGTAAGAAATGATCTGGTAAATCGTAATCCAGGTCAAAGCGAGTTAAATCGCGCGCTTCTTGCTTTTTGATTTCTTTAATGTGGAACTCCGGGAAAAGCATTCCGCCCTCGGCCTGTTTGGGATGCGGCAGCGGAAAGAAACCGGCGGGCCACGCATCTTTTTGGCGGATTTCCTCGGGACTCATGCTGGCGAGTTTTTCCCAGGATACATTTGCGGGAAGTTTGACGCGTACATCTTTTTGAATGGGTTTGCCGCCGGACATCGTGACATCTTTATCGGGACGGTTGCTAAGATCGTAACGTTCACTCAACAGATTTTTCTGGCGGGTCATGACTTGCGGTTTTTCTGCTTTCAGCCGCGCCATGGTGGTGGCAAAATCCTCCTTAATATCGACCGGCATGTAACTGGTTTTACCCTTGGTCTCATCCGCGGCATGAGCTAGCGCCGGAATCAACAAACATACAAACATCGCTTTAATCGCACTGCTCCATTTTTTACGGCACATGATAAATCTCCTTTAAAAAAATAAATATTGAAACGTACAGCAATAAATTTATCGTCACCTCCTTGGATTAGAAATCACAACACTACGCGATTTAATTACGTTAAATCGGCTGCCAACGAATCACGCACGCCTTGTGGAACCGGTTCAATTTTGTGCGTATAGGCGGAGTGATCGATGCCCATCGAGACGGCCGCGCCCCGCTTGACCGCTAGCGCCATCTCGGCGGTTAATTCAAAACGCAGAAAGTGAACCGACGAGGTTTTTTCTTGGTCCTCACGCGCGATATCCTCATCGGCGACAGGACGAATGGGGTCGAATCCTTGGACCTGCGCCCAAATTTTATTTTCTATTCCTTTAAGGCGTTTTAAAACTTCGCGGCGTTCGTTCTCATCCGGGAATTCAACCATAAAAGTGGCCTTCCAATTCGAGCCGTCCGGGATCAAAGGATTATACGATTCGAGCTCTTCGTTGATTCCCGCGGTTTCGAAAATGCGCTCGATGCGCAGCATTTCTTGCACTTGATATTGCATCGTCAACCGGTCTTCGAAATACAGCGTGGCATTGGGACCGATCATGACCTTGCGGTTTTTCTTATGCGCTATCACTTGCGCGCGGAATTGCGGACGCAGCTCGGCGTATTTTTCGAGCGAGTACAAATCGGCGCGTGTCAGTTTTTTCATGGATGCTTTCTCGTTTGGATGAGTCTGAATATTCATGTTAAGACCTCGCTAGATGCCGTACGCCAAGCGCAGTAACGACAACGGATGTTCCGGTTGCTTGCCGTTACGTAAACCGTTTTCAATTTGATGTCCGGCCATGGGACAGTCGCTGGAATAATGATCCGAGTTGGCTTGCTGCACGCGATTGAACACCGGTTTGCCTATTTTCATGGATGTTTTATGGAACTCTGTTTTAACGGCATAGGTGCCGTTATGACCGGAACAGCGTTCGATAGTTTCTATTTTTGTGCCGGGCACCAAATTCAAAACATCGCGGGTTTTCAGCCCGATGTTTTGCACGCGTTGATGACATGGCACATGATAAGAAATCGTTCCTAAAGAATTTTTAAAATCGGTTTTCAACATGCCTTCTTTATGGCGCAAGCTGAGATATTCGAAAGGATCGAAAATAGCACGCGCCACTTTCATGACATGGGGATCATCCGGAAACATAAGCGGGAGTTCTTGCTTAAACATCAACACGCATGACGGCACCGGCGCGACGATGTCCCAACCCTCATCTATCAATCGCGCCAACACTGGGATATTGGCGTCTTTCGCGCGGCTGACCGCCTCGAGATCGCCCAACTCCAACTTCGGCATGCCGCAACAATATTCTTTTTGCGCGAGCCGCACGGGAATGCCGTTGTGCTCGAAGATCGCGATCAAATCTTGACCGCTTTGCGGTTCGTTGTAGTTGCCGTAACAAGTCGCGAACAAGGCCACTTGACCGCGCGTGCGCCCGGCGGAAGCGACGTTATTTAAATTTTCGCTTTGATGATGCTTGGCGCGTTTGCGCAACGTATCGTGATGGTATTCCGGCAAAATCGCATCGGGATGCACGCCCAATGTTTTATCCAACACTTTACGAAACAGCGGCGAGCGATTGGCGGCGTTCACCGTCTGCACCACCACCGGAATGCCGGCGAGCTTGCCGACCGTATCCGTGCTGGTCAGCAACTTATCGCGGTTTTTCACGTCGCCATTTTTAAATTTTACGGCTTTGGCGCGTAACATGAGATGCGGGAAGTCTACGTTCCATTCGTGCGGCGGCACGTAAGGACACTTAGTCATGAAACACAAATCGCAGAGATAGCAGTGGTCCACCACTTGCACAAAATCGTTTTTCTTTACCCCATCCACTTCCTGCGTGGGCGAGTTATCCACGAGATCGAACAGCGTGGGGAAGGCGTTACATAAACTCACGCAACGTCGACATCCGTGACAAATGTCAAAAACGCGTTCGAGTTCTTTCGTCAACGATGCTTCGTTATAGAACTCTGGATTACGCCAATCCAGTGGGTGACGAAAAGGCGCTCCCAGGCTGCCTTCGCGTTTTTCTTCGGATACAGTAGTGACCATTTATATTTCTAGATAATCTGCGGTGACAGAAGAAAAAACCGGAGCCGATTTTATGACTCCGGTATTTCTGTTCGGGCAATTACTTTCCAAGACTATCCAGCGCCTTTTGGAATCGGTTCGCATGCGAACGTTCGGCTTTCGCCAGCGTCTCGAACCAATCCGCTACTTCTTCAAACCCTTCTTCGCGGGCGGTTTTCGACATGCCCGGATACATATCCGTGTATTCGTGAGTTTCCCCCGCTATTGCGGCTTTGAGATTATCGGAAGTGGCGCCAATCGGCAGGCCAGTCGCGGGGTCGCCGCATTGTTCCAGGTATTCCAAATGCCCGTGGGCATGCCCGGTCTCACCTTCAGCTGTTGAACGGAACACGGCCGAGACATCGTTATATCCTTCTACATCTGCCTTGGCGGCGAAATATAAATAACGCCGGTTAGCCTGAGATTCACCGGCAAATGCTGCCTTAAGACTTCCTTCGGTTTTACTGCCTTTAAGATTTTTCATCGCGCTTTCCCTCCTAAATAAATATGCAATTGATAAGGTCAAAAATGGATCGGCTGAAAATGCTTAAATTCATTCGATTTAGAATGATTCTAAATAAGAGAAATGCCTACGTCAACAGCTAAATTAAGCCAAAAGTAAGTTAATGGAGATTGGGGCGAAACTAGCTATCCTTAAATCTGTAAGTGCGTCCTGCCGACGCATAAATTCATCGATAGCTTGGCGCTATCTAAAGGATAAAAATACCCGCTTTGGCGATCCAAAGTTAATCGGCGAAAGGGGGAATTTATAAAATAAACGGTAGCAAATGGAGGAAAAATGAGTTGGCGTACCCGGTTATCTAAACTATATTTGAACGACACATCGCAACAGCAGTGACGTTTACCTGATTCCATCACTATGGCAACCGCAAGCACGGCGACGAACTTAAGTGGCCTGGCGCTAAGGCTGGTTCGTGACAACCTCCTAAGCCCCACCGATGCCGAACGCATTCAAGCGGAGTCGCTCGCCAAAAAAACTTCATTTGTGACGCAGCTGGTCGAGAGCAAAAAACTCGATAGCGCCACGATTGCCAAAGTCGCCTCCGATGATTTCGGCATTCCTTTGTTTGAAATCAATTCGCTCGATTTGGAAATGGCGCCGGTCAAGCTGGTCGACGAAAAGATTATCCGTCGCCACCAAGTACTGCCGCTATTTAAGCGTGGCACCCGGCTTTATGTTGCGGTCGCCGATCCGACCAACTTACAAGCTCTGGATGAAATCAAGTTCCACACGGGTCTGGGCACGGAACCGATTCTGGTTGAAGAAACCAAGCTCGCCGCGATTATTGAAAAATCGTTGGACGCTCAAGACACCAGCCTTACCGATTTGACAGGCGATGACAGCTTAGAAAATCTCGAAATTGTTGCTGGTGAAGACGACAAGGATAAAGCCACCGGTGGCGAAGAAGGTGTTAATGACGCACCGGTGGTGAAATTCGTTAATAAAGTATTAATGGACGCGATTAACCGCGGCGCCTCCGATATCCACATCGAGCCTTATGAAAAAGTTTATCGTGTGCGTTATCGCCAAGACGGCATGTTGCATGAAGTCTCCAATCCGCCCATCGCCTTAGCCGGCCGCATCGCCGCGCGTCTTAAAATCCTATCGCGCCTGGATATTGCCGAACGCCGCATCCCGCAAGACGGACGCATCAAGATGCGCATTTCCAAAAATCGCGCGATCGATTTTCGTGTTAGCACCTTACCCACTTTATGGGGCGAGAAAGTCGTGCTGCGTATTCTCGATCCGACTTCCGCCACCTTGGGCGTGGAAAAATTAGGATTCGAAGATTTTCAAAAACAACTTTTTCTTGAAGCCATCAATCGTCCTTACGGCATGGTGCTGGTCACAGGACCGACGGGTAGCGGTAAAACCGTCACCTTGTATACCGGCCTCAACATACTTAATACTCCGGATAACAACATCTCGACGGCGGAAGATCCGGTAGAAATAAATTTAAGCGGCATCAATCAAGTCAACATCAACGATAAGGCCGGACTTAACTTCGCCTCGGCCTTGCGTGCTTTCTTGCGCCAAGATCCGGATATTATTATGGTGGGTGAAATTCGCGACTTGGAAACCGCCGAAATCGCCATCAAGGCGGCGCAGACCGGTCACATGGTACTTTCTACTCTGCACACCAACGATGCGCCTTCTACCTTAACGCGTCTTGCCAACATGGGCGTTCCGCCTTTCAACATCGCTTCCGCGGTTAACTTGATCATCGCCCAACGCCTGGCGCGACGTTTATGTTCGCATTGCAAGAAGCCCATCGATATCCCCAAACCGGCTTTGCTCAAGGCCGGTTTTCGTGAAGAAGATTTAAACGGCTTGGTGATCAATGGCGCCGTTGGTTGCGATTCCTGCAACGATGGCTATAAAGGCCGCGTGGGTATTTATCAAGTCATGCCGGTGTCGCCCGCAATCGGCGAAATTATTATGCGCGGCGGAAACCAATTAGATATTCAGAAGCAAGCGGAGAAAGACGGTATTCCCGATTTGCGACGTTCCGGGCTTAAAAAAGTAAAAGACGGCGTAACTAGCTTGGACGAAATCGAAAGAGCAACGAACGAGTAAAAAAACTATGGCCGAGACAGCGGTTAAAAGAACGAAATTTGATGCTTTCCTATGGGAAGGCGTCGACAAACAAGGCAAAAAAGCTAAAGGCGTCATGGAGGCCGCCAGCGTTGCGTTTGTCAATGCCACGCTTCGCCGCCAAGGTATTAATCCCATTAAGGTTGCCAAGCAACGTAAGGTGACCTTTAAATTCAAAAAGAAAATCACGCCCAAGGATATTGCTGTCTTTACACGTCAATTGGCGACGATGTTAACCTCAGGCATTCCCATCGCTCAGTCGTTTGAAATTGTCGGCAAAGGACACGAAAACCCATCGATGCAGGAAGTGATCCTCTCGATTAAACAGGACGTGGAATCGGGTACACAATTAACTCAAGCGCTGAGTAAGTTTCCGCTCTACTTCGACCCCTTGTATTGCAACTTAGTCCAAGCGGGCGAACAAGCAGGTATTCTCGACGGCATTCTGGATAAAGTCGCTACGTACAAGGAAAAGATCGAAGGCATCAAGGGCAAGATCAAATCGGCTTTGTTCTACCCGACGGCGGTCATTGTGGTGGCTTTCATCATCACCGCGGTATTGCTGATCTTCGTGATTCCACAATTTGAAAGCTTATTCGCCGGGTTCGGCGCCGACTTGCCGGCCATGACCAAGATGGTCATTAGTATGTCGAAGGCTTTCCAAGAATGGTGGTGGTTGATTATCGGCTCGATCGTCGGTTCGGTGGTTTTTCTCGGTTACAGTTATAAGCGTTCGATTAAGATGCAACATAGCCTCGATCGCGCCTTGTTAAAATTTCCCGTGATCGGCGTAATTGTGAAAAAAGCCACGATCGCCCGGTTTGCGCGCACGCTAGCCACCATGTTCGCCGCCGGTGTTCCTTTAGTGGAAGCGCTTGACGCCGTTGCCGGCGCCGCGGGTAACCGCGTTTATTTCGAAGGCACGATGGCGATCAAATCCGATGTCAGCACCGGCATGCAATTGCAAGTCGCCATGAATAGCACCGGCCTGTTCCCCAACATGGTCGTGCAAATGGTCGCTATCGGCGAAGAATCCGGTGAACTCGACAAGATGTTGAGCAAAGTCGCGGATTTCTATGAAGCGGAAGTCGATGACGCCGTCGCCGGCTTAAGCAGCTTGCTGGAACCCATCATCATGGCTTTCCTCGGCGTGGTCATCGGTGGTTTGGTCGTCGCGATGTATCTGCCGATCTTCAAACTGGCCGCCACTGTTTAATCGCTGTCGTCGCCTCTGACGTTCGGGCATAATCCGCGGCGATGGATAGCCTTGTTTCCTTCTTGGTAAATTATCCGGCGGCGTTCCCTTGGGTGGCCGGCCTTTTTGGTTTGGCCATTGGCAGTTTCTTAAACGTTGTAATCTATCGTTTGCCGGTGATGATGGAGCGTCGCTGGCAAAGCCAATGCCAAGAGCTCATCAACGCGCGTCCCGCGACGCCCGCTCCTCCCGAGCGCTTCGATCTCGTCATCCCGCGCTCGCGTTGTCCGCATTGCGGCCATGCCATTACCGCGCTGGAAAATATCCCGCTGCTCAGTTTTCTGTGGCTGCGTGGAAAATGCGTTGCTTGCCGTAAATCCATTTCCTGGCGCTATCCCGCGATCGAATTCCTGACTGGCGTTTTATCGGCATGGGTCGCCTGGCATTTCGGTTTTAATATTACGGCGCTCGCCGGTCTGCTGCTAACGTGGGGTCTCATCGCTTTAGCTTTTATCGATTACGACCACCAATTGTTGCCCGATGACATTACTTTGCCCTTGCTGTGGCTGGGATTATTGTTTAATGTCGCCGGCGTTTTTGTGCCATTGCCAGCGGCGGTTATCGGCGCCGTCGCCGGTTATTTATTTTTATGGATCGTGTATCAACTTTTTAAATTGGTTACCGGCAAAGAAGGCATGGGTTACGGCGATTTCAAACTATTAGCGGCCTTGGGCGCATGGCTGGGTTGGCAAAATCTGCCGCTGACTATTTTGCTGGCTTCATTCGTCGGCGCGGTGATCGGCATTGCTTCTATTCTTTTCATGGGCCACGATCGTCGCACCGCCATTCCTTTTGGACCTTTTTTATGCGTCGCCGGATGGATAGCATTAATGTGGGGCAACGTCCTTACCCATCTTTATCTACAATTCGCGCGCATCACAGGCTAAGTAGCGGCGAATGTTACGTATCGGTCTTACCGGCTGTATAGGCAGCGGAAAATCCACAGCCGCTTTATATTTTAGCGCGCGCGGCGTACCTGTTATCGACACCGATGAAATTGCTCGGCGGCTGACTGAACCCGGTCAAGCCGCCTTCGACGAAATTCTCCGCCACTTCGGCGAAAACATTCTCGATGACAATCGGAAAATCGATCGCCACAAATTGCGTGCGCGCATTTTCGATGACGTCAGCGAACGGCAGCGGCTGGAAGCTATTTTACATCCGCGCATACGCGCCGAGGTAAACGCCAAGCTCGCTGAACTCGACGCGCCTTATTGCATTCTGGTGGTGCCTTTATTGATTGAATCCGACTTTGCCAATCTCGTGCAACGCATTCTCGTGGTCGATGCTTACGAGGCTTTGCAAATTCAGCGCACTCAACAACGCAGCGGATTAACCGAAGAAGAAATTTGCCGGATCATGTCAGCGCAAGCCAGCCGCGCGCTACGCCTGCAAAAAGCCCACGATGTCTTGGAAAACAATGGCGACCGTCAGCAGCTCGAAAAGGACGTTGAGCGCATGCATCAATGGTATCTTTCCCTAGCGACCACCACCCACCGCAATTAACGTCGTAAGATGGCCGCGACCGTCTGTTCAATCGAAGCAGCGCCCCAAACTTCACTGATCATCGCCACGCCTTGCGCGCCGACTGTCAGCGCGCGCTCCACATCGGACACACGCATACCGCCCAGGGCGTATACCGGAAGTTTGGCGTGCACACACATATCTGAAAAGTTTTCCCAGCCGAGCGCTTGCGCGTGTGGATGTGAGGCAGTCGGGGCTACCGGCGAGAGCACGGCAAAATCCGCCTCCAATAGTGCTGCTTGATGCAGCTCTTCGCGGCTATGACACGAAGCGCCCAACAAAAATGAATTTTCCACGGGCCGCTTGGCATACTGCATTAAGCGCTGACTGTTGAGATGCACGCCATCGGCGCCACAAGCCAAGGCCGATTCCGGTTCGGCGTTGAGCAACAGTTTCGCGTGGTAGCGATGGCACAGGCCGGCAACCTGACGCGCATAAGCTTGATATTCGTCTGGCGGTAAATGCGCTTCGCGTAATTGAATCAGCCGCGCGCCCGCTTGCAGCGCGCGCTCCAGTGCCGGCAAAAATCGATCTTTACCGAAGCGCCGTGAATCGCTGATGAGATAAAGTGCGGGCAACCACAGTCTGTGCAAAATCGGATAATCCGCCGCCGGGAATTCAAGTTGCGCCAGATCGGTACACGCTATCCAGCGTGCCTCTTGGCCCTCACGGCCATGCGGATCGCCGCGGTATTGCGTGATGCGCCACACATCGAGAAAAACCTGACGGTCGGGGTAATTATAATGGATAGGAAAATAGGGAGTCGCCGCTTGCACTTCGATCCCGAGTTCTTCTTGCAGCTCACGCTTGAGAGCCGCGAAGGTATCTTCGCCGGGCTCGATTTTGCCGCCGGGAAATTCCCATTTGCCGCCTTGGTGACTGTTCGCGCAACGACGCGTGATGAAAATTTTGTCGCCGTCAGTCACCAAACCCACTGCGACGTGCAACGGCGGCTTAACTCCGGTATTCGGCGTTGATGCGGACATAATCGTGCGACAAATCCGAGGTCCAAACACGCGCCGTGGCGGAGCCGGCGCCGAGTTCCACACCGATGCGAATTTCCGGCAAGCGCATCACCGCCTGGCCTTTGGCTTCGGTGTAATCGGCATCCAATGCACCGCCGCGCACCACGCATAGATCGTTGAGATAGACCGCAACTTTATCGATATCGAGTTGCGCGATCGGCGCGCGGCCGATGGCGGCGAGTATACGGCCCCAATTCGGATCGCTGGCAAAAAATGCCGTTTTCACCAAGGGCGAGTGCGCAATCGTGTAGGCGACATCGAGGCAATCGGATTCACTGCGGCCTTGACGTACTTCTACGGTAATAAATTTAGTCGCGCCATCGGCGTCGCGCACGATCGCCTGCGCGAGTTCGGTGAATACACCGGTAACGGCGTTTAATAAAGTGGCATACGCTTCGCTATCGATTCGATCGATCGGCGGATTTTTAGCGGCGCCGGTAGCGAGCAACAGACAAGCATCGTTGGTGGAGGTATCGCCATCCACGGTAATGCGGTTGAACGATTGATTCACCGCTGTGGTCACACAAGTTTGCAACACCGCCGGCGCTATCGCGGCATCGGTGGCGACAAAAGCCAGTAATGTCGCCATGTCGGGGCGGATCATGCCCGCGCCTTTGGCGACACCCGTGACAGTGACTTCGATCGCGCCGATTTTTACTTTGCGCGAACTGCCCTTGGGCAGCGTATCGGTGGTCATAATGCCGTGCGCCGCTTCAGCCCAATTGTTTTCATCCAGATTCTGCAAACACGAGGGAAGCGCGGCGATGATGCGATCGCGCGGCAAGCGTTCGCCGATCACACCGGTTGAGAAAGGCAGTACCTGTTCCATTCGGCAACCGAGTTGTTGAGCCAACGCCGCAC
>JACQBD010000117.1 GCA_016194665.1 Gammaproteobacteria bacterium
CATCTCGCCGTATCGCATGGGCCGCGTCACCAGTTTTCTCGATCCCTGGGCCGATCCGTTCAACACCGGTTTTCAATTAGTGCAAGCGCTGATCGCTTTCGGCCGCGGCGAATGGCTCGGCGCCGGTTTGGGCGCGAGCGTGCAAAAACTTTTTTATCTGCCGGCGGCGCACACCGATTTTGTATTTGCGGTCATGGCCGAGGAACTCGGCCTTATCGCCGTGCTCAGCGTGATGTTGTTGTTTGGCATCATCGTCGTGCGCGCGTTTGCGATCGCACGCCTTGCCGAAGCCGCCGGTCAAATTTACGGCGCGCGTTTGGCGCAAGGTCTGGGCTTGTTAATCGGCAGTCAGGCGATGATCAACATGGGCGTCAACATGGGATTGCTGCCGACCAAAGGATTGACGCTGCCGTTCATGAGTTACGGCGGTTCGAGCATGCTGGTGAGTTGCATTGCGATCGGCTTGCTGCTGCTCATCGGCCGCGAAGTGCGCGTGCGCGCTTGGGAGAAAACATGAGCTGCGTATTGATCATGGCGGGTGGTACCGGCGGTCACGTGTTCCCGGGCTTGGCGGTCGCGCGTCGTTTGATCGAGAAGCGCGTGCAAGTGATTTGGCTCGGCACGCGCCGCGGATTAGAAGCGCGCGTGGTGCCGGCCTCGGGACTGACGATCGATATGGAATGGGTGACGATTCAAGGCGTGCGCCGCAAAGGTTGGCTCAGCTGGTTGCTGCTGCCATTCAAATTAGTTTACGCCATGATGCAAGCGTTTCGTGTTATCCGTCGGCGCAAACCGGACGCCATCTTGTCCATGGGCGGTTTTGTCGCCGGTCCCGGCGGCTTGATGGCGCGACTGACACGCACACCCTTGCTGATTCACGAACAGAATGCCATTCCCGGCATGACGAATAAATATTTATCTTTGTTTGCCGACTATGTGTTGAGCGGTTTTCCCAACGCTTTCAGCGAACACGTCGCGGCGCGCGCCGTCGGCAATCCGGTGCGCGATGAAATCGTGGCGTTGCCGCTGCCAGAAAAAAGATTTACCCAAAAGCACAGCAGTGCTTTGCGCCTGCTGATTGTCGGCGGCAGTTTAGGCGCCAAAATATTTAACGACGTCGTGCCGCAAGCCGTTAAAACTTTACCCGCCGCTGCGCGCCCGGAAATCTGGCATCAATGCGGCCGTCAAGGCGTGCACGCCGTGACCAAGGCTTATGCAAATATTCCGGCCAAGGTCACCGAATTCATCGACGACATGGCGGCGGCGTATGCCTGGGCCGACGTGGTCTTGTGCCGTTCCGGGGCGATGACAGTGGCCGAGCTTGCGGCTTCTGGATCGGCGGCGATTTTGGTGCCTTATGTCTACGCTGTAGACGATCATCAAACGGCGAACGCGCGTTTTCTTTCCGAGCGCGATGCCGCGGTGCTGGTGCCGCAAACGGAATTGACGGTCGAGCGTGTCGCCGAATTGTTAAACGGCTTCGCCGCTAACCGCGAACTCTTATTAAAGATGGCGCGCAGCGCGCGAAGCCTAGCGGTCACCGATGCCGCCGAAACCATCGCCTGTCTTTGTCTGGAGGCCATCGATGCGTGACCGCGTCAAACGCGTGCATTTCGTCGGTATCGGCGGCGTCGGTATGTGCGGCATCGCTGAAGTGTTGCACAACCTTAAGTTCGAAGTATCGGGATCGGACGTGCGCGAATCCGCGAATACCAAACGCTTGCTAGCGCTCGGCGCGAAAGTCGCCATCGGTCACGATCCGCAATTGGTGAAAGGCGTCGAAGTGGTCGTGGTGTCCTCGGCCGTGGATGAAAACAATCCTGAGATTCGCGCCGCGCGCTCCGCCAAAATTCCGGTGATTCCGCGCGCCGAAATGTTGGGCGAGTTAATGCGTTTACAGCGCGGCATCGCCATCGCTGGCACCCACGGCAAAACCACCACCACCAGTTTGGTCGCCAGCTGTCTGGCTGAAGGGGGCATGGACCCGACCTTTGTCATCGGCGGACGTTTGAACAGCGTCGGCACGCACGCACGCTTAGGCCAAGGCCAATACCTGGTCGCCGAGGCGGATGAAAGCGATGCTTCGTTTTTACATCTGCCGGCGTTCATGGCGGTGGTAACGAATATAGATGCCGATCACATGGCCACCTACGGCGGCGACTTCAATCGTTTGAAACAAGCCTTCGTCGATTTTCTGCTGCAGCTGCCGTTTTACGGATTGGCGGTGTTGTGTCTCGACGATCCGGTGGTGCGTGAAATTATTCCGCGCGTGCATAAACCGGTGCTGACTTACGGCACCGGCGCGGAAGCGGATTTGCGCGCCTCCGACATTCGCCAAAACGGCACACAAATGTATTTTAACGTCGAGCGCCGCGGGCAAAAAAAAAGTTTGCCGATCGTGCTCAATCAACCGGGGCGACATAACGTGTTGAATGCTTTAGCCGCTATCGGCATTGCTCTTGAACTCGGTGTCAACGACGCCGCCATCGCCCGCGCCTTGGCGAATTTCGCCGGCATCGGCCGGCGTTTTCAAATCAACGGCGAGTTGTCGCTCAGCGAAGGCGACGTGATATTGGTGGATGACTACGCACACCATCCGCGCGAGATCGCCGCCACCGTGGCCGCGGCCCGCGCCAGTTGGCCCGAGCGCCGATTGGTGGTGGTGTTTCAACCGCATCGCTATACGCGCACGCACGATTTATTGGATGACTTCAGCACCGTGCTGAGTGAGATCGATGCATTGATCATTACCGAAGTGTACGCCGCCGGTGAAACGCCCATCAGCGGCGCCGATGGCCGCGCCTTGTGCCGCGCGATTCGTGCGCGCGCCAAAGTGGATCCGATCTTTGTCGAAGACGTGAATACGCTTGCGCAATCTTTACAAGATGTGCTGCGCGCCAACGACGTCTTGCTCACCTTGGGCGCGGGCAGTATCGGCGCCGTGGCCGCGGCCTTGCCGCAAGCGCTGAAAAAACGGAGCCCAGCATGATCCCGGCGCAATCGAATATTAATCTGCGCGGGCAACTGTTGACGCAGGAACCGATGGCGCGCCATACCAGTTGGCGCGTCGGCGGACCGGCGGATCGGGTTTATCTACCGGCGGATGTGAACGATCTGGTGGCGTTTATTCAATCGCGCCCGGCCAAGGAACCGCTGCATTGGGTTGGGTTGGGCAGCAATTTATTAGTGCGCGACGGCGGCGTGCGCGGCAGCGTGATCATGACCAGTGGCGCGCTCAATGGTTTGAGCGTATTGCGCGACAGCGTCGTGCGCGCCGAAGCCGGCGTGCCCAGCGCTAAAGTCGCGCGTTTTTGCACTGAGCGCGGCATGATCGGCGGAGAATTTCTCGCCGGCATTCCCGGCACCGTCGGCGGCGCCTTAGCCATGAACGCCGGCGCGTTCGGCGGCGAGACCTGGAAAATTGTCGAAGCGGTGGAAACCCTCGATCGTCAAGGAAAACAGCGCACGCGTACGCCGACGGATTATCAAATCAGTTATCGCGCGGTCACCGGCCCGCAACACGAATGGTTTGTCGCGGCGCATTTCCGTTTGCGCGCCGGCGACAGCAGCCACGGCAAGACGCTGATCAAAACTTTATTGGCCAAACGCGGTGCGACCCAACCGACGCAATTGCCGAACGCCGGTTCGGTATTTAAAAATCCACCGAACGATCATGCCGCGCGTCTGATTGAGGCCAGCGGATTGAAAGGCGCCTGCGAAGGCAAGACTTGCGTTTCCGAATTGCACGCCAATTTTATCGTCAACACCGGCGGCGCCACCGCCGCCAACATCGAACGTTTGATTGCGCGCATTCAAGCCACGGTGGAAAACTTGCACGGCGTGACGCTGGAAACCGAAGTACGCATCATCGGTGAATACAATGAATAAGAAACCGCGCGATTTCGGCAAAGTAGCGGTGCTGATGGGCGGACCTTCAGCCGAGCGCGACGTATCGCTCAAGAGCGGCAACGCCGTGCTGGCGGCGCTGAAGCGCCGCGGCGTGGATGCGCACGGCATCGATGCCGATCAATCGAGCTTACATCAATTGGAAAAAGGAAAATTCGCGCGCGCCTTCATCGCGCTGCATGGACGCTGGGGTGAAGACGGCGTGATTCAAGGCGCCTTGGAAGTATTGGGCATTCCTTACACCGGCAGCGGTTTGCTCGGTTCGGCGTTAGGCATGGACAAGCTGCGCAGTAAATATCTTTGGTCGGCGGCCGGCATTCCCACGCCGGACTACGCGGTATTGGAACGCGGCGTCGATCTGAATTGGATTGCCACCAAATTGGGTTTGCCGATGTTTGTGAAACCGGTGCGCGAAGGTTCGAGTCTCGGCGTCAGTAAAGCCAAAACCTTGAGTGAACTCAAAGCCGCCTGGGACATGGCGGCGAAATACGACGATCAAGTCATCGCCGAAAAATTTATCGACGGCGCCGAGCTCACTTGCGGCATGCTGGTCGATCAAGCCTTGCCGCTGATCAAAATTGAAACCGAACGTGAATTTTACGACTACGAAGCGAAATATATTCTCGATAGCACGCGCTATCTCTGTCCTTGCGGTTTGCCCGCCGAGCAAGAGCGCGAGATTCAACGTCTGGCCTTGCGTGCGTTCAACGTGTTGGGTTGTTCCGGTTGGGGGCGCGTGGATTTCATGCAAGACCAAAGCGGCCGGGTGTATGTGCTGGAAGTAAACACCGTGCCCGGCATGACCGATCACAGTCTGGTGCCGAAAGCCGCCAAGCAAGCGGGCATCGCTTTCGACGAATTGGTGTTACGCATTCTGGAGACAAGCGATGCAAAACGCTGAGGCCAATCGACACGGCGCGGAACAGGGCATGGGTTTATTTAAGGCCGCGGTGTTGTTGTTCACGCTGTTGTTCGTGTTGCTGGTGTTGGCCTTCGGCGCCGATTGGTTGCTGCGCACGGATAATTTTCCGGTGCAGCATGTGCGTTTTGAAGGCGAGTTCCAGCACGTGACCGAGCAAGAATTGGAGCAAGCAGTGATGCATACGGTGCACGGCAATTTTTTTATGCTCAACCTTGATGCCATCAAAGCGCGCGTCGAAGCTTTGCCGTGGATTTATAAAGCCTCGGTGCGCCGTCAATGGCCGCAGGATGTGTCGGTGCAATTCGTCGAGCAGCAGTTAGCGGCACGTTGGGGCGACAGCGCTTGGTTAAATCAATTGGGCGACGTGGTGCGTGTCAGCGGCAAGGATTTGCCGCTGGAATTGCCGCGTTTAGCAGGACCGGATGGCACCGGGGCCAGCGTGCTGCAGCACTATCAAAATTTCGGACGAATACTTACCGCCGCCGGTCTCAAGCTCGAGCGCTTGGTGTTAACGCCGCGACGTACGTGGCAATTGGGTTTGGCCAACGGCATGACGCTGGTGCTCGAACAGGAACAACCCGAGCCGAAGCTGGAGCGCTTTGCGCGTACCTATGCGCAAAGCTTTGCGCAGCTCGGCGGGGACATTAAACAAGTGGATTTGCGTTACGCCAACGGTTTCGCCGTGGAATGGATCAGCGGCCGCGCTGCCAGTCCGCGTCAGGCCGTGGGACACGCCGGCCCGCGCGCGGCTAACGAGGGTTAATTATGGCAAAACGAGACGATGAAAAATTAATTGTCGGGCTGGATATCGGCACTTCCAAAGTGCTGGCGATCGTCGGCGAGCTCACCGCCACCGGCGAGGTCGAGATCATCGGCGTGGGTCATCATCCGTCGCGCGGCATGAAAAAAGGCGTGGTGGTGAATATCGAATCCACGGTGCAATCGATTCAGCGCGCGGTGGAAGAAGCCGAGTTGATGGCGGGTTGCCAAATTCACTCGGTGTATGCCGGCATCGCCGGCTCGCATATTTCCAGTTTCAACTCGCACGGCATCGTCGCGATCAAAGATAAAGAAGTCGGACCGGAAGACGTCGAACGCGTGATCGAAGCCGCGCGCGCCTTGGCGATACCCGCGGATCAGAAGGTGCTGCATATCTTGCCGCAGGAATTCATCATCGATAAACAAGAAGGTATACGCGAGCCCATCGGCATGAGCGGCGTGCGCCTGGAAGCGAAAGTGCATATCGTCACCGGCGCCGTGAGTGCGGCGCAAAATATTATCAAGTGCGTGCGTCGCTGCGGGCTCGAAGTCGATGACATTATTTTGGAACAGCTGGCCTCGAGCATTTCTACCTTAACCGAGGATGAAAAAGAATTGGGCGTGTGCCTGGTCGATATCGGCGGCGGCACTACCGATATTTCCGTGTTTACCGAAGGCGCGATTCGCCACACGGCCGTGATTCCGATTGCCGGCGATCAAGTCACGAATGATATTGCGGTGGCGCTGCGCACACCGACGCAATATGCCGAGGACATCAAGAAAAAATACGGTTGCGCGCTGACGCAGCTGGCGCACCGCGATGAAACCATCGAAGTGCCGAGCGTGGGCGATCGACCGCCGCGTAAATTATCGCGCCAAACTTTAGCGGAAGTGATCGAGCCGCGCATCGAAGAGCTTTACAGCTTGATTCAAACGGAGTTGCGCCGCAGCGGTTTCGAAGACGTGGTCGGTAGCGGCCTCGTCATTACCGGCGGCAGCGCCAAAATGGAAGGCATGGTGGATTTGGCGGAAGAAGTGTTTCACATGCCGGTGCGTTTGGGTATGCCGCAATACATCGGCGGTTTAAAAGGCGTGGTGCAAAATCCGATTTTCGCCACCGGCGTGGGGCTGGTGCTTTATGGAGCGCGTTGTCGCGAAGGCAAACAGTTTGTGCAAAACCCGGGTACCACCACCGGCGTGAAAGGAGTTTGGAACAAAATGAAAAGTTGGTTTCAGGGAAATTTCTGAGCTCAAGGAATGCAGCGCAAAACCGATCAATTAAATTTAAGCAATCGACACAGGAGACAATACTATGTTTGAACTTATGGACACTTACGGGCAGCAAGCAGTTATTAAGGTCATCGGCGTTGGCGGCGGCGGCGGCAATGCCGTCGATCACATGGTTTCCGCCAACCTCGATGGGGTGGAGTTTATTAACGCCAACACCGATGCGCAGGCATTGAAGAAGTCGCGCGCCAAAACCATCTTGCAACTCGGCACCAATCTAACGAAAGGTTTGGGTTGCGGCGCGAACCCAGATGTCGGTCGGCAAGCGGCGGTGGAAGATCGCGAACGTTTAGCTGAAGTGTTGGCGGGCGCGGACATGGTGTTCATCACCGCCGGCATGGGTGGCGGCACGGGTACGGGTGCGGCACCGGTGGTGGCGCAAGTGGCGAAGGACATGGGCATCTTGACGGTCGCGGTCGTGACCAAACCGTTTCCGTTCGAAGGCCGCAAACGCATGGGCGTGGCCGATCAAGGCATCATGGATTTGGCGCAGTACGTCGACTCTATTATTACTATTCCGAACGAGAAGCTGTTGACGGTGCTCGGCAAGGAAGCGACCTTGTTGGACGCCTTCGGTAAAGCCAACCAAGTGCTGCAAAACGCGGTGCAAGGCATTGCCGAACTAATCACGCGTTCCGGCTTGATCAACGTCGACTTCGCCGATGTGCGCACGGTGATGTCGGAAATGGGCATGGCGATGATGGGCGCGGCCACCGCCACCGGCCCGTCGCGGGCGCGTGAAGCGGCCATGGCTGCGGTCACCAGTCCGTTGTTGGAAGACATCAATATATCCGGCGCGCGCGGCATCCTGGTTAACATTACCGCGGGTCTCGATATGTCGATCGGTGAATTCGAAGAAGTCGGCAATACGATTAAGGAATTCGCCGCGGATGACGCCACGGTGGTGATCGGCACCGTTATTGAACCGGAAATGCGCGAAGAACTGCGCGTGACCATCGTCGCCACCGGCCTGGGCCAGGAAAAGTTGCGCAAGCAGCAGCCTTATAAAGTCGTGAAAACCGGCACTGGCACTACGGATTATGAAGATCTCGAGACGCCGACGGTGATTCGCAACCGCCGCACCGAGCGCCCCCTTGGTTTGCAGACCGAAGCGGCGATTGAATACTTGGATATTCCGGCTTTCTTGCGCAAACAGGCCGATTAAGTACGGGATTGCTGCGTAAACCGGGCCGTTTATCGGGGTCATGCCTCCGATAACCTGGTGCGCGGGAAAATTGGCTGGACAGTCATGGGGTTTTATCCTTAAATACGGGTAGGAACTGAATTTTTTCCACAGCCCGAACTGGGGATTATCAACAGCACATAGGGTGCGGGCGTCTATAATCAATTGTGAAATTCAGGTTACCACACATATTTTTTTGGCCTAAATGGCACAGTGTTGCGTTTTGTGCCCAATTCAAGGAATCAGTGACTAGCAAATGATTAAACAACGGACTCTGAAAAACGTGATTCGTGCCACCGGTGTGGGTTTGCACACCGGCGAAAAGGTTTACCTCACCCTGCGTCCCGCGGCTTCCGATACCGGCATTGTTTTTCGCCGCATCGATTTATCCGACCCGGTAGATATCCGCGCCTGTCCCGAAAATGTATCCGATACGCGCCTGTCGACGACATTGGAAAAAGACGGCGTACGCGTATCCACCGTGGAGCATCTCATGTCGGCCTTCGCCGGCTTAGGCATCGATAATGCTTACGTCGATCTGACCGCAGCCGAAGTTCCGATCATGGACGGCAGCGCCGGCCCGTTTGTATTCTTGATTCAATCGGCGGGCATCGCCGAGCAAACCGCGCCGAAGCGTTTTATCCGCATCAAGCAGGACATTCGCGTTGAGGACGGTGACAAGTGGGCCAGCTTCGAACCGTTCGAAGGTTTTAAGGTTTCATTCGCGATCGAATTCAATCACCCGACGTTTCGCAATTCCACCCAAAACGCCAGCGTGGATTTTTCCACCACTTCGTTTGTGAAGGAAGTCAGCCGCGCGCGTACCTTCGGTTTCATGGGCGATCTGGAAGCCTTGCGCGCCGCCGGCTTGGCGCGCGGCGGCGGTTTGGATAACGCCATCGTTATGGATGACTATCGCATCTTGAACGACGATGGTCTGCGTTACGAAGACGAGTTCGTGAAGCACAAGGTACTCGACGCCATCGGCGATCTGTATTTGTTGGGCCATCCTTTGATCGGCGCGTTCAGCGCGCATAAGTCGGGGCATTCGCTTAACAACCGTTTACTGCGTCAATTGGTGTCCAACCAGCAAGCCTGGGAACTCATTACTTACGATGAAACCGAAGAGGCCCCCATCGCTTTCGTGCGAACGGTTCCCACGGTTTAATTGGACGCAGCGCCAGCGCGTAATCACGTGATCGCGGCCCACCAAGAGTGAATTCAGGAGTCGACGGATGAATATCATTCTTATCCCCAATAATCGCCACGGCAAGGGCCGCAATACCACGCTTTCGCATCGCCATCTAATTCTCATCGCTTTAGTTTTAGTTGTGGCCATGCCGATTTTAATTGGCGTGATCGCCTATCGCAGCCAAGAAATGTTTTCTGAATATAGCGTGGACTCGCTGCTGATGGCGCAACGCCGCGAGCTCGACGCGCAACAACGTTCGATAGCCGAGGCCAAGCGTAATGCCGAAGCGCATCTCAATGCTTTGGCGCAACGTTTAGGCCAACTCCAAGCGCACGTACTGCGTCTCAATGCGCTCGGCAGTCGTCTGACGCGCATGGCCGGACTGGATGCGCGTGAATTTAATTTTTCCGCCGAAGCCGCCATGGGCGGGCCGGAAAAAACCATCACGACTTCGAGCACGCCCGAGCTGATGGCTTCGCTCGAACGCTTGACGCAAGAAACGCAGCGTCAACAGGAACGTTTGGCGGCGCTGGAAAATTTATTGCTCGACCGCAAACTCAGCGCGGCGGTGACGCCTTCCGGCTGGCCGGTCGACGGCGGTTGGATCTCTTCCGGTTTCGGCGTGCGTGCCGATCCGTTTAACGGCCACCAATCGATGCATGAAGGCGTGGATATCGCCTCGCGCATGGGTTCGCCGGTGTTGGCGGTAGGCGATGGACTGATTACCCATAGCGGCGAAAAAGCCGGGTATGGTTTGTTGGTCGAAGTGACACATGAATCCGGTCTCATCACGCGTTATGCTCACACCAGCGCCACGCTGGTGAAAGTCGGCGATCGGGTACGCAAGGGTCAGGAGATTGCCTTAGTCGGCACTTCCGGCCGCTCCACCGGCCCGCATCTGCATTTTGAGGTGGTGCGCAACGGCAGTGCGGTAAACCCCATGCGCTACTTGCAACAAGCCAACGCTAAATAATCGCTGCGGTAAATTCGAAGCTTCAAGTCTCGTCGTTTTTCCTCCATAATGCCGCTCTTTTGACACGCCTCCGCGCGAGGCGCATGGATTTTTTATGATCACGAAAGCGCTTACTAAAATATTCGGCAGCCGCAACAGCCGGCTTCTCAAGCGCATGCAGCAAGACGTCGCCCGCATCAACGCGCTCGAACCTGACATCGCCCAGCTCAGCGACGAACAGCTGCGCGCTAAGACCGCCGAATTTAAAACCCGTATCGCCAACGGCGACAGTTTGGATAGTTTGTTGCACGAAGCTTTCGCGGTGGTGCGCGAAGCATCGAAACGTTCGCTGGGCATGCGTCACTTCGACGCGCAGTTGATCGGCGGCATGGTATTGCACCATGGAAAAATTGCCGAGATGCGCACCGGCGAAGGCAAAACATTGGTGGCCACGCTCGCGGTGTACTTGAACGCGCTTTCCGGCAAAGGCGTGCACGTGGTGACGGTCAACGATTACCTGGCGCGCCGCGACGCTGAATGGATGGGCAAGATTTATCAATTTCTGGGAATGAGCGTGGGCGTGGTGGTGCCTGGGCAAGATCGCGAAACCAAACGCGCGGCCTACGCCGCGGATATTACTTACGGCACGAATAACGAATACGGCTTCGATTACCTGCGCGATAACATGGCGTTTCGCGCCGAAGAACGTGCGCAGCGTGGTTTGAATTACGCCATCGTCGACGAAGTCGATTCGATTCTCATCGACGAAGCGCGCACGCCGCTGATCATTTCCGGGCCCGCGGAAGAAAGCACGGATCTGTACGTCAAGATCAACGGCATCATCCCGCGATTGATGAAACAAGAGACCGAAGGCGGCCCCGGCGATTACACCGTCGACGAAAAAGCGCGCCAAGCTTTTCTCACCGAAGCGGGCCACGAAAAGGTCGAAAAATTATTGACCCAAGCCGGGCTGCTCGAAGCCGGTTCCAGTCTTTACGACGTGTCCAATCTGATTTTAATGCACCATCTCAATGCCGCGTTGCGCGCGCATTCGCTTTATAAGCGCGAGGTGGATTACATCGTGCGCGATAATGAAGTCATTATCATCGATGAATTTACCGGGCGCATGATGCAAGGCCGGCGCTGGTCGGAAGGTTTGCATCAAGCGGTCGAAGCCAAAGAAGGCGCGAAAATTCAAAATGAAAATCAGACACTCGCGACCATCACCTTCCAAAATTATTTTCGCCTGTATCGCAAGCTTTCCGGCATGACCGGCACCGCCGATACCGAGGCTTTTGAATTCCAGCAGATCTATGGCTTGGAAGTCGTGGTCATTCCCACGCATCGGCAGATGGTGCGCCAAGACATGGCCGACCAAATTTATCGCACGGCGAATGAGAAACACACGGCGATTAAAACCGACATTATCGATTGCCATAAACGCGGCCAACCGGCTCTGGTCGGTACGGTATCGATCGAATCGTCGGAACAATTGTCGCGCCTGCTGACTCAGGAAAAAATTCCTCACGAAGTGTTAAACGCCAAGCAGCACGAGCGTGAAGCGCTGATCGTGGCGCAAGCCGGCCGCCCCGGCGCGGTGACCATCGCCACCAACATGGCCGGCCGCGGCACCGATATCGTTTTGGGCGGCAATCTCGAAATGGAACTTAAGGAAGCCGGCGACGACGAAGCCAAGCGCCAAAAAATTCGTGCTGACTGGGAGCAGCGTCACCAACAAGTATTGGCGGCGGGTGGTTTGCACGTGATCGGTACCGAGCGCCACGAGTCGCGGCGCATCGATAATCAACTGCGCGGCCGTTCCGGGCGCCAGGGCGATCCGGGTTCGTCGCGATTTTATCTGTCGCTCGAGGACAATTTGCTGCGGATTTTCGGCAGCGATCGGCTTTCCGGGCTAATGCAAAAGTTGGGCATGCAAGAAGGCGAGGCCATCGAACACCCATGGGTTTCGCGCGCCATTGAAAACGCGCAGCGCAAAGTGGAAGGACGCAACTTCGATATCCGCAAACAATTGCTCGAATACGACGACGTTGCCAACGACCAGCGCAAAGTAATTTACGAGCAACGCAACCGGCTGATGGAAGTCGACGATATTTCTGAAAGCATCACCACCATACGTCATGACGTGGTCAGTGAGCTGATCAGCCAGCATATCCCGCCGGAAAGTTTGGAAGAGCAATGGAATGTACCCGGCCTCGAAGAAAGTCTCGAACGCGAGTTCGGCGTGAAGCTGCCTATCGCCCAGTGGCTGAAAGACGAAGCCGGCTTGGACGAAGAAAAATTGCGCGCGCGGATTTTGGCCGAAGCAGATCGCAAGCATGCGGAAAAAACTTTGGCTATCGGTCCCGACGTTATGCGCCATTTGGAAAAAGCAGTGATGCTGCAAGTGCTGGATACGCAGTGGAAGGACCACTTGGCGGCCATGGATCATCTGCGTCAAGGCATCCATCTGCGCGGTTATGCGCAAAAAAATCCCAAGGAAGAATACAAGCGCGAATCTTTCGTGCTGTTTTCCGATATGTTAGGACGCATTCGCCACGACGCGATTAATCTGCTGGCGCATCTGCAAGTGCAAGCGCAGCAAGACGTGGAGGCGCTGGAAAATCAAAATCGCCGGCCGCAAGAAATGCATTTCATGCATCCGACCTTGGATAATGGCGCTCAGCCGGAAGCGGGCGAAGACGCCGAAGACGTGGCAGTGGCGCAGAAGCCGGTGACGCGCAATCAACCTAAAGTCGGACGCAATGAGCCTTGCCCCTGCGGTTCGGGCAAAAAATATAAACAGTGCCACGGCAAGTTGAGCTGATCCATGGCGGTCGGCCTGCAAGCATTGCCGGTGCTGCACCCGATTTCAGGTATTCGCCTGGGAGTGACCGCGGCCGGCATTCGTAAATCTCAGCGCCGCGATTTGGTGGTGATTGAAAACGCGCCCGGAACCGTGGTCGCCGCCAGCTTTACCAAAAATCGTTTCTGCGCCGCGCCGGTGACGGTGGCGCGTGAACACCTCGCTAAAAC
>JACQBD010000084.1 GCA_016194665.1 Gammaproteobacteria bacterium
GCCAACCACGCATGTCGGGTTCCGGCGGATGTGTCTTCTTAAGTGTGACCGACAGCGAACACGGCCGGCGAATCTTAGAGCGAATTCCTAAACCGTATACGGGCTTCGTCGCACGTGGGCTGAATCGGCATCCTTTATATACTTTATATATAGGAAACCTCTAAAAATTCCCTCTCCCTGCGGGAGAGGGTTAGGGTGAGGGTGAGTTAATTATCCCCCTCATCCCTGCCTTCTCCCGGAGGGAGAAGGAGTTTTAATTTTAGAGGTTCGTTATAAATAAACGCGGCCGCACAGTTCATCATTGGGGCGTAGCCAAGCGGTAAGGCACCGGATTTTGATTCCGGCATTCCCAGGTTCGAATCCTGGCGCCCCAACCAATTCGCGTCGTCAATTTTTGATGACAGCTGATTCAATTGCCGGATTTCCGGACATGGCCTGAGGGAAAAATCGTGTCCTTGGACAACATGGTGGTATTTACCGGGAACGCTAATCCAGCGCTCGCGGAATTAGTCGTGCGGCGTTTGGGTTTGCCGCTGGGTAAAGCCGTCATCAGCCGTTTTTCCGATGGCGAGATTCAAGTCGAGGTGATGGAGCATGTGCGCGGTAAGGATGTGTTCATCATCCAGCCGACCTGCTCGCCCAGCAACGACAATTTGATGGAATTACTGATCTTGATCGACGCCGTCAAGCGTTCCTCGGCGCGGCGCATCACCGCGGTGATACCTTATTATGGTTACGCGCGCCAAGACCGGCGGCCGCGCACCGCGCGCGTGGCGATCACCGCCAAGCTCGTGGCCGACATGATTACGATTTCGGGCGCGCATCGGGTGTTGACCATGGATCTGCACGCCGATCAGATCCAAGGATTTTTTAACATCCCAACGGATAATATTTACGCTTCGCTGGTGTTGTTGGGTGATATATGGCGCCAAGAATTTAAAGATCTATTAGTGGTGTCACCGGACGTCGGCGGCGTGGTTCGCGCCCGCGCCATGGCCAAGCACCTCGAGGCGGATTTGGCGATCATCGATAAACGCCGTCCCAAGCCGAACGAGGCCAAGGTGATGCACATCATCGGTGAAGTCACCGGCCGCACTTGTGTGTTGATGGACGATCTGGTCGATACCGCCGGCACTTTATGCGAAGCCGCGGCGGCGTTGAAAGACAACGGCGCTAAAAAAGTATTGGCGTATTGCACGCACCCGGTGTTGTCCGGCAAGGCCGTGGAGCGGATCGAAAAATCCATGCTGGATGAATTAGTGGTGACTGACACCATTCCGCTTAAGCCTGAAGCCAAGGCTTGCAAACGTATTCGTCAGTTAAGCGTGTCGGAATTGCTGGCCGAATCGATGCGGCGTATCAGCGAAGACGACTCGGTCAGCGAATTATTTATGGAATAGTTAGAGCGTATTCAAAATTCAATGTAGATTGGGGTGAGCGCAGCGAACCCCAACGCATCGAAGTTTAAAGCTTCACCCGTTCTTCTGGTCGCGGAAGGACGAATTTTATTAATACTTAATATTAGGAGATGACAATGAGTGCTAAATTCGAATTAACCGCCGAGCCGCGCGCAGCGCAAGGTACGGGTGCGAGCCGCCGCCTTCGCCGTGCCGGCAAAGTTCCCGCCATTATCTATGGCGCAGGCAAACAACCGGTGATGGTGTCGTTGGATCACAATGCGATGATTCAACACCTCGCCAACGAAAAATTCCACACCTCGATTCTGACGGTGGCCGTTGGCGCCGACAAAGATCAAGCGATTCTGCGCGATTGGAATATGCATCCGTACAAACCCTTGGTGATGCACGTGGACTTGCAGCGCATTAGCGCCACCGAAAAGATTCACATGAAGATTCCTTTGCACTTCATCGGCCAGGATGTCGCCCCGGGCGTGAAGGCGGACGGCGGCATCGCCACGCATCTCATGAACGAAATCGACATCACCTGCTTGCCGAAAGACTTGCCGGAATTCCTGACGGTAGATATGTCGGCCTTGCACATTAACGAGTCGGTGCATCTTTCCAATCTCAAACTGCCCGAAGGCGTCACGATTACGAGCTTGGCGCATGGCGGCGACGATTTGGCGGTGGCGGCGATTACCACTATCCGCATCGTCGAAGAAGTCGCTCCAGTAGCGGCAGCCGTACCAGCCGAAGGTGCCGCCGCCGCGGCGCCAGCGGAAGGCGATGCCAAGGCCGGCGACGCCAAGGCGGCCGACGCCAAGAAGGGCGAAGCACCGAAAGCCGACGCCAAAAAACCCGACGCCAAGAAACCGGAAGCGAAGAAGGAAGGCAAATAATTTCCGAGCTTGCTCCCTTTTCCCTGCGGGAGAAGGGATGGAGATGAGAGGGAGGATCCCTCATCCTTTTCCTTTTTCAGGATGTTTTTGTTTCGATGGAGATGAGCGGAAGAAGGTAGCATGACTCAAGGCATCTCTCTCATCGTCGGCCTGGGAAATCCAGGCGCCGAGTATGCGGAAACCCGGCACAACGCCGGGTTCCGTTTTTTGGACGCGCTGCTGGTCGGATCGAACGAGCGCTTGCGTCATGAAGCGCGTTTCTCCGCCGACCTCGGTAAATTAAATATCGCCGGTAAAGAAGTGTGGCTGCTGGCGCCGCAGACTTTTATGAATCACAGCGGCGAATCGGTTGCGAAATTCGCTCACTATTACAAAATTCCGGTGACCGAAATTCTAGTGGCGCACGATGAGCTCGACTTGCCGCCGGGCACCGTGCGTTTAAAAGTAGGCGGCGGTAACGGCGGCCATAACGGTTTGGCCGATGTCACGGAAAAACTCGGCGATCCAGATTATGCGCGTCTGCGCATCGGTATCGGTCATCCGGGTTATAGCGCGCAGGTTGTATCGTACGTTCTGAAACGCGCGCCGGCGTCGGAGCAAACTTTAATTGATGACGCCATCGCGCACGCCAAGACGCATTTAGTTGATATCGTGCAAGGCCAGTTTCAGAAAGTCATGAACAGCCTGCACACGCACAAATCTTAACAATCCCCTCTCCCCACGGGAGGGGGCGAGGGTGAGGGCGATCTTATTTTGTAAACTTTTTTTATATTCCCCTCACCCAGGCCTCTCCCGCAGGGAGAGGGGATTTGGTGCACAGTGTTTATACCATTTAAGTATTCTGAGACTTATTTTGCAATTATGAAGGATCAATAAGATGGGATTCAAATGCGGCATCGTCGGTCTGCCGAATGTAGGCAAGTCGACACTTTTTAACGCGCTGACCAAGGCCGGCATCGCCGCGGAAAATTATCCTTTCTGCACCATCGATCCGAACGTGGGTATCGTCGAAGTGCCGGATCTGCGTCTGCAAAAGCTTGCCGAAATCGTGAAACCGGAAAAAATTCTTCCGACCACGATCGAGTTCGTCGATATAGCCGGCCTCGTCGCCGGCGCTTCAAAGGGCGAAGGATTGGGAAATAAATTTCTGTCGCACATTCGCGAGGTCGACGCCATCGCCCACGTGGTGCGCTGCTTTGAAGACGAAAACATCGTGCACGTCGCCGGTCGGATTAATCCGCTCTCGGATATCGAGACGATTAATACCGAACTCGCACTCGCCGATTTAGATACCGTCGAGAAGGCCATGCATCGCACCGACAAGGGCGCAAAAAGCGGCAATAAAGACGAGATAAAATTACGCGAACTGTTAACGCGCGCGCGCGTGCATTTGAACGCCGGTCAACCGGTGCGCAGTCTTGGTTTAAACGAAGAAGAGCGCAAGTTGTTAAAGCCCATGTGCCTGCTCACCGACAAACCGCTTATGTATATTGCGAACGTGAATGAAACCGGATTCACCCATAATCCGCATTTGGATCAACTAGAAAAACTCGCGCGCGCGGAAAATTCCGTGGTGGTTCCCATTTGCGCCAGCATCGAAGCTGAGCTGGCGGACATGGATGCGGAAGAGAAGAAAGTTTTTCTCGCCGATATGGGTTTGGCGGAACCGGGCCTTAACCGTGTCATCCGCGGCGGTTATCAATTGCTTGGCTTACAAACCTTTTTTACCGCCGGCCCCAAGGAAGTGCGCGCTTGGACTGTACGCAAGGGTGCGCACGCCCCGCAAGCCGCGGGCGTGATCCATACCGATTTCGAGCACGGCTTTATCCGTGCTGAAACGATTGCTTACGAGGATTACGTCAGCTATCACGGCGAACACGGCGCGCGCGAGGCCGGTAAATTGCGTCTGGAAGGCAAGGAATACCCGGTCATGGATGGCGATGTCATGCATTTCCGCTTTAACGTATAGTATTTTGATCCAGTTGAAGGCGCGTAAAGTTTAGTTTCGCTTGTCAGGCCCGACAGATACCGGTATCTTTTGCGGCCGTTTTTGGTTCGTTCGGCTAAGTAGCTCAGATGGTTAGAGCGCGGCACTCATAATGCTGAGGTCGGCGGTTCGACTCCGCCCTTAGCCACCATTTTCAAGCTCAAGCTGAATGGCGCTTAGTTGCCAATAATATTTTCATGAATCCAGAGAAATGCCACCGCCGTCACCGCACGCACATTACATTTTCTCGGTTTAGCAGCAGCGATAGGTAAGGTAGCGGCTTTACTGTCTGCGGCGACAACGATGCGGCTTTCCTTAGCCGTTTCGAGGGCAACCTGTCCCGTGAGCAAAAATAAATTCCACGGATCGTTGCTGCCGCGGTCGAGCAGCAAAGTTCCCGGCGGCGCGCGGAACACCAGGCTCTTTGCCGCCAACGTCGATAGTTCACGATCGTTTAGTTTTTTAAACGCCGCAAACTTCTTTAATGCTGCCGCTGTTACCGGACGGTTTGGAATTTCCAACCACTTTTCAAATTGTTTAAGGGCAGGGGCCTGTGAGCGAATAGCACGCGTGGGCGGCTGATCGATAACTGCAACCGGCGCCGGGATTTTTTGAGCAGGGGGTTGAGAAATATTTTCCACGTTGGTAGAAAAGTCTTCATCAGACCACGGCGTCATCCCGACTTTATTGATCAATTCGAATTTAAGCGGCTTACGTAAATCTTTTTTAACAATACGGTTATGCACGTTATGAATAACTTCGATAATCTTGACGATGTCATGGTTATTAAACGGCATGGCGGCGATGAGATTGAGCACTTCGATGACGGGCGATTTTTTATCCGCTGCATTTTCAACGGCTAACTCCGGATAGTCCGCCAGCGTGGTGCCGCGATCGTAAAGCACCGGACAATATTTCGGTATGCCGGGCATGGCTTCGTTCATTGCCTCCAATAAAAGCTCCATGCCGCGGTAGAGACTATTTTCCTGTTTCTTTTTTTGAAACACCGTGAGTTTAGCCGTGGCTTGACCTTGTACCGGATACAAATGACGCACCACAGTTTCCTCCATAAGGAGTGTTGCGCTATGCCATGCTTGGTTTTTTTCCGGCGCGTAAATAATTCCAATACGGCGGCCCTCGGTTTGCGGCGCTGCTTTGTAAACTTTTAGAAATTCTTTGGCGTAATTGAGCAGTGCCTGGGTTAACTCAGTGTTAATGACGAATTTTCGTTCTGCGGTAAAGTAACCCAACAAACCCGTGGAAGTGAGGACGCATAAGCCCGCGAGCGTGGATAATAAATTCTCCGATTTCTTGGCGTCGGCGGCGACCGATCGATCGGTGGTGCGACGTCCCGGACTCTTGCGCCGAATCAAATTTTCTAACTTCCAGCGCATAGCCTTACGCCGCTTGGCTAACAAGCGCCGCGCTTTATTTCGACGTTCACGGGCTTTGGCTGTTTTATCGCTCACGACGGGGCAGCAAGAAGGTGAAGTGGCTGAATTGATGCAGAAAGTGTGCCAAAACAGCGCTAATTATGGCGCACAAAACCTGTTTTTCAGCAGTCAAAAAAATATCTGAGCAAAAAGCTATTTCTCCGACTGTCTCCGGCTTGGCGCCACGCATCGGGTGCAGCTTGTGGTTTAACGACCATTGGCCAAGACTCTAACCCGTTAGGAACGAACTGTGAGTAGCAGGGAAACTTACGAGCCAGCGTGCTCCTCTCGCAGGTTTAATTTTAGGAGGTTGAAGTGCCATGTTGAAATTGAGTTTTTGGGTTGGAACGCCGTCGATTATCACTTATCTGGCGTCGACATATTCGCAACTTATGGAGAACATTTTTTATATCTTTCTGCTATCGGCGGTAGCCTTGTTAGTGGCGATTCTGTCGCAAATCGACCAAAAAGCTAAAACCTAGCAGTTATCGATGATCTTCGAACCCGGACGGCTGGCGCCGCCCGGGTTTTTTATTGTTGGCTGGTAATTTTGCGGCGGCGACGGTAAATTTAACGCCCATTGGCCCATCAGATCCCTATGTCCCCTAAGCTGCACATTAAGACCTTCGGCTGTCAGATGAACGAATACGATTCCGCGCGCATGGCCGATGCGCTGGCGGCCAGCCACTGTTTCGAGACCACCGACGACCCGGCCGCGGCCGACGTGTTACTCCTTAATACCTGTTCGATCCGCGAGAAAGCCCAAGATAAAGTTTTTTCGCAGCTGGGTTTGTGGCGCGAATTAAAATTATTGCGGCCGGAACTGATTATTGGCGTCGGCGGTTGCGTCGCCAGCCAGGAAGGCGCGGCGATTATCAAGCGCGCCCCTTATGTCGATATGGTGTTTGGGCCGCAAACCCTGCATCGCCTGCCCGAAATGTTGGATAGCGTGGTGGCGACGCATCGGCCGGCGGTGGATATCTCCTTTCCCGAAATCGAAAAATTCGATCGCCTGCCCGAACCGCGCGTGGATGGCGTGCGTGCCATGGTGTCGATCATGGAAGGTTGCAGTAAATATTGTACATTCTGCGTGGTGCCGTACACGCGCGGCGAAGAATTCAGCCGGCCGTTCGACGACGTAATCGCGGAAGTGGCGCAACTCGCTGCGCGCGGCGTGCGCGAAGTGATACTCCTCGGGCAAAACGTGAATGCCTATCGTGGCGTCATGCACAGCGGCGAGTTCACCGACTTGGCTTTGCTCATTCGTTACCTGGCCGAAATCGACGGCATCGGCCGCATCCGTTTCACCACCTCGCATCCGCAAGTGTTTAACGATCGCTTGATCGCGGCCTATGCCGAGGTGCCGAAGCTGGCGAATCATTTGCATCTGCCGGTGCAAAGCGGTTCCGACCGCATTCTGGCGCTGATGAAGCGCGGCCATACCGTGCTCGAATATAAATCGAAGATAAATCGCTTGCGCGAAGTGCGCCCGGATATCAGCGTGACCACGGATTTCATCGTCGGTTTTCCCGGCGAGACCGAAACCGATTTCGCCGCCACCCTGAATTTGATGGAAGCGATGGCCTTCGATACCTCGTTTAGTTTTATGTACAGCGCGCGCCCGGGAACGCCGGCGGCGGAGTTAACCGACAACACTCCCGTCACGGTTAAGAATGCACGGCTGACGCGTTTGCAGCAGCGCAATATTGAAATGGCCAGCGCCATCAGCCGCAGCATGATAGGCACTGCGCAAAATATTTTGGTTGAAGGCCAGGCACGCAAATCGCCCCAGCAAATGTGCGGACGCACCGAAAACAACCGCGTGGTTAATTTCGATTGCGCCGATGCGGCTTTAATCGGGCAGTTTATTGAGGTCGAGATAACCGAAGCCCTGACAAATTCGCTGCGCGGGCGCTTGCTAGTCGATCCCTTGGCGCGCCGGGCTTGATTTGTTCGCGGATTTTGCCGCTTAATGATCGAATGAATTCCTCTAAGGTTCCACCGCGCCATTGAAATCGAAACCCAAGCCGCTCGAGTTTAGTTTTACTCCCGCCGATAATCGCCGGCTCGCCAATTTATGCGGCAGTCATGACGAACATCTTAAGCAAATCGAAGAGACCTTCGACGTCGAGATCGCCAATCGCTGGAATATTTTTCGCATCATGGGCACCGCGGAAAAAACCAAAGCAGCCTTACAGGTGCTGAAAGAACTGTACGACGCCACGCGTACGCGCGATGCCTTAAGCCTGGAAGGCGTGCACGGCGTTTTACAAAAATTTTCCAAGGGCACGCATACCGTCGATGCCGGCGATCGCGAAACGGACTTACGCACGCCAAAGCGCGTCATCCACGGGCGCGGTCCACGCCAGCTACAATATATTCGCAACATTCTGACGCACGATATTAATTTCGGTGTCGGTCCCGCCGGCACCGGCAAAACTTATTTAGCCGTGGCCTGCGCGGTCGAAGCATTGGAAAGCAATCGCGTGCGGCGTATCTTGCTGGTGCGGCCGGTGGTTGAGGCCGGTGAACGTTTGGGTTTTCTGCCCGGCGACCTGGTGCAGAAAATCGATCCTTACTTGCGACCTTTGTACGACGCGCTGCATGAGATGTTCGGCTCCGAAAAGGTCGCACGGCTTTTGGAGAAGAATGTTATCGAATTGGCGCCGCTGGCGTATATGCGCGGCCGCACGCTGAATGAATCGTTCATTATCCTGGACGAGGCGCAGAACACCACCGCCGAACAAATGAAAATGTTTCTCACGCGCATCGGTTTCGGCACCACCGCCGTGATTACCGGCGACATCACGCAAATCGATTTACGCCGCGATCAGGTTTCCGGCTTAAAGCAAGCGATCGATATTTTGCGCGGCGTCGACGGCATTACCTTCACGCACTTCACGCCGCAAGATGTGGTGCGCCACGCGCTGGTGCAAAAAATCGTCGAGGCTTACGAATCTCACAATCAGTCGATAGAGAATTTGCGCGATCGAAAAATTCAAGGATGAGATTAACCGTGAACTTGCAATACACCGTGGCGCGCAAAAATTTGCCGGCAAAATCCAGCCTGCAACGCTGGGCGCGCGCGGCGCTCAAGGGTCATCGCCGCGCGGTCTCGCTCGGCGTGCGCATTGTCGGCGCCAAAGAAGCCGCGGCGTTGAATGCGCGTTTTCGGCGCAAAAAATACCCCACGAATGTTTTGGCGTTTCCCTATGAAGCGCCGCCGGGGCCGGCCAGCGACACGCTCGGCGATTTGGTGATTTGCGCGCCGCTGGTGCGGCGCGAAGCGTCCCAGCAAAATAAGCCGCTGCGCGCGCATTGGGCGCACATGGTGGTTCACGGTATACTGCACCTGCGCGGTTTCGATCATCAGCAGGCGCGCGACGCCGCGATAATGGAAAAAATGGAAATTCGTCTCCTCAAGGAACTGGGCTTTGCCAATCCTTACATCTCATGAGTAATCAAAACCAAGAAAAATCCGAAGCGCCGGTGGATGTCGCTAGCGCGTCGTCGCGCTCGCTGCTCGATCGCATCAGCCAAGCCTTGCTCGGCGAACCGGCGACGCGCGAAGAACTGATTGAAATTTTACGCGCCTCCGCCGATCGCGCGGTGCTCGACCGCGATTCGCTCGACATGATCGAAGGCGTGCTGCAAGTTTCGGAAATGAAGGTGCGCGATATCATGGTGCCGCGTTCGCAAATGGACGTGGTCGACCAGAATAATACGCCCGAACAATATTTGCCGATGGTAATCGAATCCGGACATTCGCGTTTTCCCATGATCGATGGCGATAAAGACAAGGTCGTTGGCATCCTATTGGCCAAAGACCTATTGCGTTACTTGTTCTTGGACAAGAAAAAGCGCGCCCGTTTCAATATCCACGACATGCTGCGCCCGGCCGTGATCGTGCCGGAGAGCAAGCGTTTGAACATTTTATTGCGCGAATTTCGCACCAGCCGCAATCACATGGCCATCGTCGTCAACGAATACGGCGGCGTCGCCGGCATGGTGACGATCGAGGACGTGCTCGAACAAATCGTCGGCGAAATTTCGGATGAATACGATATCGATGACGACGTCATGATTATGCCGCGCGAAGGCGGCGAATTCGTGGTCAAAGCCTTGGTCAGCCTGGCGGATTTTAACGCGCGTTTTAACACGCAATACGCGCACGACGATATCGAAACCGTGGGCGGATTGGTGATGAATCGGCTCGGTCATGTTCCGCGCCGCGGCGAAAAGGTCGATATTGAAAATCTGCGCTTCGAAGTGTTGCGCGCCGACAGCCGCCGCGTTTATTTGCTCAAAGTGAATCCGGTTGGACAAGAAACCCAGCAGTCAAAGAAGAAGTAATTTTTTCACGCTCCGGCCGGGCGTCGCCGACGGCGCGGCGCTGGTATCCGGGCTGTTGTTGCCTTTGGCATTCTCCCCTTTCGATTGGTCTTTGCTTGCGATTATTTGCCCGGCGTTTTTATTTTTATTGTGGTCGCCGGCGTCGCCGCGCCGCGCCGCGTGGCGCGGGTTTCTTTTCGGTCTCGGCATGTTCGGCCTGGGCGTTTCCTGGGTTTACGTGAGCATGCATCGCTTCGGCAACATGCCCTTGCCGTTGGCGGCGTTGGCGACATTGTTGTTTGTGATGGGATTGTCTCTCTATCCGGCTTTATTCGGTTGGTTGCAAGCACGCTTTCTCAATCGGCGTCACATCACGCACACCGTATTAGTGCTGCCGGCGATGTGGGTGTTGTTGGAATGGGTGCGCGGTTGGTTTCTCACCGGTTTTCCTTGGCTTAACGTAGGTTACAGCCAAGTGGCCGGCCCGCTTGCTGGCTATGCGCCGGTATTCGGCGTGTATGGGGTAAGTTTCTTTTGCGTCTTGAGTGCCGGCTTATTAGCGGCCACGCTGCACGATCCAAAAAAATTCTGGTTACTTTTTTTACCTCCGCTGGCCTTGGTATGGATTGGCGGCTGGCTTGTCGGCAACGTGGAATGGACGCAAGCATTGGACAAACCGCTGCAAGTTTCCTTGATCCAAGGAAATATATCCTTAGAAAGTAAATGGCGGCCGGAAAATCGCAATGCGATTCTGGAACGTTATCTAACGTTAAGCGAACAAGCGCCGCGATCGGATCTGATCGTGTGGCCGGAATCGGCGATACCGACTTATTTCGACACCATCGATTCCAATTATCTCGACCGTCTGCGACGTTTGAGTTTCGAAAGAAACACCGATTTTGTAATCGGCATCGTCGAACGCGACGCCGATCGGCGGCGTTATTACAACAGCGCGGTCAACATCGGCGCGGCCGGAGGTGTTTACCGTAAACATCACTTAGTGCCATTCGGAGAATTTCTGCCGCTGCAGACTTTATTCGGCTGGTTGTTACAAACTCTCGAAATACCCATGTCGGATTTCAGCGCCGGGCCGGCGAATCAGCCGCCGTTGTTGGTGGCGGGGCAAAAAGTCGGCGTTTCGATTTGTTATGAAGATGCTTTTGGCGAAGAAGTGATTCGCGCTTTACCGCAGGCGACGTTGCTCATCAATGTCAGCGAAGACGCGTGGTTCGGGGATTCTTTGGGCCCACATCAGCGCGTGCAAATGGCGCGCATGCGCGCGCGCGAAACCGGACGCTCTTTGTTGCGCGCCGCGAATACCGGCCCGTCGATGGTAATCGATGCGCAGGGAAAAATTGCAGCGCTTTCGCCTCAGTTTCAAGCGTATACATTGACGGCCATGGTTCAACCGCTACAGGGCATGACGCCGTATGGGCGCTGGGGAAATTTGCCCATCATCCTGTTGCTCAGCGTAGTGAGCGTCATCGCGGGTATCGCGCGTTTGGCGATTAAGCGCCAAACTTCGCGCTGGCGATCAATTTAAAGGCCTATTCCCCCACGAAATAACGTTTTCTTGCCCCGGCCGAGGACTCACCTATTCTAATGAGAGGCGGTGACGTACCGCAAAGCATGGCCGGGGCATGAATAAAACCATAAACGGTAATTTGCATTTAATTAAATCGAATCTTTCGCGAGCCATCATTGGTCCGGCGCTCGTATTAGCTTGCGTCGTTGTTATTGATATTTTTTTACGTGCGTGGTCGTTCAAGATTCCTAATCCTCCCGCCATTCTTATATTGATCGTGGTGTTCTCCGCCTTCTATAGTGGTTTACGCTCGGGACTCGTCAGCGCCGTGATGGCGTGGTTTTATTTTGCTTACTTTTTTTCCACGCCCGGGGCTATTTTTCATTACAGCAACGAAAATTTATGGCGCGTGGTGTTGTGGGGTATAACCACGCCAACCATGGTATTCATGATTGGTTTCTTGCGCCGGCGCGCCGAACACAGCTCCGCCTTAGCCGAGCTGAATTCAGTTTTGAAAACGCAAATGGCTGACTCCCGCCGCGCCGAAGAAAGAATACAACTGCTGCAAACCATTACCCTCGCTATCAGTGAAACCGAAGATTTGGCCTCGGCCATGGGCGTGGTGTTGCGCAAAGTGTGCGAATCCACCGGATGGATTTTTGGACAGGCATGGTTACCGAGCGATAACGGTCGACTCGAGTGCATGCCGGTGTGGTACACCGCGGCCACGGGCTTAGATCATTTTAGAAGGGTCAGCATGGAGATGACTTTTTCCATCGGCATAGGTTTGCCCGGAAAAGTGTGGTCCTCGAAAAAACCGGTATGGATGGCGAATGTCGCCGACGAAGGAAATTTTCCACGATCTGCAGTGGCTAAAAAGGCTGGCCTGCATACGGGGCTGGGCATTCCAGTCATGGCCGAAGACAAAGTGGTGGCGGTGATAGAGTTTTTCATGCGCGAACCGCGCCAAGAGGATGAACGTTTAATTAGCGTTGTGTCGGGAGTGGCGATGCAATTGGGCGCGCTGATCCTGCGCAAGCGCGCAGAGACGGCCATGCGCGCGAGCGAAAATCAATTGCGTGCCATCGTCAACGCCGAACCGGAATGTGTCAAAGTTGTTTCCATGGATGGCGTGCTGCTGCAAATGAATCCAGCAGGCTTGGCGATGATCGAGGCCAGCAATGCCGAGCAAGTTATCGGTAAGCCGATATGGCAGTTACTCCTGCCCGAATACCGCGAACCGTTCCGAAGTTTTATCGGCGAGGTTTTGCGTAATCAGAAAGGAAAATTGGAATTTGAAATTATCGGCCTTAAAGGCGCGCATCGTTGGATGGAAACACACGCGGTGCCTTTATTTTTGGAGTCGGAACAAAGTCCTTGTATTCTCAGTGTGACGCGCGACATCACTGAGCGAAAAATATCCGAACGGCGCCTAAATTTTCTGGCGCATTACGACAGTCTCACCAGCTTGCCCAATCGCGTACAGCTGATCGAAAGCATCGAACAGGCCAAGGCTGAAGCTGACCGGCGTGAGCGCCTGGTGGGTGTGGTATTTCTGGATCTCGATCGTTTCAAATACGTTAACGACAGTTTGGGACATGAAGAAGGCGACGCCATGCTCAAGGAAGTCGCCGTGCGGCTCAGCGGCGCGGTGCGCCGCGGCGATACGGTAGCGCGCCTGAGCGGCGACGAATTTGCGCTGGTTTTGGCGGACATGGGACATGTCGATGACGCCACGCACGTCGCGCAAAAAATCCTCGATATATTTAAACAATCATTCCATATCGCCGGGCGCGAACTATTTATCACCGCCAGCATGGGCATCACCTTATATCCTTTCGACGACAGAGACGCACAGGGCTTGCTGCGCAATGCCGACGCAGCCATGTATCGCGCCAAGGAATCAGGCAAGAACAGTTACCAATTTTATGCCGCGGAAATGACGGCAAAGGCCAGCGAGCGGCTGGCCTTGGAGAACGATCTGCGATTTGCCCTGGACCGCAGGGAATTATTTTTGAATTACCAGCCTATCGCCGATTGCCGCACCGGGCGCGTCATCGGCATGGAAGCCTTGTTGCGCTGGCAGCATCCCGAGCGTGGATTGATCTCACCGGTGCAATTTATTCCGTTGGCGGAAGAAACCGGCGTAATTGTGCCGATCGGCGAATGGGTGTTGCAAACCGCTTGCGAGCAGTGTCAGGCGTGGCACAGCAGCGGCTATCCGCCGCTTTATATAGCGGTGAACCTGTCCGCGCGCCAATTTCATCAGAAGAATCTGGCGGCATCTATATATAAGGTATTGCAAACCACCGGACTTAATCCGATTTATCTTAATTTGGAGTTGACCGAAGGGTTGGTGATGCAACAGGCCGATGCCTCCAGCGCCACCTTGCGTGAATTGAAAGCCATGAACGTGACCATCTCCATCGACGATTTTGGCACCGGCTATTCCAGCCTAAGTTATTTGAAACGGTTTCCCATCGATATTCTTAAAATCGACCAATCTTTTGTGCGCGATATTCCCGGCGATGCCGATGACGCCGCCATCGCCGGCACTATCATCACCATGGCGCATAGCTTAGGTTTGAAAGTGGTCGCCGAAGGCGTGGAAACGGTGGAACAATTGCATTTCATGCGCACGCACGATTGCGACGGCATGCAGGGATATTATCTGAGTAAGCCGATGTCGTCGGAACAGTGCGAACAGTTTTTTAAAGACGACAAACGTTTGGCTTCAAGCGGATAGCGCCAGCTCTCTAGTTTACGAATCCCCATTCTGTCTTTAGCCCTGCACGCTGCGCGGATTTGTGTGGTTTTAGCGGCGGTAGCAGTCTATTTTTAAAAATTAATATATAGTTATATCGATGTTTAGATTTTTTGATCATAATTGTCCATAAAATTATTAAAGATTTGTTGACCGCTAGACTACTCATTTCATCAGAGCACAAAAAACGCTGGAGTAGTTACGTTTATCCTCCCAAGGAATACGCGCTCAATACGTGACGCATAGGAGAAGCAATATGCATCGGATTGCATTGAATATCTTGGCAGCAGTGGCTATGGGTTTCGCAGCTTCGGGAATAGCAGCGCCGCAGGAGCCGCTGATCCTCGCGGTGCATCCGTATTTGCCGCCGGCGGAAATCGTCACGCGCTTCACGCCACTCGCAGATGAATTGGCGCGCATCGCCGGTCGGCCGGTCACGGTGCGCGTCGGTCGCAACTACGCGGAACATATCGACGCCATCGGTACCGATAGCGTTGACATCGCCTACATGGGCCCGGTGCCGTATGTGAAACTGGTTGCCCGTTTCGGAAAAAAACCTTTATTAGCGCGCCAGGAAGTAAATCATCAGCCGTATTTGCGCGGCGTAATTATCGTGCGTCAAGATAGCCCGCTGCGCAGTCTGGCGGATTTAAAGGGCAAGCGCTTCGCTTACGGCGATCCCGATTCCACCATGAGCCACGTGATTCCGCTGCGGATGTTGCAGCAGGCCGGTGTCGCCGAGCGCACTCTGGCGCATCACGAATTTCTCGGCGCGCACAAAAATGTGGCGTTGGCGGTATTGGCCGGCGATTACGCCGCCGGTGCGGTGAAAGAAGAAGTGTTTCAGGAGTTCGCCCCCAAGGGTTTGCGCGCTCTGGCGACGACACCGCCGGTGGCCGATCATGTTTTCGTCACCAGCGCCAAACTTCCGGCGATGTTGGTAGCGAGCTTGCGTCGTGCTTTATTGCAGATGAAGGACACGCCTAAAGGTCAAGCGATCATGGCGGCGATACACCCGAACATGACCGCGCTGGTGCCGGCGGCGGATACGGACTACGACAGTTTGCGTGTCATCCTCGGCAACATCGCCTCCGGTCCGCGCTGATTCAGCATGAACGCCAAGTTCCACAGCTTGCGCTGGCCATGGCTGGTGTTGTTGAGCGCGGTGGTGTTTTTAAGCGCCGCCGCTTGGCTATTTGTGCAACATAGGTTCACGCATGATTTATTGCTAGCGCAGCAAGACTCCGAACGCGATCTACGCTTGGTCGCTACTTTTCTTGGAAATGAATTACAAGCCGGGCGCTATCAGGATACGGAACGTCTCTTGCACGAATGGGGAGAAGCGGATCGTGACACTGCAGTGTTGCGGTTGATCTCCGCCAATGGATTTGTGCTGGCGTCATTCCAACGGCCAGGTGAACCTGAACATAGCTTGTCGTTGGAAATGCCGATTGCTTATTCGTATCGGCAAAGTGCGACACTTCATCTTCGTACCGATCTGGCCGAGGTATATCAGCGCCGCGATCTGTTGGCGCTCGAGTTCATTGCCATTCTGTTGGTCCTATCCGGTTTGCTTTCCGGCCTCACGTATTTCGCGATGCTGCACCAACGTGAAGCCATACGACTGCAACAACGCACGCACGAGCTGAACGAGGTTAATCGCAGGCTGGTGAAGAATGAGGAACGCCTGCGTTTGGCGTTAGACGCCGGCAGCATGGGCATTTTCGACTGGGACCTCGCGACTGGCGTCATCGTTTGGTCGCCTGAACACGCGCGCTTGTTCGGCATGCGCTTAGAAGACTTCGACGGTCGCTATGAAAGTTTCGCGCAGCGCGTGCACCCGGATGATCTGGCGTCGCTGGGTCGAGCGGTGGAGATCGCGCGTCTGAGTCGGAGTCTTTATCAAAGAGAATATCGGATTATTTGGCCGGATGGCACGCCGCATTGGGTTGCCGGCTACGGGCATTTTTTATACGCCGCTGACGGCCAAGCGCTGCGCATGACCGGCGTAGTCATGAATATCGACGAACGCAAACTGGCCGAGGCGGTGCTGGAAGAATCCGAACGACGTTTTCGCGCCGTGCTGGAAGACATTCAGTTGCTCGGCGTCATGCTCGATCGCCAGGGACATATCATCTTGTGCAATGATTTCTTGCTCAATCTGACCGGCTGGAAACGCGACGAGGTGTCGTTGCACAATTGGTTCGATATTTTTCTGCCGCCCGATATCCGAGAAAAAATAAAAAACACGATTTTTCAGGAGGCCATTCGCAGCGGCGCCGTGCCGGCGCACTATGAAAACGAGATAGTCACGCGCAATGGCGAGCGGCTCACCATCGCCTGGAACAATATTTTATTGCGCGATTCTCGCGGCGAGATTGTGAGTGTCGCCAGTATCGGTGAGGATATCACCCAGCGCAAACATGCCAGTGAGGCGCTGAAAAAATCCGAACGGCGTTTGCGCGATCTGATTGACGGGCTTGGCCCGTATATGTTCGTGGGCTTGATGACGCCTGAAGGAATTTTGCTCGAGGCCAACCGGCCCGCTTTGGCGGCGGCGAATCTGAAACTCGAGGATGTGCTGGGTAAGCCCGTCGAAGAGACTTACTGGTGGAATTATTCTGAAGAAATTAAACAGCAATTGCGCGCCGCCATCGCGCGTGCCGCGCGCGGCGAAGCGTCGCGCTACGATGTGCAGGTGCGCGCGGGAGAAAATCAGTTCATCGTTATTGACTTCTCTTTGAACCCCATACGCGACGAGACCGGCAAGGTCGTGTTTATAGTGCCGTCCGCGATTGTCATCACCGAGCGCAAACACGCCGAGGACGCCCTGCAGCAACTGATGCGTGAACTGGAACAGCGCGTTGTCGAGCGCACCGCCGAGCTGGTCGAGATCAATGCTGAGATGGAGGCGTTCACTTATACCGTTTCGCACGACCTGCGCGCACCACTGCGTGCGGTACAGGGTATGGCGCAAGCGCTGTTGGAGGATTATGCCGTTCATCTCGATGTCCTCGGTCGAGAGTATGCACAACGTTTGGTGATCGCCGCCGAACGCATGGATAAACTGATTCAGGACTTGCTGTCTTATAGCCGTTTGGCGCGCGCCGCGCTTACGGTGGAGCGCGTATCTTTGGACGATATCGTGCGCCGCGCGCGCGAGTTGTTGCAGGCGGATATCGCCAAAACCGGCGCCGTGGTGCAGGTGCAGAAGTCTCTGCCCACGGTGCTCGCGCACGCCGCCACGCTGGAGCAGGTAGTGTCGAATCTCATTGCCAATGCCATCAAATTCGTCGCGCCGGGGGCCCGGCCCGTGGTTAAACTAAGCGCCGAATATCGCGCTGCTGGTGTGCGGCTGTGGGTGGAGGATAATGGCATCGGCATCGAAGCCGAGCACCAACAACGCATCTTTCGCGTGTTCGAACGCCTGCATGGGATCGAAACTTATCCCGGAACCGGCATCGGACTCGCGATCGTGCACAAAGGTGTCGAACGCATGGACGGCACGGTGGGCGTGGAATCCACGCCGGGGCAGGGCAGCCGTTTTTGGATCGAGTTGCCCAAAGCATAAATAAAATAATAACGCAGGAAATCAAAACATGCATGACGTGCGTCGCAGTGTGTTATTGGTCGAAGACGATCCCAATGACGTGTTATTGGTACAGCGCGCCTTTCGCAAAGCCGGCGTCGTAGCGTCGATGAGCGTGGTCAACGACGGCCAGGCGGCGCTGGATTATCTTAACGGTCGCGGTGTGTATGCCGATCGGGGAGTCTATCCGTTGCCGGCGCTCATGTTGCTTGATCTTAAGTTGCCGCGTAAATCCGGGCATGAAGTTTTGGAATGGATGCGCGCGCAGCCGGCGCTCAAACGCGTGCCGGTGGTGATGCTGACTTCGTCGAAAGAATCGGCCGACATCAATCGCGCCTACGATCTGGGCGCGAATTCTTATCTGGTAAAGCCGGTGGCGTTCAATGATTTGCTTAGTTTGGTGAAGACTTTAGATCTGTATTGGCTGATGTTGAACGAATCGCCCGCCTTGCATTGAGGGACAGAGGACGCGGTACATGGATAAGCCCTTGCACTTTTTGTTGATCGACGATAACCCCGATGACCGCATGCTGGTCGAGCGTGAATTAACGCGTGTGTTCCCCGATTTGCGCCTCACTTGCATCACTAACCCGGCAGTTCTAGAAGCGACACTGGCCGGCGGCGATTACGATTTAGTGGTAACCGATTATCACGTTCGCTGGACTGACGGACTGAAGGTGCTGTCCGCGGTTAAGCAGCGCACGCCGCATTGTCCGGTGATCATGTTTACCGGCACCGGCAGCGAACATGTCGTGGCCGAATCTATGAAACAAGGACTCGACGATTATGTCGTCAAGACGCCGGCGCATTTTGCGCGGCTGCCGGGTGCGGTACGCCGCGCGCTGGATCGCGCCCATAACCGCGCGACGGTGCACGCCGCCGAGGAACGTTATCGCGTATTATTTGAAACCAACCCGAGTGCGGTCGGTGTTTTCGATATCGAAGCAAGACTGGTGCAAGTTAATCACCGTGCGGTCGAGATGTTTGGTTATGAATCGAGTGAAGAAATGCTGGGACGGAGCATGTTCGATTATATCGTTCCCGAAGAGCGCGCACGCGCGCAAGCGGTCATGCAGCGCTTGTTGGAAACGGGAAGTTACGAAGTCGTGGAATACCGAGTACTGCGCAAGGATGGCAGTATCTTTATTATCGAATCGAACGCCACCTTGCTGCGCGGTCAGAACGGCATGTCAAACGCTATTATCGCCACGGCGCACGACATCACGCTGCGGCGTCAAACCGAAGAAGCATTACGCACCAGCGAAAATTATTTGCGCGCCATCATCGATGCCGAACCCGAATGCGTAAAACTGGTAAGCGCGAACGGCAAATTGCTGCAAATGAACGCCGCGGGTTTGACGATGATCCAAGCGGACAGCCCCGAGCAGGTCATAGGCAGACCTTTGCTCAGCATTGTCGCCCCGGCGCATCGCGAAGCCTTCCTGGCATTTTCCGAAAGCGTGATTCGCGGTAACAAAGGCTCGCTGGAATTCGAGATCGTCGGTCTCAAAGGCGCGCACCGCTGGCTCGCGACCCACGCAGTGCCGCTCAAAAATCAAGTCAATGGCGAAACCTTGCTTTTGAGCGTGACGCGCGACATCACCGAGCGCAAGCATACCGAGGAGAGACTCAGTTACCTGGCGCATTACGACGGCTTGACGGGTTTGCCTAACCGCAGCTTGTTCAGCGACCGCTTGCAACAAGCCATGATCGACGCCAGCCGTCACGAACGTCTGGTGGGAGTTATGTTTCTCGACCTCGATCGTTTTAAAAATATTAACGACAGTCTCGGCCATGAAATGGGCGATCTGCTGCTCAAGTCGGTGGCGGACCGTCTTAGCAAGGCGGTGCGCAAAGGCGACACCATCGCGCGTTTGTCAGGCGATGAATTTACCTTGGTGCTGGCGGACATGGGACACGTGGACGACGCCATGCGCGTGGCGCATAAGATTATCGATACCTTTGTGCAACCCTTTCATATCGGCAACCGCGAATTGTTCATCACCGCCAGCTTGGGGATTACCCTATATCCGTTTGACGATAAAGACGTGAATGGCCTGCTGCGCAATGCCGATGTGGCGATGTACCGTGCCAAGGAATCGGGGCGCAATAATTACCAGTTTTACACCGCGGAAATGACCACGCGTGCGCTCGAGCAGCTGGCGTTGGAAAACGATTTGCGTTACGCCATGGAACGCAACGAATTCTCGCTCGACTATCAACCGATAGTGGATTGCGCCAGCGGTCAAGTGATCGGCATGGAAGCCCTGCTGCGCTGGCGGCATGGTCAGCGCGGCCTCATCCCTCCCGCGCAATTTATTTTTCTGGCTGAAGAAACCGGCCTGATCGTGGCTATCGGCGATTGGGTGCTGCGCACAGCCTGCGCGCAATGCCGGAATTGGCAGCTGCAAGGTTTGCCGGCGTTGTCGTTGGCCGTGAACGTTTCCGCGCGCCAGTTTCAACAGTACGATCTGACGCAATCGATTCAAAAAATTTTGCATGAGACAGGTTGGTCCCCGTCGCTTTTGGAATTGGAAATCACCGAAAGCGTGATTATGCAACAGGCCGACACCGCCGTGCGCAGCCTGCGGCAGTTAAGCGAGATGGGTATCAAGCTATCGATTGACGATTTCGGCACCGGTTACTCGAGCTTGAGTTATCTCAAACGATTTCCCATCGACACCATAAAAATCGATCGGTCTTTTGTGCAAGACATTCCCGGCGATACCGATGACGCCGCCTTGGCCATCGCTATCATCACCATGGCTCACAGTTTGGGTATTAAGGTTATCGCCGAAGGCGTCGAGACGCGCGAACAATTGGCGTTCATGCGCGCGCACTTTTGCAACGCCATGCAGGGATATTATTTCAGTCGACCGGTCGGCGCCGATGAATTTGCACGGTTGCTGCATGCAGGAAAGCGTCTCGAAGTTAATAAATAATTGAAAGGTTCAAACTGCCTGCGGAGACGCATCCAGAAATGATATAATTTCCGCGCCCTGTCACCGCAGGCTTTTATCTTAATTTTCAAGGAAAATGAAATGAAAAAATTCTTGTTATTTTTACTGCCAGCTATTTTTTTTAACAACGCTGCATATGCCGCGGAAAGTCTGGCTATTGGCTACGTGGATCTGCACAAGGTGCTCTTGGAAAGCAAGGTGGGAAAGAAAAACAAAGCCGAACTGGATAAGTTGATCAAGGAAAAAGAGACGGCTATCGGTAAGGAAGAAGAAAAACTTAAAGCTATGCAGCAAGCTTTTGAAAAAGATCAGATGTTATTGACCGACGTGCAGAAAAAAACCAAACAGAAAGAGTTTCAAGAAAAGGCCGAGGCCTATCAAAAGATGGTTAACGAGGCCAAGCAGACGGTGAATCAAAAGGACGGCGAATATGCCGGAAAATCGATCGCGGAAGTAAAACGCATTATCACGGAAATGACCAAAGAACAGAAACTGAATATCGTGTTTGAGGCATCCGAATCGGGATTGTTATACGCCGATCCAAGCATGGACCTGACTCAGAAAGTGATCGAAAGATACGATGCTCTCAGCAGTAAGTGATTTACGTTGATAGCCAACAAATTTTTCGGCTACGAGCCCACTATTTTTTTTAACATTTATTTATTCCCTTTTTAATTGTGCGGTCATGTGTGGTTAATTAACACAGACGGGGTAGACTTAACGCTATATAGTTTTTCTAATTTTGTTTGGTAGACAGGCATAAGCCTGCGTAATTTTTTTTAAGAAATAGAATTGTCCGCAGCAATGGAGATGCATGGATTATGCGCAAGGCAATTCGGTAGCTTATTTAGCCACGGCCTTTGTGACGGACGCAGGCGGTAGGTCATGCTGCGCGGGCGATTCGAATTATTTTTCAGTCTTCACGTATCCGTCGTCGATCTTTTTTTCATCATTTACCAAGATCCGTCTGTATGTCTGCTGATCTCCATCCAAAAAAACCATTTGCATCCGATTCAAAGGCCAAACTCAATCCCATTGATCAGGCGGCCCAGGTTGCTTATCTTCAGCAAGCGCATGAAGCTTTAATTCGCAGCGAAGAGCGCTTTCGGCTGCTGGTCGAAAATGTTCAAGATTACGCCATCTTTATGCTCGACCCCGCAGGCCACATGATCAGTTGGAATGCAGGCGCTGAGCGCATCAAGGGTTACAAGGCCGCCGAAGTATTAGGAAAACATTTCTCGTTGTTTTACCCGCTTAAGGATATCGCTGTAGGCAAACCGCAGGAAATGCTGAAACTGACCGCCGCGCAAGGCAGGGTGGAAGACGAGGGCTGGCGCGTGCGCAAGGACGGCTCGCGCTTTTGGGCCAATGTGGTGATCACCGCCTTGCGCGGCAAGAACGGTCAGCTGGAAGGATTCGCCAAGGTGACGCGCGATGTGACCGAGCAACGCAGAGCCGAAGCGCGCTACTACGCCGTTACCGAAACCGCCAACGACGCCATTATCACTGCGGACAGCGCCGGCACCATCGTTTATTTTAATCCCGCCGCCGTGCGTATTTTCGGTTATTCCATGGAAGAAGCCGTGGGGCAGTCGCTCATGCTTTTTATGCCCAAACGATTTCAGCAAGAACACCGCCAAAGTTTTGAGAGGATAATCGCCGGCGGCGAAAAACAGCTGCTCGGTAAAACGCTTGAACTTATCGGCCGCCGCAAGGATGCCAGTGAATTCCCGTTGGAATTATCTTTGGCCAGCTGGAAAGTGGGCGAGGAAGTATTTTTTACCGGCATCGTGCGCGATATCACTCAACGCAAGAATGACGCCGAGAAAATCGCACAACTTAACCAATATCTCGAGCAACGCGCCTTGGAGCTCGAGGCGATTAATAAAGAATTGGAAGCGTTTAGCTATTCGGTGTCGCACGATCTGCGCGCGCCGTTGCGCGCCATGGATGGTTTCAGCCGCGCGGTGCTGGAGCGCTATGCCGGTCAGCTGGACGCCGAAGGACAGGATTATCTGCGGCGCATCCGCGCCGCCAGCCAGCGCATGGGCCAGTTAATCGACGATCTATTGCGCCTGGCGCGCATCACGCGCAGTGAATTGCATCTCACCACAGTGAATCTAAGTTCCATCGCCGAGGAAATCGTCGCCGAACTTCAACGTCGTCCGCCGTCGCGTGAGGTCAAGATCGCCATCGCCGCTGATATGTCCGTTACCGCCGACGCCAACCTAATGCGGGTGATGTTGACCAACTTGCTGGACAACGCCTGGAAATTTACCGCTAAACAAAGTGATGCCCGCATTGAGTTTGGCTATACGCAGACCGACAACGGAAAAATATTTTTCGTGCGTGACAATGGCGCGGGTTTCGATATGGCCTACGCCGATAAATTATTCGGCGTGTTTCAACGCTTGCATGCCGCCGGCGAGTTTGAAGGGACGGGGATTGGACTGGCCACGGTCCAGCGAATTGTCCATCGCCATGGCGCGCGCATTTGGGCCGAAGCCGAGCCGGGACGCGGGGCCGCATTTTATTTCAGCTTTTCCTCATGAGGAGACGATATGCAAAATAAGAAAACAATTTTATTGGTGGAGGATAATCCCGACGATGAAGAGCTTACCCGCATCGCCCTCAATAAAAGCGGAGTAGCGAATCATATAATCGTCGCACGCGATGGGGTGCAGGCTCTGGATGTGCTTTTTAAGGAGAACCGAAATCCGCGCGACCCATCTAATGAGATGCCGGTGGTGATGTTGCTCGATCTTAAGCTGCCAAAACTAGACGGTATCGAAGTATTAAGGCGTGTACGCGCCGATCAACGCACCCGGCCATTGCCCGTGGTGGTGTTAACCACCTCTAAAGAACAGCAAGATATCGTTGCTACCTATCAACTGGGCGTTAATAGTTACATTCATAAGCCGGTTGATTTTGAACGTTTCACGGAAGCGGTGCGTCAATTGGGCCTCTATTGGTTGTTGTTAAATGAGGATCCTTGGCAAGCTCTTCATGCTACTTAATTTAGTAAACGAGTTGACGCACGATTGGCATCGCAAATTTTTTAAGACTGCAGCGTCAATGGGGGAGTCGTAAATATATTTTGAGGAGAAGCAAATGCCAAGCAATGTTGAGGAAAAGAATTTAAAACTATTGCTAGTCGAAGATTCGGCGGACGACGCTGAATTACTGCTTGCCGAATTGCGTCGTGGCGGGTTCGCGCCGGAGGCGCGGCGTGTTGAAACCCCCGAAGATATGCGCAGCGCCTTACAAGATGAAAATTGGGACATGATCGTCGCCGATTACAGCATGCCGCGTTTTAGCGCCACCGCGGCGTTGCGATTATTGCGCCGTACCGGTTTGGATCTGCCGTTTATTATTGTTTCCGGCACCATCGGCGAAGCCACCGCCGTCGCCGCCATGAAAGCAGGCGCTCACGATTACCTGGTTAAAAGCGATTTAACTCGTCTGGTGCCGGCGGTGCAGCGCGAACTGCGCGAGGCCATGGTGCGTCGCGAACGCAATAATGCGGAAGCGCAGATCAAGCACATGGCGTATCACGATCCACTCACCGATCTCCCCAACCGGCTGATGTTGATTGAGCGCCTCAAGCAAGCCATGCTCGAGGCCGACCGCTACCAACGCTTGGTCGGCACCTTGTTTTTGGATCTCGACCGCTTCAAATCGATCAACGATACGCTGGGTCATAATATCGGCGATGAACTTCTCAAGTGCATCACTTCGCGCCTGCAGGAATGCATCCGTGCGGGCGACACGGTCGCGCGTTTGGGCGGCGACGAATTCGCGATCGTTTTGGCGGACATAGGCGAACCGGACGACGCCGCGCGCGTCGCCGGCAAAATATTGGAAAGTTTTTCGCAGCCTTTTCAGGTGGCCGGGCACGAACTTTATACCAGCGTGAGCATCGGCATTAGTCTTTATCCGTTGCACGCGCGCAGTTTCGAGGACCTGCTCAAGCATGCCGACGCCGCGATGTATCGCGCCAAGGAGGCCGGTAGCAATACTTATCAATTTTTCACTAAGGAGATGAACAATCACGTAGCCGCTAATCTGGAACTCGAAACGGGATTACGTCGCGCGCTGGCGCGCAAGGAATTTAAGTTGCATTATCAGCCAATCATCGAGCTTGGCAGCGGGCGTATTGTCGCCGTCGAGGCCTTGGTGTACTGGTATTCTCCGGATAAAGGACTGGTAGGTCCGAGTAATTTTATTCCCCTGGCCGAAGAAACCGGTTTGATCGCGCCGATCGGCGAATGGGTGTTGCGCGAGGTGTGCGAACAAGCGCGCATATGGCAGCGTCGCGGCATTAAGCTCAAACGTTTATCGTTTAATATTTCGCCGTTGCAGTTTAACAGCCGTGGATTCACGCAGCGTCTTATCAAGGAATTTGAACATTGCGGTTTGTCTCCGGCCAGTATCGGCATAGAGTTGACCGAAACCGCGATCATGCAACAGCCGGATACCGCTGCTGACATGCTGACGCAGCTTTCGAGTCTGGGATTTTGGATAGCTATCGACGATTTTGGCACCGGTTATTCGAGCTTAAGCCATTTAAAAAAATTTCCCATCAACGCGGTTAAGATCGACATGTCATTTATTCAAAATGTCACCACCCATGCCGGCGACGCCGCTATCGTCAAAGCTATCATCGGTATGGCGCATAGCCTCAATATGCAAGCCATCGCCGAGGGCGTGGAGACCACCGAACAATTGGCGTTTCTGTGCGAGAATCATTGCAATGCCGTGCAGGGCTTTTTATTTAATACCCCGTTGACGGCTGAAACCTGCGAAAATGTTTTGCGTAATGGCTGTCGCAAACATCTCAGCACCTTATTTCAAACCATCCCCGTTCGTAAAAAACCTGTGATCATGAAACGCTGATTTTCCGGCGTATTCAGCTGTCGCCGCCGAAATAAGCGCTTAAGTTTTGCCCCGAGTCGGCGTCACCGGTCGACTATAATTACTTAGTAAAGTTCAGCAACGCGATAAAAAATTGCCATGCACGTGTCGCGGTGCGTGCTCACCCAGCCTAAGGGGAAACGAGTGAAGTCTCACAGCTTTGACCGCCGCCTGTTGCGCTCGCCGCTTACGCGCCGATTGATCATGGGCGTGGTTTTTTTCAGTTCCTTGCTGACCTTGGTGCTCACGGCGCTGCAGTTGTATGGTGAATATCGCAACGATGTGCGCGGCATCGATGCCGATTTCAAGCAAATCGAACAAGTGCACATGAAGGCCCTGACGCAGTCGTTGTGGGCCACTAACACCAAAGAAATAATCCTGCAGCTGGAAGGTTTGGTGCAAATTCCCAACATGGCGTTCGCCGCGGTTTACGAAGGACAGAAACGCTGGGCCGCCGCCGGCGTGCGCCCGGTGAGCAATAGCATAGAACGCGAATATCCCCTGGTATACGAACAAGCCGGTCAAATGCACCGCATCGGCACGCTTAAAGTGTCGGCTAGCTTGGATGCGGTATATCAGCATTTGTTGTCGCAGACGATTATTATTTTGGCGAGCAATGCGTTTAAGACTTTCATGGTCGCCGGTTTTTTGTTTGTTTTTTTCCATTGGTTAGTGAGTCGTCATTTAGTGACGATCGCCAGCCATCTGCGCAGCTTGCATCCGCGTGCGCCGCTGAATCCGCTGGTGCTGGCGCGTGCACCGGATAACCGCGCCGATGAGCTCGATGAGTTGGCGCGTTCGATCGATCAAATGCAACAAAACATGCATGCTGCGATTAAGGCGCTGGATGAAAGCGAACTGCGTCTGCGCACGATTATCGACACCGCGCCGGAGTGTATAAAAGTGGTGGACGCCGCTGGCTGTATCACGCATATAAATTCCGCGGGCTTAGCCATGTTGGATGCCGCGCATATCGATCAAGTTCGCGGCCAAGCGGTGATAAATTGGATTGTTCCCGCTTATCACGAAGCATATCGGACGTTTATGCAAGATGTCTTACAAGGAAAAAAAGCGAATTGTGAATACGAAATCGAGAGCTTAAAAGGAAAAAATCACTGGCTTGAATCGCATGCCGCGCCGTTAAAAGACGAAGCCAGCGGCGCTTGGCAGATGTTGAGCATCTCGCGCGATATCACCGAACGTAAGCGCTCCGAAGCGCGTTTAAGTTATCTGGCGCATTACGATTCGCTGACTGGACTGCCTAATCGTGAATTGTTTATCGATCGGCTCGGTCAGGCATTGATCGACGCCAATCGTCATCAACGTTTAGTGGCGGTGGCGTTGATCGATCTCGACCGGTTTAAAAACATTAACGACACCATCGGTCATGAGGCCGGCGATCAGTTGCTCAAGGCCGTATCCGAACGTTTGATCGGTGCGATACGCCAAGGCGATACCGTGGCGCGGATTTCGGCCGACGAATTCATATTGGCTTTGACCGATGTGGCGCAACTAAACGACGTCGCGCGCCTCGCGCGTAAAATCTTGGATGTATTTTTGCAACCTTTCAGTGTCGATGACAAAGAATTGTTTATCACCGCCAGCATGGGCATCACGTTGTATCCATTCGACGTGGCAACAGTGCAGGGTTTATTGCGCAACGCCGACATCGCCATGTATCGGGCGAAAGAAAAGGGCCGCAATAGTTATCAGTTCTACGCCGCGGAAATGGCCGCGCGCGTGGCGCAGAACATGACCGTAGAGCGTGAATTGCGTCTGGCTTTGCGTAACAATGAATTATTGCTGCATTATCAGCCGATCGTGGATTTGGCGCAGGGTCATGTTATTGGCGCTGAAGCACTGATCCGTTGGCGCCATGGTCAAAGCGGGTTGATTCCACCGGCTGATTTTATTCCGCTAGCCGAGGAGACCGGATTGATCGTGCCGATCGGCGAATGGGTATTGCGCGCCGCGTGCGCGCAGTGTCGGCGCTGGCAACAATTGGGGCATGCGGCGCTGCACATCTCCGTCAATCTTTCGGCGCCGCAGTTGCGCGGACATAACTTCGCCGCCTTGGTGCGTCAAATACTCACCGATACGGGCCTTGCGCCGCAGTCGCTCGAACTCGAAATCACCGAAAGCATTCTGATCAAACACGACAGCGAAGTATTATCCATCTTCCAAGAGCTGCACGAATTGGGAGTCACGTTTGTCATCGACGATTTCGGCACCGGTTATTCATCCCTGTCCTATCTCAAGCGCTTCCCGGTCGGAAAATTGAAGATCGATCGGTCGTTTACGCGCGATATCACCATCGACCCCGACGATGTCGCAATTTCGCAGGCGATTATCACCATGGCGCATAGCTTGGGCATGCAAGTCATCGCCGAGGGCGTGGAGACCGCGGCGCAACTTCAATTCCTGCGCAATCATGGTTGCGACGCGCTGCAGGGTTTTTACTTCAGCCCGCCGGTGCCGGCGCAGGAGTTTGAGCGCCAGCTCAAACAGGGACAGCGTTTGGCCGGCTAGCAGTCGGCATGCGGTAGGCAGCGGTACACGCGATACGGTATCCTTGGCGTTTTATTTCAACGCAGCGCCACGCCGGTTTCCAATGGATGATCATTATCTCCCCCAAAAAGTAGAAAAAGACGCCCAAGAGTATTGGGACCGACAACAATCGTTCAAGGCAGTGCAAGACCCCAAACGGGAGAAAGTCTATTGCTTGTCGATGTTCCCCTATCCCTCCGGCAAATTGCACAGGAAAATGCCGCCATGGCCAACGGCGTGCCGCCGGCCAAGTGGACCTACGACAACATTGCTTATATGAAGAAGCAATTAAAGTCGCTCGGCTTCGCGCTCGATTGGGACCGTGAGCTGGCCACGTGCAAGCCGCAATATTACAAATGGAACCAGTGGCTGTTTTTGCGCATGCTGGAAAAAGGCATCGCCTATAAAAAAACCGGCACGGTGAATTGGGATCCGGTCGATCAAACCGTACTGGCCAATGAGCAAGTCATCGACGGCCGTGGTTGGCGTACCGGCGCGATCATCGAGAAGCGCGAAATCCCGATGTACTATCTCGCGATCACGCGCTACGCCGAAGAATTATTGGCCGATCTGGAAAAACTTCCCGAATGGCCCGAGCGCGTTAAAACCATGCAGGCCAATTGGATCGGCAAGAGCGTGGGTGTGCGTTTTGCATTTCCGTATACATTAGACGGCCGCGCAGAAAAACTTTGGGTTTTCACCACGCGCGCCGACAC
>JACQBD010000085.1 GCA_016194665.1 Gammaproteobacteria bacterium
CACCCGCTAGGGCCACGGCATGACCATGCATTGATGAGATTTCTTCAGCGAGCGCATCGAGCTTGGTTTGGCTGCGCGCGGCCACCACCAGCTTCGCGCCTTCTCGGGCGAATAATTTCGCGGTGGCGTATCCGATTCCCGAACTTGCGCCGGTGACGAGGGCGACTTTACCGGCCAGTGCAGTCATGTGTTAAACCTTTCATCGTGTAATTTCCTCGAGAGGAATTTAGAAAGGCGATATTAAACGGCCGGCCCGGGCCTACGAAACCCGATTCTTGCTGTGTGTTCACTCACCCGGTTTTTCGGCGTGCGCAAACCGCAGAAAATGCCGGCAACGCCGGCAGTAATAACGCCGTCCGCGCAGCGCACTATGGTGCCGGCGTGCACCTAAGGCATGGCCTTCGGCGCAAGCGCAGTGATAGCGATAAGTTTTTTTAGCGCGCACCGGCACCGCATATTGATGACAACGCTGCGGCTCAAGCCCGAAGACATCGCGCATGATCGCGGCCCACTCGACGCCGTGCGGAGCAATGCCGCGACCGTGCAAGCGATAGGCGATAAAATGACTGACTTCGTGCGGAACTGTGTTAATTAAGAAATCTTCGGTATTCTGCGCCAGTAATAAACGGTTAAAGCGAATCGCGTTCTGATGGATATGCGCCGTGGCCGCGGCCATGCCGCGCAGCTTGAAGCTAAGGCGCGGACGTTCAAAGCGGCGCTGATAATAATTTTCCGCGCGCCGATAACAAGCTTCTACCGTGGCGTACAGACGTTGCTCGATTGATTCTGTCAGCGCTATTTTCTCGGCTGCGGTAGAGTCGAGTTCTAGGCGGACGCTAAGCTGAGTGTCATCCATGGATGTGTCGATGAATAATTTTCTTATTATGAGCGTTTCTTCTTACTTGATTCAAGCGAGTTTAAATAAAATATGTTTCTGGTTTCTTTTGTAGAGAGCAATCAAAATCGCCTCGGCGTTCTCGATCGTCAACGGTCGGAAGTCATCGATCTGGCGCGCGCCGACCCCGGTTTGCCGCATGACATGCTGGCATTTATCGCGCTCGGCGAAGCGGGTTTGGCGCAAGCGCGCCGTGCTTTGACGAGCGTTACGGCGCGCATTTCACTGGCACAAGTACGTTTAGTGGCGCCGATACCGCGGCCGGTGCGCAATATTTTCTGCGTCGGCAAAAATTATCGTGAGCATGTGCAGGAATTGCAGACGGCAGGTGCAGCGTTCGCCGCTAAAGATTCTATCCCTGAAGTGCCGATTTTCTTTACTAAAGCCACATCCAGCGTCATCGGCCCGCGGCAAGCAATTCCGGCGCGGCTCGATCCAACGCATTCCGTCGATTACGAAGGCGAGCTCGCGGTCGTCATCGGCCGCGGCGGGCGCGGCATTGCGCGCGCGGACGCGTTGCGCCATGTGTACGGCTATACCATTATTAACGATGTCAGCTCGCGCGTGCTGCAGCGCCAACATCAACAATGGTTTTTGGGCAAGAGTCTCGATGGTTTTTGTCCGATGGGACCGGCGATTGCCACCGTCGATGAAATACCTGACGTGACCAAGCTGCAAATCCACACGCGCGTGAATGGCGAGCTGCGCCAGAATGCCGCCGTCTCCAGCATGATCTTCGATATCCCGACTTTGATCGAAACGCTCTCACGCGCCATGACGCTTGAGCCGGGCGATATAATTTCCACCGGCACACCCGCCGGCGTCGGCATGGGCTTTCAGCCGCCGAAATATTTGCAGCAGGGCGATGTTGTCACCATCACCATCGAACCGCTCGGTACGCTTGAGAATCCCGTAGCGTGAGCAAACAAAAATCATCGCCAGAAAAACGCCGCCTACCGGAACAATTTTGTTTCTGCGGCTCCGGTCAGATTTATCTACAGTGCTGTGGAAGATTTATCGAAGCAGGCCAATTCGCGCCCACCGCCGAGCAACTGATGCGTTCGCGTTATTCGGCGTATGTTTTACAGCGCGCGGATTATTTATCGCGCACCTGGCATGCGTCCACGCGTCCGGCGAAACTCGAAATCGATAATGCACAGTGGCTGGGTTTAAATGTGGTACGTACACAAGCGGGCGCGGCGACGGATCTCGCAGGGATTGTCGAGTTTGTCGCGCGTTATAAGTTAAATGGCAAAGCCGGGCGTGTGCACGAGACCAGCCGCTTTATCAAGCAAGATCGGCAATGGTTTTATGTAGACGCCATAACCGTTACCGAAAAACCCGCGGCATGCTTATAAAATTTTTTGGGTGACGCGCACGCCAATGCGCATGTCCGTTAGCACCGGCGTTGGACGCTGTTATTTCTTGACATTTCTCCGCCGGTACTTAAACTTCTGTGCCACTTGCACCCTAGGAGCTTCAGCGTCTTGACGAATACGGGTTTGCAAAAACTTTGGTTAGCGATGTGGCGGGAAGGTTTTTTATTCGCCACGGCCTAAATCAGACGCCAACATCTTCACGCCCTGCACCAGGGCGATATTTCTCCCGCTCTATTGATTTAGTTTTTTGCCCCGCAAAATTTTCTGCTGCATCGGCTGTTTTCTTGTTTCAGCTTGTTCGCTCGCGTTTTTTAAATCGTTTGCTTAAGCACCTTGCAGCTGCGTCGCGTCGTCGGCATGACCAGGAACGCAGCAGAGGCATGTTATTTCGTCGCATATTGCATCAAACCGAACCGCCTAATGCTTTAATCTGGCCGCCATTGCCAGGCGAAGCGCGGGCGGAAAACCAAGGGAGCGATCAACGCTCCCTTTTTTATTGTCCGCCTATCGGAGGTGAATTCATATGAAGATCATTGCCATTGCCAACCAAAAAGGTGGCTGCGGTAAAACTACCACCGCTATCAATCTCGCCGCATGTCTGGGAAAGAAACAACGCCGCGTGTTGTTGCTGGATCTCGATCCGCAAGGCCATTCTTCTTTGGGGTTCGGAGTTTTTAACGACGACGCGCGTGATTTGTACGACGTGTTTACCGGCGAGAGCAGCCTGGAGAATATTATTTTGCCGAATGTGTTTAACGGCGTGGACGTAGTTCCGGCGACCATGACGCTGGCGGCGGCGGAACATTTGCCGCTGCGCCCCGATCAGCGCGAACGCCAACTCGAAAAGCATTTAGCGCCCTTGCGGCTGCGTTACGATTACATCGTCATCGATTGTCCGCCGACGATGGGACTGCTGACGTTGAATGCATTGATGACGGCGGATTTGGTGTTGATACCGATCGAGATGAGTTTGTTCGGTTTGCACGGCATCGATCAAATGTACGAAACCATCGCCTTGCTGCGCGAACGTTATGCGCGTGAGATTCCGATCCGTGTATTGCCCACACTCGTCGACAGCCGCACGCGTCTATGCCGCCACTTTCTGCACCAGATTGGCGAACGTTTTGCCGACGACGTGGTGCCGGTGATGGTGCAATTCACGGTGCGCTTGAAGGAGGCGGTGCACAAAGGAATCCCGATCATCGAATACGATCCGGGTTCCGTGGCGGCGACGCAGTACAACCGTTTGGCCGAGGAGCTGATGGCGTGTTTGCATAACGATGCTTTCGCCGCAGTAGAAGACGAGGAACAGGCGCGCCTGACCGCCATGACCCAGGCGTTCGATCAGGCCCGCGCGCGCTTGATCGAAAACGGTCCGCGCAAGAAAGTGATCCTGCGGTTTTACGATCTCGCGGGTAAGCAAGTGCAGCTCGCCGGCAATTTCAACGACTGGAAGCCGGACAAAGATGTCGTCACCCGCGTTGTCGATGGCGTGCTGGAAAAAACTATCCTGCTGGTGCCGGGTGTTTATCAATACCGACTTATCGTCGACGGCGCGTGGCAGGAAGATCCGTCGAATCCCGAACAAGTGTCGAATCTTGCGGGCGGGCGCAATTCGATTCTGCATGTCGAATCGCAACACGAGACGGTCGGTGTCTAGCCGCGAATAGTAAAACGTTTTTTTTGCGTCACAGTTTGAGCGCATGCGAAGATGTGTGTGTTAAATTTTATTTTTGGCTGAAACGCCGAAGCCGCATACAATATTCCCACGTGATCTAAATTTCCCTTTAACTACTAAACGATCCTGTGAGGATTCTGCGGATGGCTGATTTTTCAGTATTGAACGCGCGTTTTGGTATTTCGGGCCAGGTGCTTTTTAAAGAAGGTCCGGGTGGATTAGCAATAGTGGAAGTAACGAACGACCAGGCGTCGGCGTCGATTACTTTGCAAGGCGCGCATCTCATGACCTGGACGCCGCGCGCACACAAGCCGGTGATTTGGCTTTCGCGCGCCGCCAAATTCGCGCCGGCAAAATCGATTCGCGGCGGCGTGCCGATATGCTGGCCTTGGTTCGGCCCGCATGCCAGCGACGCGACATTTCCGGCGCACGGATTTGCACGCACCGTCATGTGGGAAGTAATCGGTTCGCAAGCTTTAGCGCAAGGTGCGACGCGACTGCTATTTCGTCTCATCGCCAACGACGCCACGCGCGCGCAATGGCCGCATAACTCGCCGCTAGAATGTCACATGACTATCGGCGCCACGCTGGAAATCGAATTGGTGACGCGCAATTTGTGTAACAACGCCATTACCATCGGCGATGCCCTGCATACTTACTTTGAAGTGAGCGACGTGCGCAAAATTTCTATCCACGGTCTTGACGCTTGTCCGTATCTGGATAAAGTCGATGGTGGCAAGCGTAAACAACAATCCGGCGCAGTAACGATTGGCGCCGAAGTTGATCGCATTTATCTCGACTCGACCGCCGATTGTTTAATCGACGATCCCGGTTTCAAGCGCCGTTTGCGTATCAGCAAGCGCGCCAGCCGTTCGACCGTGGTGTGGAATCCGTGGATTGAAAAAGCTACGAAGATGGGCGACTTAGGCGAGAACGGCTACCTTAATATGGTTTGTGTCGAAAGCACTAACGCCGCCGACGATGTGGTGACGATTGCGCCCGGCGCTGAACATCGGTTATGGGTGCGATATAGCGTTGAAGCTTTA
>JACQBD010000095.1 GCA_016194665.1 Gammaproteobacteria bacterium
AACACCGCCGGGCCTGCGCTGAAATTAAATACCCTCGTCATTTACGTAGACACCTTTTAATAAAAAATTCACAGGATTAACAGGATTTTTAGGATTAACCAGATTTTTTACGTATATCCTGTTAATCCTGTGAATCCTGTCCGTTTATTCTTCTTCTTCCGACTCCGCCACTTTCTCGAGACCCGCGAGATGTTCGCCCTCTTCCAATCCGATCAAGCGTACGCCTTGAGTATTGCGGCCGACAACGGAAATATCTTTAACCGGCGTGCGGATCAACGTTCCGCCGCTGGTAATAAGCATGGCTTGGTCTTCATCGGCGACGACGCAGGCGCTGACCACCGGGCCATTGCGTTCGGTGACTTGAATCGAGATCACGCCTTGACCGCCGCGGCGGTGTTTCGGGTAGTCCGTCAAGTCGGTGCGCTTGCCGTAGCCATGTTTGGTCGCGGTGAGTACGGTGGCGGCAGCGTTCACGCTCTCGGGGCAGACAATAATGAGCGCGATCATCGATTGATTTTCATTCAGCATGATGCCGCGGACACCGCGCGCGGTGCGGCCCATCGGACGCACGTCATCTTCGCCGAAACGCACCACCTTGCCGGCGTCGCTGAACAATAGAATATCGCATTTACCGTTGGTTAAACCGACGCCGACCAAACGATTGCCTGGTTTTAATTCAATCGCGCGCAAACCGGTCGAGCGCGGCCGCAGAAATTCCGCCAATTCGGTTTTTTTCACGGTGCCGTCGGAGGTGGTCATAAAAATATAACCGCCCTGGTTAAAATCTTTCACCGGCAAAATGGCGTTAACGTGCTCGCCTTCTTCCATGGTCAATAAATTGACGATGGATTTGCCACGGGCGCCGCGACCGGCTTGCGGAACTTCATAAACTTTAAGCCAATGCACTTTGCCCAAGCTGGTAAAGCATAAGATCGTCGCATGGGTGTTGGCGATCAACAGTTTTTCGACAAAATCTTCTTCCTTCATGCTGGTCGCGGTTTTGCCGCGGCCGCCGCGGCGTTGCGCGCGATACGCGGATAACGGTTGCGACTTAATGTAACCGGCGTGCGACATGGTGACGACCACGTCTTCATCGGCGATCAAATCTTCCATGCTCAGGTTCACGCGGCTTTGCACAATTTCCGTGCGGCGTTTGTCGCCGTACTGATCGCGGATGGCGATCAACTCTTCGCGGATCACGCGCAGCAAACGTTCGGGGTTGCCCAGGATATCCAAAAGATCGGCGATGGTTTTAAGAATCTCGGCGTACTCGTTGCGCAATTTTTCTTGCTCGAGGCCGGTGAGGCGGTGCAAACGCAAATCGAGTATCGCTTGCGCTTGCACTTCGGTCAGCCGATATCCTTTCGGCGTCAATCCAAACGCCACGTCCAAACCTTCGGGACGCGACAAACCGGCTTCGCCGCCGGCCAACATTTTGGACACCAGCGTCGCCGGCCAGGAACGTGACAGCATTTTAACGCGCGCGTCGTCCGGATCTTTGGCGGTTTTGATCAGCTGAATCATCTCGTCGATGCTTTCGAGCGCCACCGCCAATCCTTCCAAGACGTGCGCGCGGTCGCGCGATTTGCGCAAATCGTAAATCGAACGCCGCGTCACCACCTCGCGCCGGTGGCGCAAGAAGGCTTCGATCATTTCTTTTAAATTGAGCAGGCGCGGTTGGCCGCCGACCAGCGCCACCATGTTAATGCCGAACACACTTTGCATCGCCGTGTGTTCGTAAAGATTATTCAAGATCACGTCAGTCACGGCGCCGCGCTTTAAATCGATGACCATGCGCATGCCGGATTTGTCCGACTCGTCGCGCAATTCCGAAATATCTTCGATGCGGCCTTCGCGCACCATTTCGGCAATGCGCTCCAGCAACACCGCTTTGTTTACCTGATACGGCAATTCGGTGACGATGATCGATTGGCGTCCGCGTTTTTCATCGGTTTCGATTTCCACGCGCGCGCGCACGTAAATTTTTCCGCGCCCGGTACGATACGCGTCGTGGATGCCTTGCACGCCGTTGATGATGCCCGCAGTCGGAAAATCGGGGCCGGGAATATGCCTCATCAAATCTTCAATCGTGCAATTTTCGTTATCGATTAACGCCAGGCAGGCGCCGATGACTTCCACCAAATTATGCGGCGGGATGTTGGTGGCCATGCCCACGGCGATGCCGGAGGAGCCGTTGATTAAAAGATTCGGCAGCTTGGCGGGTAATACCGTCGGTTCTTTTTCCGAGCCGTCGTAGTTGGGCAGGAAGTCGACGGTTTCTTTGTCGAGATCGGCGAGCATCTCGTGGGCGATGCGCGCCATGCGAATTTCGGTGTAGCGCATCGCCGCCGGCGCATCGCCGTCGACCGAGCCGAAGTTACCTTGGCCATCGATCAGCATGTAGCGCAGCGAAAACGGCTGGGCCATGCGCACGATGGTGTCGTACACCGCGGTGTCGCCGTGCGGGTGATATTTACCGATCACGTCACCGACCACGCGCGCGGATTTTTTATACGCCTTGTTGTAATCGTTGCCGAGCTCGTGCATGGCATACAGCGCGCGCCGGTGCACCGGCTTTAAACCGTCGCGCACGTCCGGCAAAGCCCGACCCACGATCACGCTCATGGCGTAATCGAGGTAGGAGCTGCGCATCTCGTCTTCGAGATTGACCGGAATAGTTTCTTTTGCGAATTGTTCCATGCGTGAACCGGTCATCCGTTCAAGGATAACCTACTGAAATACAATTGTTTTTCTGTGTGTCGTCGGGATCGGCGAAAGCGCGGATTTTAACATGGATAGGCCCTGCACTGCACTTAAAAACGCGGCTTAAGGAAGAAACAAAATGCGCTGAATTTCAAGGAAAAACCGAGTGTTTGAGAGTGGGCATCGTCCACCAATTACAGCTGCGATTTACATCGGCCGGTGGACGCTGCCCACCCTAGACTTGAACTCTAGCTCGACATCATCGCCACCATCTTTTCGCGCGTCGGATTCAGCACTACGCCTTTTTCCGTGACGATGGCGTCGATCAGTGTCGCCGGCGTGATATCGAACGCGGGATTCCACGCACGAAATCCCTCCGGCGAAGTGCGCGTGCCACCGAAATTGAGCACCTCAGCTTCGGCGCGGGTTTCAATCGGGATGGCGCTGCCATCGTGCGTGGCCAGATCCACCGTGCTGGTAGGCGCGACCACCATGAATTTCACGCCGTGATAGCGCGCCGCCACCGCTGTCATGTAAGTACCAATCTTATTCGCCGTGTCGCCGTTGGCCGCGATGCGGTCCGCGCCGACGATGACCCACGCCACTTTGCCGAGTTTCATCAAATGCGGCGCGGCGCTATCAGCGATTAAGGTCGCGGGAATACCCTCTTGCACTAATTCCCACGCCGTCAGCCGCGCACCCTGAAGCCAGGGACGCGTTTCATCGGCGTACACATCCTTAATTCGTTTCGCCGCGTAACCCGCGCGCACCACGCCGAGCGCCGTGCCGTATCCGCCGGTGGCCAATGCGCCAGTGTTGCAATGCGTGAGCACACCGCTGCCCGGTTCGATCAAGTTAGCGCCCAGTTGTCCCATGCGATGATTAGCGGCGATGTCCTCGGCATGAATGCGCTGCGCTGCTTCCAGCAATCGCGCCACCGGATCGTCGGAAATTCCCGCGCTGATTAAGCCGCGCATTTTTTCCACCGCCCAGCGCAAATTCACCGCTGTCGGCCGCGCCTCGGCAAGCAATGTAAGATCCGCCTGAATCGCGTCGCGCCAATTATTCGGATTGGCCGCATACCGATCGCGCGCCGCCAACACCACCGCATACGCCGCGGTCACGCCAATCGCCGGCGCCCCGCGCACGACCATATCGGTGATGGCTCGAGCGCTTTCGGGCAGATGATCGAAATAAAGATGCTCGAATTTTCCTGGAAGAACGCGCTGATCGATGAGCTTCAAGCGGCCATTTTCCCATTCGACAGCGCGGATGCGGTCGTAGGGGATTTCTTTGAGTTCAAGAGCGATCATGGAACGGAGTATATCGTAAATTATATTTTGATTATTTTAAAAATATGCCTCTTAGACATGGCCGTGCTTTTTAAGCACGCACCAAAAAAAACCAATAACCGCTATCAGCCGTTTACAAACTTTTATTATTAAAAAATTAATCCCAGCCGCAAACCAACGATACGGGTGGCATTATCCGGCTCGTAGCCATAGCCGATGGGAACTCCATAATAATAAAGGGTGGCATTATCAGAGCGCGGGACGATCCATGCTTGATAATAAGGCTCAACGAAAAACTGAGTAAATGTAGGATTATTTTCCAAACCATGAGTGAAACGTAAACCGACAGCGTAACCGCGGCCGTGACGTTGCTTGTTCTCTAACGTGTTAAAGCCAGGATCGGCATTCTCGAGATGCGTCACGACTTCGCCGCGAAGCAGCGCCATGTATTTTGTATCGATTTCCAGATGCCAGTGGCCGCCCAGTTCACCCCTTACGCGCGCACCGACGGGTGCGTACATATAGGTAATCTCGCGACGATAACCGGATACTTGTGCGCCGGTCACCGCTATCGCATCGGAGATGATATCGGTCCAATATCGTTCGCCAATGCCGGCATACAGAGTTCCGTTATTCTTCGCGCCGACGTGTAATCCAACAGCCAGTTCGCCCATGAAAATATGATCGGTTGAACTGCTCTTAAGAGGAATACCGGATTGCGTCGCGCCATCGTAGGTAAGCCCGCCGTACAACACCGTGAAATTACCTAATACCGTCAAGGTCCGCGCGGGCGCGATGTCCCAATCGAAAAAGATTCCAGCCAGCGAACCGGTTTCGGACATGCCCGGTTCATGGTATTTCACTGAGGCGGCATAATCGAGACCGAAGTGCCACTTAGTAGCAGTAGCCAGATCATTCGCCATGACATTCGACGCCAAAGTTAATGCCGAAATGAAAATAAGATACCGAAGTTTCATGCCTTTCATTATTCAATCCTTTTTTTAGATAACAGGATTCAAGTTTGGAAACGTCAACGCATGATTTGTAGTGTAGTACAAATAAAATGGAAGCAGACGGACGGGATTAACTTTCTGATCTGGGGATTGAGGCTTGCTATGCTCATCTCAATGGTTGTTTATTAGTCTTTTTGTTTATTCCAGTCATCCGGCAATAAACCTGTAGTTTGGAATTGGCGGAGCTTTTCTAAATCTGTTTTCTCTACAGCCATAAAGTCAAGGTCGAACCCCGTTTCTCCTTCACTCGGTGGTTTGAACACCTGGGCAGTGTCCTTATCAAATAACACCCAAACATTTTTCTGTTCTTTGTCGAAGAAAGCAGCCTCCGACAAGCTGCCATGTTACATGGCATTCGTAGTATTCAGTATTCACCTTCGGGCGAGTCAGCAAGACGCGTCATCCATTCAGCGAGAGACCGGAACGCATCTCGATTGCCATATAGCTTCACGCCTTCCCTAGTCACGGTGATGCAAATCTGAGTAGCATCACGTCTATTTGGATAATTCATTTCGACCACCTTATTCTGCTCTCACGGTATCGCTAAGTTAGGCGGGATGGTTGGCCACAATGGTGGCGCTAGTGAAGGCAGCATACGAATACATCTGTAGATGATGTATGCAGCTCCGCCCACTGCAACCATAGTTGCAGCTTTCATTTTTACAATCGTCGCCACATGCTTATGGCTGGGGCTGCAGCGTTCGCGGGCAGCTCTCCATTCTTCTAGACACTCTCATTTTTACAAAGCGCCGACGAATAAAGTAAAGCGCCAACTCCACAGATAACTCGAGTATTTCACTCCGATCTCTTTTGTTCTTTAGTTAAGGCATCTATCAAGCCCTTCAGCGTTAAAACATCGCACAGTCCATCTTGGGGGAAATCATATATCTCGAACCTTGCGTCTTTGTTGTGAGCCACTTTTCTGTAGTCGCCAAATTCCCCATAAGATTTTGCATCCTGAAAAAACCATAATTCATTTTCATCTTCTTCGCTTTCGATATTTTTACCTAGAAATACCAACGAGAGGATCATCGGAAATTTGAAGTCTTTATCTGCAAAGGTAAGCATGAAATAAGACTTACCTATTACAAAATCATGACGGTCGTTTTCATTCATTGCGCGGCGAGCCCAGCCAAACCTCCTAGCGCACTTCCCGCAGGACCTGCCAAACAGAATCCGCCAACTATAAGTCCAGCGATGGCGAGATTTCTCTTGCAGTCACTGCCGCAAATTGTTTTCGGATCATCATCACCACATTCACAATTTACTGTCCTATCAAAGTGCAGTCTTTCCAAGATGTTGCCGTTATTGTCAATAATACGTCGCACTTTCTTTGTTATCTGAACCTGGCATCCGAGCACACCTTTATTGCCGCATTTCTTTTTACACTCACTCCATTCGGTTGGTCCGCAGTTCTTATATGTGGTGTTTGGATTATTCTTCGCCAAGCCCTTTGGATCAATCCAACCTAATGGATTGCTATCAACATATACATAAGTATTGAGTCCTGCGTCGAGCCCAATCGGATCACTCGTAATATATCTTCCAAGTTTCGGATCATAATATCGATTCCAGTTATAATGCAGACCGGTTTCAGCGTCATAGTACTGTCCGGAAAACCGCACATTAATAACCGTCCTCCTCCCATCCCCCTCCACATCCTCATTCGGTGATGTATCCCCAAACGCACTCCCGTCATTCCGCCACACCATCTTGCCACTGTTATCGGTGGCAATACGCGGCGTTCCCAAGTGATCGGTATAGAGGTAACTCACGATCGGCGGAGTGGCTTGGCCTTTCGGTCCGGAAGGACCGGGGGCCTTGAAGAAGAGTTGTTTAAAGAGGCTTAGATCGAGAGAGTTAACAATGCCATCGCCATTTAAGTCGGCGTCGGCGTTGTTGGTGAAGAACACTTGTTTAAAGCGGCTCAGGTCTAAGGAGTTAACGAGACCGTCGTTATTGAGATCGGCGTCACAGATATTTCCGTAGCCGTCATTGTCGGTGTCGCGCTGATTGGCATTCGCCGCATAAATACAGTTGTCGAGGGTATCTATGATTCCATCCCCATCTTGATCGGCGTTGATGATGGCAATAGGAATGCTATCGGCTACGACATAGGTTTGCAGCAGTTGGCCTTGGGGATTGGTTTCGGCGATGAGGTTGCCGTCGGGGCTGTAGTGGTAATGAAGCGTGGCGCCGCTTGGCAGTATTTTTTGGGTGCGGTGGTGGGCAGCATCGTATACATAACTGGCTTTTAAGAGGCCGCTTTGGGAGGCGGTGGCCAGATCGCCGGCGTTATTGTACGTAAAGCTGCGGCCTTGGTGGTCGGTTAAGGTGTTCCCCGCCGGGTCGAGGGTGAGGCTGGTTCCGCCGATGCTACTTAGGCGATTGCTGGCGGCTTGATAAATGTAGGCGGTGCCGCTGTCGTTGGTGCGGTTGCCGTTCGGATCGTAATTGTAATTGTGGTTGACGGTGCTGCTTTCTGTTAGCAGACGATCGAGGGGGTCGTAGTTGTAGGTGGCGGAAAAGCCGGTGGCAGTCAGAAGCTTGAGGTTGCCGTTCCCGTCGTAGTTGGCGTAGTCGCGGGTGTCGAGCGTGCCTAAGGTTTGATGTAATAACCGTCCTTGCAGGTCGTAGCTACGGGTTTCATTTAGGCCGTTGCCGAAGAATTGATTGGTCATTAATCCATCTGCGCGGTATTGGCGATTGCTGAGTAAGGCGGTGGTGAGGCCACTGACGGTGCGGTTGATGCCGGTAATCCGACCTACCGCATCGCGCGTGTAAGTGATCGTGCTGGTGTCGGGATAGGTGATGCTCTGGATCCTGTTGGCAGCATCGTACGTGTATTGGAAGCTGGTGATGAGGCTACCAACCGTGCGGCTTTGATTCAGGATATTGCCAAAGGCGTCGTAAGCATAAGTCGTGAGGCCGCTGGCGTCGGTTTGTTGGCATAGACGGCCGAGACCTAGAGGACAGCTGTCGTAATTATAAGTGACGTCTTCGGCAGCGCCGGGATAATCGACGGTCACTAAACGATTTAAGGGGTCATACGTGTAGCGCGTGATGATGCCGCGGCCATCGGTCTTTTGAGTGAGGTTGCCGGCGTTGTCGTATTGGTAATTGATCAGGCCGCGGTCGAAGGAAGACTCGCTTAATAAATTTCCCAGATCATCGTAAACGTATTGGGTGTTGGCGTCGTTAGGGCTGACTACATTTTTAGTGCGGTCGTTGACGTCATAGGTATAGCCGGTGACACCGCTTAAGCGATCGATGGTTTGCACCAGGCGGTTTAACGCATCCGGGGTGTGTTGGCTGGCCGGATTGTTATTGGGGTCGGTGTCGCGAATTAAATTGCCGACAGCGTCGTGGATTTGTTGGGTTAAGGAGCCGGCGGCGTTGATGGAACTGACGTGATTGCGCAAATCGTAGGCGACATCGATTTGGCGCACCAAGGTATTACTGGGGTCGTAGGTGTAGTCTTGGGTGCGGTTGCCTTTGAGGTCGTAGTTGTAACGAACTTGGTTGCCGAGGTTGTCGGTGACGGTGCGGAGCTGGTGGGCGGCGTCGTAACCATATGTGAGGCTGCGGCCGTCGGGGAACAGCGCTTGGGTCAGTTGACCGGCGAAGTCGTAGCGGTATTCGGTAGTGCGAGCGCTGCCGATGGGTGGCGTCTGGGTTAAGAAGCGCAGGCGGCCACGAGGGTCATAGGTATAATTCGTGCGCAGGCCGTTGGGGTCGGTCATTTGTAATAAGCGGCCGTTGGGGTCGTAACTGTCATACGTCGTGATCTGGCCTACGGCGTTGGTGACGGATTGTAACTGTCCACAAGATCCCCCGGTGGTGCAGGTGTAGTAGGACAGATTGGTGATGTCGAGGGCGTCGGTGCGGGGGCCGTTAATCGAGGTCACTTGGCCGGCGGCGTTGTAGCCCAAACTCACCGTGCGCGACGCTGGCGTGCCAGTGGGGGTGAAGCCGTTTTGGGTGATGATCGTCGGTAAGTTCGGGTGACTGGTATCGGTGTATTGGATGAGCGTGGTTTTGGTTTGTCCGGTGTAGACGCTGGGGCTGCTGATCAGCGTGGGCAAGTCGAGCGTCGATGAAACATATTGATAAGAAGTCGTGCGAGTAACGCCGGGGATAACGATGGGGGCGTTGCAATCGCCGCCCTGCCCTTCGGTCATGCTCAGCTTCTGGTTGGTGCTGTTGTAGGTGTAGGTGGTGACGTGGTTTTCTTCGTCTTTCTTGCAGGTTAGGTTGTTGTTGGGGTCGAAGGTTTGGGTGAGGGATTTACCATCGGCCGGCATGCTGCGGCTGACGAGATTAAGCACACCGAGCTGATCGCTATAGTTATACGTCGTAACATTATTGGCAGGATCGGTGATGTCAGTTCTCGTTGGCGAAATATACGCCAACGTGTGTCGCTCTTGACCGCCGGCATGCTCGCTTGAAGTTGCCGAGCCTAAAGTGTTAAATCCAAAAGTTGCGAAGCGCTGATTATTTTCATCCACGATACCGGTTAGCGCATCGGGCACGCTCGGATTTTCATAAAGATAAACCCGCGCGCGCGTATCCGGATAAGTCACTCCGCTAAGATTGTTGTTGGCATCGTAGTTGTATGTATATACGCCGGTAGCAGGATCCGTCATCGTTGAAATACGATTCGACGCATCGTAACCGAAGCTCAGACGCTGACCGAAAGAATTGGTCACCGTAGCGAGTCGACCGCTGGTGTCGTAAGCCAGCTGTGTAACACGTCCGGCGTTATCGGTGATCGCAGTGAGACGTCCTGCGACATCGTAATCTTCGCTCGTTCCATCGGTTAAACTGTAACGCCAACCGGCGGGATTACCGCCGCTCGTCAATTGCACAAGCTTGTCGTGTACGTCGGCATCGGCGATCCACGCAGTTCCCGACGAAGCAAAAGTGAGCGCGCGTCCGTCCTCGCGAAACACGGTCGCGCGACTGTAAGATTCGGAATAAAGAACGGTGCGCTGATAATTCGAGCGCCAGTGTGCGCCAAGTGGTCCACTCTCACGCATGAGACCGTTGTAATGACGCCGAAAAACAAGCGCCGCAGGACCAGTCGCTTCGTAATCGGTTTCTACTTGATATTTGTTGCCGGTGGCGCCATCGCAAGGATTGGTGCCATTCGCGGGACATGTCGGACCACCCATTTTGGGTCGGCAACGACCGGTAGCGGGATCAAGCGTGCCACGCTGGCAATAATCGGGGAGCCCAAAACGATAATGCAACATATCGTAAATCGCCCATGGCACCCAGGTAAGAGAAAAACGGTACTCGATCATAAATTGACAACGCGATTCTTCGCCGGGTAGATATTCATCCACCGCCAGCGCCGAATAACGCCAAGTGCGCGAAGGCTCGAGCTTACGGCGTTCCGCAACGCGCGCCTCAGCCTCGCCCCACGTGCAAACGTCGGCAGACGTTTCCCAATGCTTTAACGCAAAAGTATCATCCCAATATTGCGCCGCGTGTAGCGGCGTCGCCTCTAATGTTATGAATAAAAGAAGCGCAAACACCGCCAAAACTTTCAGGATACGGCTACTAGAAGTTTGGTTTAATTGAGAGCAATTGGTTTTCAGCATGGGAAGTCCTTAGTTGCAAGTTCCTTAAAATATTAACCAACTCCATTCGGTTATTAACGATGGTAAATTTCACCGAATGTCATTTAAATTTATTTTTTCTTCTTTACTCCAAACCCCATTAAACCCAAACCGCTTAACATCAGCCAAATGGCGGCGGGAATAGGCACTGTCGTTACTGTTACCGATGCTGGCTGATAAGCCACATTCAATGAAGCACCTGCGCTGCTGCTAGAAAACGGATTTAGTGCGGATTGGGATAACAACAAGCTGCTGTTCCCGCTCGCTTTAGCGGTGAAGTCGACAGTGGCGATTAAAAAATTGCCATTCGCTCCGGCAAAAGTGTTGAATAAAATTCCCGATACAGTTCCAGTGGAATTATTGATCGTGCCGGGAATAGAAAAAAAATCAAACAAAGCAGTGTTGATGGTCACATTGCTCACGCTTAAAACAGTGGGAGAAAAAACGAGATCGAGGCCTCCCCCTTCAATAGTTTCACCTGTCGAAAAATTACCCATGATATTCATGGAAAAAGATTGTCCGAGCGTTACTGTATTGCTCGATGGGCTGAAACTAACTAATGCGGCTTGGGCACATGCCGTGTTTAAGATAAAAGCTATAATCGTCAAAAATATTTTTTTCATCTTCGTTCACCTCGTAAAAACATATTTATAAAAAGTTAATGTTTACAAAATCCTTTTCAGATTTTCTCCTAACTCTAGGGCGCCAGTGCTGAAGGCCCCGGAGCTTTAAAAAATAAAGATTTAAACAAACTCAAATCCAGGGAATTTACCAATCCATCCCCGTTTAAATCGGCATCGGCATTATTCGTAAAAAATACCGATTTGAAGAGACTGAGGTCCAAAGAATTGACTAGTCCATCGTTATTCAAATCGGCGTCGCACATATTGCCGTAACCGTCACCGTTGGTGTCCCGCTGATCTGGATTCACGCTTTGTATGCAATTGTCGCAGGCGTCCCCTACTCCATCGCCGTCAGTGTCCTGCTGAGTGGGATTGGGTGTCGCCGGACAATTGTCGTCAGCGTCGAGCACGCCGTCTTCATCTTGATCGATGCCCGCGCGCGGGCCGGAGCCGGAAGGAACTGCGGTGTAGGTTAATTCTTGCGTGGCGAGCAAGCTTACGCTGCGAAGCTGCGTATCGGTAAGCGGCGGCTCTAAGCTTTTATCGCTTTTGAATGTGCCATCCGCCTGGCGCCACCAACCGCGCGCTTTGCCATTCACGTTGCCTTTGACGATAAGATCGGTTTCGCCGGCAGCGGCGCGTGCGATCAGCAAATCGATGCGCGGTCCGACGCTGGCGGCATTGGTGTTCGTCAGGGTAATTTGTTGCCCCACGATCGGCGCCAGGTTGCTGTCGAAGGCCAGCATGAACTGCTCGACTTGGCGTCGTTGCGTGTCGCCGCCGGGAAAATTAAATAACGTCGCGCGATGAAAACGCACCAGCTGATCGGTGCTACCGTCGTGCAAGAATCCAAAACCGCGAATCTGATCGCCTTTCGGACCGTTATCGCCGGCCTGGAAAAAATTCACCGCCGGCATGCCGAACATGCCGACTTTTTGATACAGATTGCGCAAATGCGGAATTTTGAATCCTTGCGCTTCGCCTTCGAAGCTCATGAGTCCACTGCTGCCGAACAAACCGGCAGCGGGATTGAGCGCGTGACAATTATTGCAAGTCAGAAACCCACCGGTAGAAATGGCCGTTAAGAAAAAATTGCGCCCCGCCGCTTGCGCAGCGGTGAGCGTATTGCTAAGCGGACGATTGGGATTGGGAGGATAATTCACCTGTAAAATAAAATCGGTGAAGGCTTGCATCTCGGCCGCGGTCAACGGACCGGTGCGTCCCAACAGGCCTTCGAAGGCGACATTGAATTCGCGGAAGGCGCCGGCTTCATCCAGCGGATCGCCGCCCGAATGCCCGGCGGTGCGGTCGCCGCGCCAATGCATCGGACCGTGATTGGCAAGCCCGCGTAACGATTGCGTCGTCATCGGTCCTTTCAAAGGTTGAAACGGCGCGCCGCCAAGACCGACAGGTCCATCCGGATTGGGATTCGATAAAGCGACATCTTCAGGATTGCCCAGGTCCCATCCCAAACTATCGAGATCGCCGAACACGTGACAGCTGCCGCATGCGGCTTCGCCGTTGCTCGATGTGTTAAAGGCGTCGTAGAGAAAACGGCGGCCATTAACGACAGTCAGCGGTTCTGGGTTGTGCAATCCATAATGCGCTAATTCGGTTTTGGTAGCGAGGTTGATAACGGAAACCGAATTGCTAAAGCGTGTCAGCGCATACAATTTGCCGCGCGCTTCATCGAGCACTAATCCACTCGGACCGCCGCCACTGACCACAATATGATCGGCGGCATTGGGAACAAAAGTATCGTTTTCGAGTTGCGTGGTATTAAAGACTCCGATTTTGCTGGAGCCGAAAGCGGCTAGATAAAGTGTGGCGCCATCGGCGCTCACCGCCATGCCCATTGGCAACGCCAAACTTTTGTCTTTCACCCCGACTAGCGCCGGGCGAATATTATAATCGATATGTTTATTGAGATGCCGCGGCAATACACTGCCGCCATCGATGACGGTGATGCGCGTCTGATGTTGCCGCCCTTGCACCGTGCTGAAATTGGTAACATTGCGCGAACCTTCGAAGCGCACTTCGTTGCGCGCTTCGGTATTGGCGACGTAAATTTTTCCGCTAACAGGATTGACCGCCATGTTATAGAGGATGGTGCCCACTTGCGAAAACGAATTGATGACTGCGGGAGGAGTGCTCAAGGCGTTAATCGCAAACACGTCTCTATCGGGCAAATTGAAACGCACCATGTTGCTCCAAACACGATTCAGTTCATCGACCCAATTGACGCCGTTAAATTTAACAATCAATCCTGTTTCCGGCTGGCTGCTACCGGCGAAGTTAACGTTCGGCGCCGGCAAACCGCCGGGAGCGATAAGTTCGCCGGCGGTGGGCGCGCATGGCAGCGCCGTGGCGCCGCCGTTACATACCGCGCCTTCATGAATCGCGGTGGTGCGGTTGCCGGTATGAAAACCAGCGGCATACACCGTCGCGCCGTCGGCACTGACCGCCAGCGCGCGCGGCGTATCGGTAAATAATGTGAGGATGGTAAGCGGCGTACCGCCGAAGGCCGAACCCAAATTCAACGCATCGAACACCCACACATCGGCGCGGCCGATGCCAGCGGTGATCATTTGACCCGGGTTGGTGGGATCGGTGTAGGGACTATTTTGACCGCGATGCGCGGTGGTGATAAACGCACGGCTACCGCCCGGTCCAGCGAAAACGATATCGCGCGGCTCATCGCCCACTAACAAAGTGCGCACGACCCGCGGCGGTGACAGACTCACATCGATAATGCTGATGGAATCGGATAGATGATTGACCACCCATATTTCACCGGGATTACGAACAGCGACAGCTACCGGTTCCAAGCCAACGGGCACGGACGCAATCCGCGTCAGCCCACCGGATTTAATATCGAAAATTTCCAAGCGGTTATCCGGCGTGTTAACCGCATACAACCGTTCGCCCGTCGGCGACATAGCTAAAGGACGCACCTGGCCGCTCTCGAAAGTAGTGAAGGCGGCGTTAGCGGGAACGGCAAGTAGATGAGCGAAGAAAGTTAGAGATAAAAAAGACAACGCATACGCAAAATAATTTGCACGTTTTGCACGCGCAATCGTGCTAAATAATGCCAACATAGTTATCCTCCCAGTTTGGTGCTACATCGCTTGCTTAATTTCTTGCTCGCAAGACTTGTGTTATTTTTTTATTTAATTTTTTAATCGCCCCGCTTGATTGTTTCTATTTTGCCGCTGGCAGAAAATGTTTACAACGTTTTTAATGACTAAACTGCGGCGACGGGATCACCCTGCGGTCTATTCCCTGCTTGTTAACAATTAAAGAGTTAGTGTAAAACCAACATTTCCTTATTTTTTAAGAAGCTAGATAACTATTGACCTTTTAGCTCGTGAGGAAATTAGAAAATTTAGAAATGTTCAACCCGCCTGATGCGCACGCAAACCTTGGGCGAATTGGAGCAGCTTAAACGGCAAAAGAATTTTTACAGCGATTTTAAGCGTGGCGGGCTTGAGCACGCCGTAAGTCCAAACGCTGCGAAACAACATCTTTATGGCGTCTAACTTTTTGCGTTCGGCTAACGAATACGCCGCGTCGAGACAAAATTCGCCCAGACTTTTTCGCATCCGCACGCGATCGGCGGCCATCAATTCAGGGTCAGCGCGCCAAATTTTAGTGGCCGCGCGCACAATATCGACGGCGCCTGCGCCATTCGGACTGTGAGATGACATCTGGGTTTCTGACAAACGATATTCCAGAAGCGAACGATTGATGTGGGCAAAAGATCCGCTGCGCGCCATACGCACCATCCATTCCCAATCGCAGGTATAACGCAGCGTCTCGTCGAACATTCCCGCTGTTTCCAGCGCGCGGCGGCGAAACAAAACTGTAGGCGGATGCACAAAATTACCATGCACCAACTCGCCATAAACTTTTCCGAAATGCACATCCACCGCGATCGATGCTGGTTGCGTATTTGCAGTAATCTCGATCGTGCGGCGCTGCGGATATAGTGAGTTTAAACCGTCGGCGGCGTCGCTGATCATCGAGTAGTACTTCGCGCCGTGTGAACTTGTCACTAGGCCCTCTTTACTAAACGCCGCAAAATCGGAAGAACAAAGCACTGCTTCGGAAACGGATTGCATGACTGCCACTTGTAGCGCTATGCGCTCGGCAGTGCATAAATCGTCGGCATCCATCAGCGCGATGAATTCCCCGCGCGCTAATTGACAGCCGGTATTCCGCGCCTTGGCCAAACCGCTATTGGGTTGATCGACGACGCGCACACTTTCGCCGTAGCTGCGCAATATTTCGGCGGTTCCATCGGTCGAACCGTCATTGACCACGATGATCTCTATGTTCCGATAAGTTTGCGCGCGCACGCTGTCCAGCGTTTGCGCCACGGTGCGCGCGGCGTTGAAAGCGGGAATCACCACGCTTACCAGCGGCGATGTGGAATTCATTGATATCTCGTCAATAGGGCACGATGAAGGATGCACTATAGCCGGTCACACTATATATAAGAATAGATAGCCATCGCCATGCAGCGCATCGCGTCTCAGGCCTACCGGTTGCCGCAAAACCAGAAGCTGCTTTTGCAGGAATGCCAAATACGATACGGTATACTGCGCAGGGCCACTTTTAATTCGACAATGCAAAACATCGACACCTTAATAAATGCCCGCTGGGTGATACCCATAGAGCCGGATGGCGTTACGCTGGAACATCACAGCGTGGCGGTTCATGACGGCAAAATTGTCGAGCTCTTGGCCAGCACCGACGCCGCCAAACGCTACCGCGCCGCCGAAACCATTCATCTTGCACAGCATGCCGTCATTCCCGGTTTGATTAACGCGCACACGCACGTGGCCATGAGCCTGTTCCGCGGCTTAGCGGATGATTTACTGTTGATGGATTGGTTACAGAAACATATTTGGCCGGCGGAAGCCAAGTGGGTTAATCCCGATTTCGTGCGCGACGGCACCGAGCTGGCGATGGCCGAGATGTTAAAAAGCGGCGTCAGCTGTTTTAACGACATGTATTTTTTTCCCGATGTCACCGCGCGCGCGGCGCAGGATGCCGGCATGCGCGCTTGCGTGGGACTGATCATGATCGATTTTCCCAGCGCCTGGGCGCAGAACAACGACGAATATTTTCGCAAAGGACTCAAGCTGCACGACGAATTGCGCAACAGCGATTTAGTCAGCACCGCGTTTGCGCCGCACGCGCCCTACACCGTCTCCGACGCGCCGCTGGAAAAAATTCGAACCTACGCGGATGAACTGGACATTCCAATTCACATGCACGTGCACGAAACCGCGCACGAAGTCGAAGGCAGTCTCAAGCAATATGGCAAACGCCCGCTGGCGCGCTTGGCCGATCTCGGTTTGCTCACGCCACGTTTGCTAGCGGTGCACATGACGCAACTGCTTGCCGATGAAATCGCCACGCTCGCCAAAGCCGGCGTGAACGTCCTGCATTGCCCCTCTTCCAATTTAAAAATCGCCAGCGGTTTTTGTCCGGTGCATACGCTGGCGCAAGCCGGCGTTAACGTCGCCATCGGCACCGACGGCGCCGCCAGCAACAACAATCTCGACATGCTGGAAGAAACGCACATCGCCGCTTTGCTCGCCAAAGGCGTGAGCCACGACGCCACGGCGGTGCCGGCGCGCTTGGCGCTGCGCATGGCCACCTTAAACGGCGCTAAAGCGCTGGGCCTGGATACGCGAGTCGGTTCGCTGACCGCGGGCAAGGCCGCGGATATCACCGCCATCGATCTATCCGATATTTCCAGTCAACCGGTGTTCGACGCGATCTCGCAAATTATTTATTCGGTGTCGCGCGATCAGGTAAGCGATGTGTGGGTCAACGGTAAACGCCTGCTCGCCAGCCGCCGCCTCACGACACTGGATGAATCGGCGCTATGGGCCAAGGCGCAGGAATGGCGCAGCAAGATAAAGACTTAAATAGAGATTCCATTATCCGAATCCGTCGGCAAATGATTCTGTTAAACTGACGCTGTTTCGCTGGCAAAATATTCCTATGACACAACCCGCCCAAAACGTCGACCCGGATGAAATCGCCAAGTTCGAGCAACTGGCGGCGCGCTGGTGGGATGCGCACAGCGAATTCAAACCGCTGCACGATATCAATCCGCTGCGCCTGCATTACATCGACCAGCAGGTGTCGCTGAAAGACAAAACCGTGCTCGATGTCGGCTGCGGCGGCGGCATTCTCGCGGAGAGCATGGCAGCGCTGGGCGCGCATGTAACCGGCATCGACCTCGGAGAAACGCCGTTGGCGGTGGCTAAGTTGCACCTGAAAGAAAGCGGACAGCAAGTGGAATACTTACGCATCAGCACCGAAGACTTGGCGCGCGAGCGTCCCGGCCGTTTCGACGTCGTCACCTGCATGGAAATGCTCGAACACGTGCCCGACCCCGCCTCCACCATCGCCGCCTGCGCGCAATTGGTCAAACCCGGCGGCCAGGTATTTTTTTCCACGCTCAATCGCAATCCGAAATCGTGGCTGTTGGCCATCGTCGGCGCTGAATACGTGTTGAATCTGCTGCCGCGCGGCACGCATGAATATCTTAAATTCATCAAACCTTCCGAGCTGGAACGCTGGGCGCGACAAGCCGGTCTACGCACGCGTCATCTTATCGGCATGCACTACAATCCACTCACGCGCCAATATCGATTGGGGCCCGGCGTCGACGTGAATTACATCGCTTACTGCACTCGGCCGAATGATTAATGATTAAGGAAGCTCCGAACAAGTTATTCTCCTTCTCCCTCCGGGAGAAGGCAGGGATGAGGGGATATTAAATTTAAATGCTGTCAATAATAGATCCCCCTCACCCTAACCCTCTCCCGAAGGGAGAGGGTACTTTCTTGGAAATGTTCCATGGTGCATCGTGATAGACAAAAATAATCGGTGCACTTGGTTGCCACGGGCTCTCTGCAAAAAATTATTCCGTTATGCGCGCTAACATCCGCACGGTGCTGTTCGATCTCGACGGCACCTTGGCGGATACCGCGCCGGATTTAGCGCAGGCATTGAATACGCTGCTCAAGGAAGAAGGACGCGCGCCGCTCCCTTTTGAAAAGATTCGCCCCGAAGTTTCCCACGGCGCTAGCGCGATGATTAAACTCGGCTTCGGCATTACTACACAGGACGCCGATTTCGATCGCCTACGCAAAAGATTTCTCGCGCTCTATTCGCAAGACCTGCACACCCACACGCGGCCTTTCCCCGGCATTGAAACGCTGCTGCAAGACTTACAGCAACTCGGCATTAATTGGGGCATTGTCACCAACAAACCGGCGTTTCTGACTGAGCCTTTAGTCGCCGGTCTGGATTTGAAGCCGGCTGCGTCCTGTATTATCAGCGGCGACACCACGGTTAACCGCAAGCCGCATCCGGAACCCATGCTGCTCGCCAGCATTCAAGCCGGCAGCCGGCCGGAGCAATGCCTGTATGTCGGCGACGCGGAACGCGACATTCAGGCCGGACGCCAAGCAGGCATGCAGACGTTAGTGGCCTTATTCGGGTACATTAGTCAGCGTGAATCCCCGGATCGTTGGGGCGCGGACGGCATGATCGACGCGCCGCGCGATATTCTCAACTGGCTAAGGCGCGATGGTTAACACCACCCTACTTATTATTATCGTTGGCTTGAGTTTGCTGGCCTTCGGCTTGGGCTGGCTCGCGGCGCAATGGCGCCAGCAAAAAAAAATCACCGAGCTGTCCGTCACCTTGGAATTAGAACGCAAGGCCGCGCAGGAAAAACTCGCCGGGTTGGAGCAAACTTTCAGCGCGCTTTCCAGCCGCGCGCTCAAAGAAAATAACCAAACGTTTTTGCAACTGGCGCAAGAAAGCTTGAAACAATTTCACGTGCAAGCCAAAAACGATTTGGAACTGAAAGAAAAAGCCGTCGAGAACCTGATCAAGCCGGTGCGCGAAGCGCTGGATAAAACCGAACAACAAATCCGCCTGATGGAACACGAGCGCAAAGAAGCTTACGGCTCGCTCACCAAGCATCTGGAAACCATGAACCAGACGCAACTGTTGCTGCAAGGCGAGACGCGCAACTTGGTGCAAGCCTTGCGCCGCCCGGAAGTGCGCGGTCAATGGGGCGAGCTTACTTTGAAACGCTTGGCCGAGCTCGCGGGAATGGTTGAGTATTGCGATTTTTACGAACAGGAAAACACCAACACCGAAGACGGACGTTTGCGTCCCGATATGATCGTGCGCATGCCCGGCGGGCGCGAGATCGTGGTGGACGTTAAAACCCCGCTGGATGCGTATTTAAGCGCGGTCGAAGCCGGCGACGATGAAACGCGTAATAAACACCTGGAACATCACGCGCGCAAAGTGCGCGAACGCGTGCGCGAACTGTCGACCAAAGCGTATTGGACGCAATTTAAAAAAGCGCCGGACTTCGTGGTCTTGTTCATCCCCGGCGATCAATTCTTAAGCGCGGCGCTGGATCGCGATCGTGGATTACTCGAAGAAGCCTTAAGACAAAAAGTCATTCTCACCACGCCCACCAGTTTCGTCGCGCTGTTGCGCGCCGTCGCTTACGGCTGGCGCCAAGAAAGCCTGGCGGAAAACGCCGACCGCATCCGTGACGTCGGCGAAGAGCTTTACAATCGGCTCAGCACTTTCAGCGAACATTTGATGAAAATGGGGCGCAGCCTCAACGGCACCGTGGCCGATTACAACAAGGCCGTGGGTTCCTTCGAGGCCAAATTGCTGCCGGGCGCGCGTAAATTCGCAGAAATGGGAGTCGGCGGCGATAAAGTGCTGGAGGTACCGGAGCGCATTGAAAAAGCCGTGCGCGACATACAATGAATTCACATGCTTTCACACAACTGTGCCAACAATGCTATATTTTTAAGTACAACATAATTACAACGACGTTAATTATTTAGCCCGGCATGCCAAAACCAACGCCGCCCACTGACGCCCTACCATTACTGTTGCTGGTGGAAGATTCCCAGACGACAACGGTATTGTTGTCGAAATATTTGAGCGGCAGTTATCGTTTGCTGCACGCCACCGACGGCGTGCGTGCTTGGAGCATGCTGCAAGAAAATCCAAACATCGAATTGGTGATCACCGATATTCACATGCCGCACATGACGGGTCATCAGCTGCTCGTTAAAATTCGCAAAAGCGATGAGGAGCGATATCAAAACTTGCCGGTAATCGTCATGACCACGGCCGAGGATAACGTCGACCGCAATCTGGCGTTTCTCAACGGCGCCAACGACTTCATCACCAAACCGATCGACGAGATGGAAATGCAAGCGCGCGTAAAAGTACATCACCGCTTGGCGCGCACCATCCGCGAACTGGAAATAAGCCGCAAAGCCTTAGCCGAACAAGCCACCACCGATCCGCTGACCAAACTTAAAAATCGGCGCGCGTTTTTTGAAAATGGCGCCAAGGCCTTGGCGCAAGCGCGACGTTACATCTCCGATTTATCGGTGATCTTGCTGGACATCGACTTCTTCAAAAAAATTAACGACAGCTACGGGCACCAAACCGGCGACGAGGTGCTTATCCTGGTGTCGCATATTTTATCGAGCATGGCGCGTACCGAAGATACCGTGGCGCGCATCGGCGGCGAAGAATTCGCGCTGCTGCTGCCCGACACCAACCGTCTCGGCACCGCGGTGCTGGCGGAGCGCATACGCGTGGCGATCGAGCGTGAGAAATTCATCGTCGGCGATAAAGTGGTGCCGGTGACGGTAAGCATCGGCATCGCTTCTTTCGGCGTCGACCCGGCCGACAGCATCGACCATTTGCTGAGCGTCGCCGACACTCGGCTTTATCTCGCTAAAAATGGCGGACGCAACCGCATCTGCGTTAACGACGACGGTAAAGCCACTTTCGCGTAGATAAAACGCTTTAAACAATACCGCCTATTTATGTTTTTCTTTGGTGGGCTTGGTAGCGTCGTGAATTACTTCTTTCGCTTCTTCGATCACCTTGTCGGTGCTTTGTTTAACGCGTTGAGTTATTTCCGGTTTAGTTTCGAAGGGATTGCTCAACAGCGGTCTATCCTTGCCGTAGTTGATTCCCAAGGGGAAGGCCAGAATCGCTCCTAACAGTAAACCAAGAATAAGATTTTTCATGTCATCCTCCTGCTCAAAATATTTGTAATGTCATCTTAGTCATGAATTATAATCCGCGCTACTCGCTATCAGCGCTTGCATTACCATTCCATTTCGGCTGCAAGAAATAATAACTTTTCGCAAGGACAACAAAGTGCCGGCTTATACGCCCTCTTCCAAACTCCTGCTCGCGTCACGGCAGATTCTCGTTACTGGCGCCGGCGATGGCATCGGCCGCGCCGCGGCTTTGGCGTTCGCCGAACACGGCGCCAGTGTCATCTTGTTGGGACGCACGCAGTCCAAGCTGGAAAAAGTTTACGACGAAATCGAACGCCGCGGCGGACCGCAAGCGGCGATCCTGCCGCTCGACTTGAGCAAGGCCGGCGTCGCGCATTACGAACAAGTCGCGCACACCATCGAAAAAGAATTCGGTCGCTTGGATGGCCTGCTGCACAATGCCGCCGACGCCGGCACACTCACGCCTATCGATCTGTACGATACCGAAACTTGGTATCGTGTCATGCAAGTAAATTTGCACGCGCCGTGGTTATTGACGCGCGCGTGCATGCCATTACTGCGCCGCTCGCCGGATGCTTCCGTCGTCTTCACCAGCGCCGACGTCGGCCGCCACGGCCGCGCCTATTGGGGCGCTTACGGCGTGTCTTGTTTTGGCGTTGAAGGTTTGATGCAAATCATGGCAGCCGAATTGGCGACCGCGGGAAAGATTCGAATCAACAGCTTAAATCCCGGCGCGGTGCGCACCGGCATGCGCACGCGCATGTATCCCGCCGAAGCCGCCGGCGCGCTCCTCAATCCGGAAGAAATTCTGCCAGCCTATCTTTATCTCCTGGGCCCGGACAGTCACGGCGTGCACGGCCAAGCGCTCAATGCCAAAGATTTTTTGCGCTAGCGCACAAGATTCACCGCAAAGCCGCAAAGAACGCAAAGAAAGGGTTTTATAGATAAAATCTTTGCGCTTTTTGCGTCTTTGCGATGAGAAATAACGTTAAGGCTGTTTATAAAGTCTTGCAAAGAAGTTTGCTCCAAACTGGGTCTTTGCTGGCGCGCGTGCACCGCGATAGTGCAATTGTTTTTCATCGTCCTTGCCGATTATTTTTCAGTTTACTTTCCATTCAACAAGTTAAACCACAAAAATCAAAAAAATTATCTTGGCATGCCAGTTGCTCTATGCCTAGTTAGGAATTCCGCTGACGATAGAAGACAAACGATGAAGAAGGAAAAGCTGATATTAATCGGCAATGGCATGGCGGGCGTGCGCGCTCTGGAAGAGCTGATCAACATCGCGCCCGAGATGTACGATATTACCGTCTTCGGTTCTGAGCCTTACGGCAATTACAACCGCATTCTGCTGTCACCGGTGCTCGCCGGCGAAAAATCGTTTAACGACATTTTGTTGAACGACGATCCGTGGTATGAACAACACCGCATCACCTTGCACAAAGGTCGCGAAGTAACCGAAATCAATCGCCGCGCCAAAACGGTGGTCACGCGCGACGGCGTCAGCGCCGACTACGATCGTCTGCTGCTCGCCACCGGTTCGAATCCCGTGATTCTTCCCGTGCCCGGTCATAAACTGCCGGGCGTAATTACTTTTCGCGACATCAGCGACGTCGACACCATGATTAACGCCGCGCAAACCATGCGCCACGCGGTTGTCATCGGCGGCGGTTTGCTCGGTCTCGAAGCGGCGTATGGATTAAAACAGCGCGGCTTGCACGTCACCGTCGTGCATCTCATGAAAACCCTGCTCGAACGCCAACTCGATGACGTCGCCGGCGGCATGCTGTTGCAGTCGCTGGAAAAACGCGGCATCCAATTCTTACTCGGCGCGCAAACCGAGGAAATCATCGGCAAGCAACGGGTGCAAGGCGTACGCTTCAAAGACGGACGCGAAATTTCCGCCGACCTAGTAGTCATGGCCATCGGCATACGCCCCAACATCGAGCTCGCGAAAAAATCCGGTATTCATTGCGAACGCGGCATCGTCGTCAACGACACGCTGCAAACTTACGATCCGAAGATATATGCCGTGGGCGAATGCGTGCAGCATCGCACGCAAACTTATGGCTTGGTCGCGCCGCTGTTCGAGCAAGCCAAAGTGTGCGCCAATCATTTGGCGCAAATCGGTTTCCGCCGTTATCAAGGTTCCATGACCTCGACCAAGCTCAAGGTCACGGGCGTGGACGTATTCTCCGCCGGCGATTTCACCGGCGACGCCACGACCGAATCCATCGTCCTGCGCGACGGTGCACGCGGCATGTACAAAAAACTCGTCATCAAGGATAACCGCATCCACGGCGCCGTCATGATCGGCGATACCGGCGACGGACCGTGGTATTTCCAAATGATGCGCGACCGCCAAGATATCAGCGACATTCGCAGCCGCTTGCTGCACGGCCAGGCGCATCTCGGCGACGCCGGTCACGGCGGCGCCACCACCATCGGCATGAGCGACGCCACCGAGATCTGCGGTTGCAACGGCGTGTGCAAGGGCGAAATTGTCAACGCTATTATCGGCAAGAAACTTTTCACGCTCGAAGAAGTGCGTTCGCACACCAAGGCGTCTTCTTCTTGCGGCTCATGCACGGGGCTGGTCGAACAAATCCTCGCCGCCACTTTGGGCGGCGATTACTCGGCCGCGCCCAAAGAAAAACCGCTGTGTCCTTGCACCGACTACACCCACGACGAAGTACGCCAAGCGATTCGCGAACAGCGCCTGCACACCATCGACGCGGTGATGCGCCGCATGGAATGGAAAAATTCCGACGGTTGCGCCAGCTGCCGGCCGGCGTTGAATTATTATTTGATTTCCACCTGGCCCGCTGAAACCAAAGATGACTATCAAGCACGTTTCATTAATGAGCGTGCTCACGCCAACATTCAAAAAGACGGCACCTATTCCGTGGTGCCGCGTATTTGGGGCGGTGTGGTGACGCCGAAAGAATTGCATGCCATCGCCGCGGTCGCGGAACAATTCGAAGTGCCGGAAGTGAAAATCACCGGCGGCCAACGCATCGACCTCTTAGGCGTGAAAAAAGAAAATTTACCGGCAGTGTGGCGCGAACTCGGCAAAGCCGGCTTGGTTTCCGGCCACGCCTACGCCAAGGCGCTGCGCACCGTTAAAACCTGCGTTGGCCAAGAATGGTGTCGCTTCGGCGTACAGAACTCCACGCAGATGGGCATCACGCTGGAAAAAATGACCTGGGGCTCGTGGACGCCACACAAATTCAAAATGGCGGTGTCCGGCTGTCCGCGCAATTGCGCCGAAGCCACGATTAAAGATTTCGGCGTAGTCGCGGTCGAGTCTGGCTGGGAATTGCACGTCGGCGGCAACGGCGGTGTGAAGGTGCGCGTCACCGATTTGCTGTGCAAGGTAAAAACCGAGCAAGAAGTGCTCGAATACTGCGGCGCCTTCATGCAGCTGTATCGCGAAGAAGCGCGTTATCTGGAGCGCACCGCGCCGTGGATCGAGCGCGTCGGCCTGTCTTACGTCAAGCAACAATTGATCGAAGACGCGGACAAACGTCGCGCGCTGTATGCACGTTTTCTGGATTCGCAGAAATACGTGCAGACCGATCCCTGGGCACAACGCGCCGCCGCCGAGGTGCATACGCATGAGTTCATTCCACTCAAGCAAGTGGTTTGATTTAGGGAATTTCCGCGCACGCTTGAGCGTCCTGCACATTAATAAAGTTATTTTCCCATTCAAAATATTTTGTGGCTACGTTAGCCTGTGCACGGTTAACATAGCTTCTTCGCGTTCTTAAGCCATTCAATATGTTGCCGACTAAAAAAGAAGTTTCTCCTGAATCCAGCGCCGAATGGCTGGAAATTGGCAGCCTCGAAGATATCCCGCGCCAAGGCGCGCGCGTGGTGCGTCTGGCCGAAGGCGACGTGGCGGTGTTTCGCACCGCCGAGGACGAAATATTCGCGCTGCGCGATCGCTGCCCGCATAAGGGCGGGCCGCTGTCGCAAGGCATCGTGTACGGCAAGAAGGTCGCCTGCCCGCTGCATAATAGGAGCGTACATCTGGATTCGGGCGAAGCCGTGGCGCCCGATAAAGGCTGTGCCGCCACTTATCCTCTTATGATAAAAGAAGGTCGAATCTTTTTGGGACGCCGCGGTCAAACTTCGAGTTAAATCAGTAGCTCTTTTTACCCTCTATCGAAAATATTTTTAACAATAATTTTAAGGAGTGCTCGTGGACAGAAGGAATTTTCTAAAAAATACAGCGGGTGGCGTATTGGCGGCAGCCGGCGGTCTGGTTCTTCCTAAACATGTTTTCGGCGCGAGTCCCACCACCAATTTAAACGAATTACCCGCAGGCACCGTGGCGTCCGCGGTTTTAGAAAGTCTGCCGGGTAAACGGCCATTGATTAAACGCAGTTATCGTCCGCCTAATTTCGAAACACCGGTTGAATACTTTAACGAAATATTCACACCGAATGACGCCTTCTTCGTACGTTATCATTTATCTAATATCCCCGAAGTCAGCGCCGACAGCTGGCGTTTGAAAATCGGCGGCGACGCCGCGCAAAAACCGTTTGAACTCACACTTGAACAACTCAAGCGCGATTTCGAACAGGTTGAAATTGCCGCGGTATGCATGTGCTCGGGCAATCGCCGTGGTTTGTCAGTGCCGCACGTTCCAGGCGTGGAATGGGCGCACGGCGCCATGGGTAATGCGCGCTGGAAAGGCGTGCGCCTGCGCGACGTATTGAATAAAGCCGGCATCGCCAAAGAAACCGTGGAAGTCGCCTTCGACGGCAGCGATCGCGGCGTGTTGGACGCCACTCCCGATTTCGTGAAAAGCATTCCGGCTTGGAAAGCGCTGGACGAAAATACCTTGATCGCTTACGAAATGAACGGCGCGCCTTTGCCGCATTGGAACGGCTTCCCAGCGCGCATCATCGTGCCCGGCTGGACCGCCACCTATTGGATGAAACACGTCACCTCGATCACCCTGCTCACGCAACCCTTTAAAGGTTTCTGGGTGAACACGGCGTACCGCATTCCCAAAGGCAAATTTCCTATCACGCAACAGTTCGTGTCGCAAGAAAACGAAACCACCACGCCCATCACCGAAATGGTGGTCAACTCGCTGATCACCAATCTTAAGCCCAATCAAACTTTCCGCCTCGGTCAACCGGTGGTGGTGAAAGGGATCGCTTGGGACAGCGGCTACGGCATTCGCTTGGTGGAAGTCTCTACCGACGGCGGCATGACCTGGCGCGATGCGCAACTGGAAAAAGATTACGGTCGTTTCTCATGGCGTCAGTGGAGTTACGCTTTCAAGCCGTCTAAAAAAGGTTCGTATAGCGTCCTTGCCAAGGCCAGCAACAGTCAAGGCGCGAGTCAAACCTTCGAGTGGATATTCAATGCCGCCGGCTACCACAACAACGTGGTTCAGCAAATTGCCATCGCCGTGACCTAAGGAGAACAGATAATGAAAAAAATACTTCTGCTTGTTTCGATATTGTTTTCGCTGACTGCGGCCGCGGATGAAAGCGCCATTAAACTCCAGCAAGGCGCTGGCTTGGATGCGGTCACGCGCAACTGTTCCACCTGCCATAGCCTCGATTACATCCCGATGAACTCGGTATTCCAAGAGCGCAAAGGCTGGGAAGCGACGGTGAATAAGATGATCAAAGTCATGGGCGCGCCAATTAAGCCAGAAGACGTGCCCCCTATCGTCGATTACCTCACTGCACATTACGGCAAATAAATCGCCGTGCTACAGTAGCGCCGATGACAGCCCAACTAATCGACCGGTTTCAACGCACTATCGAATATGTCCGGCTCTCGGTAACGGACCGTTGCGATTTGCGCTGTCGTTATTGTCTACCGGAAGGTTATCGCGATTTTCAAGAACCCGATACCTGGCTCAGCTTCGACGAAATAGAACGGGTGGTGCGCGCTTTCACCGAACTGGGGGTGGCGCGGATTCGCCTCACGGGCGGCGAGCCGCTGACGCGGCGCGATCTGCCGACGCTGGCGGCGCGCTTGGCGCGTTTGCCGGGGCTCGATGACTTATCGCTTTCCACCAACGCCGTGCAACTTAAGAAATATGCTGCTGACCTGCATCGTGCCGGCGTGCGCCGGCTGAATGTCAGCTTGGATTCCTTGCACGCCGATCGATTTGCCGCCATCACCGGCGGCGGTCATTTAAACAAAGTGCTGGATGGATTGATGGCGGCCAAAGCCGTGGGCTTCAGTCCGATTAAACTCAACATGGTAGTGATGCGCGATGTCAACGATGACGAGATCGAAGACATGGTTCGATTCAGTCTGGAACACGGCTTCACGCTGCGCTTGATTGAAACCATGCCCTTGGGAGAAACCGGCCGCGCCGCCACCGAACAATTTGTCGATCTACAAAAAATTCGCCAACGCCTGGCGGAAACTTTCGATTTGGTTCCGGCGGTTATGCCGGGCGGCGGTCCGGCGCGTTATGTGCAGGTCGCCGGCACCGATCTCAAGATAGGTTTCATTACGCCGCTGTCGCAACATTTTTGCGAAACTTGCAATCGCGTACGGCTGGCGGCCGATGGCACGCTTTATCTTTGCTTGGGACAAAACGACAAAGTGGAATTGCGTCCTTTGTTGCGCCAGGGAATTTCGAATGCAGAGCTAAAGAGGCAGATTCATGCAGCCATCGCCTTGAAACCGGAACGACATGAATTCAAGGAACAGCCGCGTAAAATAATCCGGTTTATGTCTTCCACCGGCGGATAAATTTTGGCTGGGTTTTAGCGCAGTTGTTGAATCAGTTTGTCTTCTATCTCAATACGCGCCGCCAGTTCCTCGCCTAAGCGCGATAAATCATCGCTGAACGACATGGCGATTTCACAATGATCGCCGCAATCGTATTTATCGTTGAAATCCAAGGCGGACTCGGTGGTGCTGGCGATGCGCGGGTAAAGTTTTTCTGCCAACGCGGAAACTTGTTGACGGCGTTCGGTACCGTTGATGATGCGTTCGTAAAGACTGAAATGACCGGCGGCAATATAATCGACCAGGACTTGGCAAAATTTCTGTAGCAGTTCTTGCGTGGGTTTACTGCGTGAGTTTTTTCCATTGTTGCTGCCGTAGGATTCGACACCGGCCAGTTGGCAATATAGCGTTAGCATTTCGGTGCGTTCGGCTATTAACTTCTGTGACAACTCTTGGCTACCGGCGCGGCGGTCATTGGCTTTCGCCGAGGATGCACTAGTCTCTCGTTTATGTTCGGTGGTCATGTTGTCCCCTTGTCCCACTGCGTGATGTTAAAACTACTATAGCAAAACTATACCCTCTCCTCTTGCGTTTGTTAATCTATTTGCGTTATTAAAAATCCGTTGTCGCAGCGTGGCAATTTAACCCGAAAGGCCGGGCAAGCGACCCTTGACATCGCGCAGCAAACGTTGCAGTCCGCCCTTGCCCATGCGTTTCATCATTTTTTGCATTTGATCGAATTGCTTGAGAAGTCGATTGACTTCTTGAACTTGAGTACCGGAACCGGCGGCGATACGGCGTTTACGCGAACCGCGTATTATGTCCGGTAAGCGACGTTCATGCGGCGTCATGGAGTTGATGATCGCCACCAGACGTTTGGTTTGTTTGTCGTTGAGCTGCGCTTTGGCGGCGTCGGGCACCTCGGCGGCACCGGGCAATTTTTCCATTAAGCTCGCGAGCCCGCCCATTTTTTCCATTTGCAACAACTGATCGCGGAAATCTTCCAGGTCGAAACCTTTGCCTTTGGCCAGCTTCTGCGCAAACTCCTGGGTTTTCTCTTTATCGACGGCGCGCTGCGCGTCTTCCACCAAACCGAGCACATCGCCCATGCCTAGTATGCGCGCGGCCACGCGCTCGGGATGAAACGCTTCGAGTGCGTCGGCCTTTTCGCCGATGCCTAAAAATTTAATCGGCTTGCCGGTCACCTGGCGAATCGACAAAGCCGCGCCGCCGCGGGCGTCACCGTCGGTTTTGGTGAGAATCACGCCGGTCAGCGCCAGCGTATCGTTAAATGCCTTGGCGGTATTCACCGCGTCTTGGCCGGTCATGCTGTCGACCACGAACAAGGTTTCCACCGGCTCGATGGCGGCGTGCACCGCGCGGATTTCCTGCATCATGGATTCATCCACGTGCAAACGTCCGGCGCTGTCGACGATCAACACGTCGATCAAACGCTTGCGCGCTTCTTCAACCGCGCGGCGTGCGATGTCCACGGGTTTTTGATCGGGCGTGCTCGGGAAAAATTCGGCGCCCACCATGATCGCCAATTTTTGCAATTGATCGATGGCCGCCGGACGATACACGTCGACACTCGTCACCATCACCGATTTGTTTTCGCGTTCGCGCAAAAACCGCGCGAGCTTGGCGACGCTGGTGGTCTTGCCGGCGCCTTGCAGACCGGCCAATAAAATCACCGCCGGCGGTCGCGTCGCCAAATTCAATTGCTCGTTGGCCGCACCCATCAGCGCCACCAATTCATCGTGTACGATTTTTACCAACACTTGCCCGGGGGTAAGACTGACAAGCACTTCTTGTCCCGCGGCCTTGGTGCGCACGTGCTCGATGAAATCTTTGACCACCGGCAAGGCGACGTCGGCCTCGAGTAAAGCCATGCGCACTTCGCGCAACGCCTCGCGCGTGTTGTCTTCGGTGAGGCGACCTTCGCCGCGCAGACGTTTGAGGGTGACCTGGAGCCTTTGGCTGAGATTATCGAACATGTCGTGTAATACGTAAGTTGAACATCATAAATCGAATGCCTGCGCGCGCATCAAGCGCTGCGACCTGTACGGCGGAATATGTCGTGCGATGTCGCGCATTATCTCATCCTCACGACCGGGCATCATAGGGGTAATAAAGGGCTTGGGACTGGATTTCAATTTTTTAAGTTCGCCAAAGCATCGCTGGGCGAAGTCCAACAAGAGTAGGCTAGGCAGTACCGTTTCCGTTCTAAAAAATACTTGCTTCATAAATTGTTTTTGCTCTTCAAAGGGGCAACGACCTATGCCATCATGGCCCCCATCTTATCGTCAGACCAACGCGATAGGACGACATTATGGCCAGACGAACCTAAATAAGATGCCATTAACTATGACCAATTCTGCCATGAATTTGCTCGCTCTTGCGCTGTATCTTAGCGTCGGTGGTTTATTGCTGCTGCATCTGGCGCGCGGCAAAGTGGTCGCAGGCATCAGCAAAATCGGCATTCTCGCTCTGGGCTTGGGCGCGGTGATGTTACATGCCGGATTGCTTTATACCGGCTTGTGGCAAGCACATGGATTAAACCTGGCGCTCACGCCGGCGTTCTCGCTGGTAGCGTGGGTGGTGGCGATATTGTATCTCACGGTTTCCTTAAGTCGCCCCGTAGATAATCTCGGCATACTTATTATGCCTGTCGCCGGCTTAATGCTGCTGCTGGAATGGTTGTGGCCGGGACGCATGACCTTACCGCTGACTTCAGGCTTGCAAGCCGTGCACATTGTCATTTCCATCCTGGCTTATAGCTTGCTGTCGTTGGCGACCGTGCAAAGTCTAATGCTGCTGATACAAGAACGCCATTTACATAGCAAACATGCCGGTGGATTTATCCGCGCACTGCCGCCGATGCAAACCATGGAAAGCCTGATGTTCCAAATGCTCGGTTTCGGTTTCGCGTTGCTCACGCTTACCTTGATCAGCGGTGGCTTCTTTTCCGAAGCGCTTTTTGGCCAGCCACTCAAATTCACACATCATATGATACTCGCGATCATGGCCTGGATCGTGTACGCGATTCTATTGCTGGGCCGTTGGCAGCTGGGCTGGCGCGGGCACACCGCGGTGCGTTGGACCTTGGGAGGATTCGTGCTGTTGGTATTGGCTTATTTTGGCAGCAAATTTGTTCTAGAAATAATCTTAGGCAGGGCTTGACGCATCGCGCGACAAAATAGAAACTCGTCGGCCATAACTTATAACGAATTACTAGGGGAGCCAGCATGGACGATTCAAGCGCACACAGCGCGGGAAAACCAATGACGCGAGCGGTGCTCTATGGACTCGCCTCTTTACTGCTCTACTTTTTATTATATCTGTTTGAAGATTCCATTCTCGCTTTCACTACACGCGGCGGCTGGTATTTTATCGTCCCGGTCGCCATTGCGTTTATATTTTCCTACGCCCACGGAAACTTCACCGCACATTTCTGGGATCTCCTCGGCATCAAGGCAAAAAAGTAAAAGGACTCCATGGAAATCGCGGTTAACTTTATTCCTCTCAACGCGCTCGACGTTACTTATCTACTGGTCGTCGGTTTCATCGGCGGATTAGTCAGCGGTTTCATCGGTTCCGGCGGCGCCTTCGTGCTGACGCCGGCGATGATGAGCATGGGCGTGCCGGGCATCATCGCCGTCGCTTCCAACATCTGTCACAAATTTCCCAAGGCGCTGGTGGGCGCAATTAAGCGCGCCAAGTACGGCCAGGTCGATGTAAAACTAGGTCTGGTGCTCGGCGTCTCGGCCGAGGCCGGCGTGCTGTATGGCGCGCACATTCAAGAAGGCATCAAACGCAGCTTCGGCGATTCCGGTTCGAATCTGTATGTGAGTGTGGCGTTCGTGGTGGTGCTCGGCATCGTCGGCAGTTACGTGTTGTGGGATGCATGGCGGGTTTACCGCTCCGGGCGCATGGAAGAAGAAAAAGTTTCTAAACTGGCGCGCTGGGCGCAGTCCATCAATATCCCCGGCACCATGATGTACTTCAAAAGCTTGAATTCCCGCGTATCGATCCTGTTCACCATTCCCATCGGTTTCGCCACCGGCATGCTCGCCGCGACCATTGCCGTCGGCGGTTTCATCGGCGTGCCGGCAATGCATTACGTGTTGGGCGCGCCGGCGCTGATGGCGTCGGCCACGGAATTAGTGATCGCATTTGTCATGGGCGTCGGCGGAACGATGAAGTTCGCGTGGAGTGGCTTAGTGGACATTCGCCTGGCGATGATCATCCTCGCCGGTTCGCTGTTCGGCATTCAACTCGGCGCCATCGGCACGACCTACGTCAAGCCGCACATGATTAAGGTGGTCATGGGCGTGATCATGGTTTTGGTGTTGTTGTCGCGCGCCATTGCGATTCCGGTTTATTTATCCGAACTGCATCTCATTAACACGCTCGATCCGCATCTGACCGGCGCATTGAAAAATATCAGCTTCGTGGTATTGATCGCGGCGCTGGCGGCGGGTGCGGCGATCGTGTTTGCGTCGTTATGGCGCGGCATTAGTTTGCATCGCCGCGAAACAACGCTGGCGGGTGCATCTGTCGCAACTTTCGCGCCCACCACGGCAACAACTTCACCGCGCGCGCAGCTATCGCCGCTGGGCCGCTTCGAGCAGTTTTTACTCGCCAGCGACGGATCGCCGTACAGCGCCGGCGCGGTGCGCGAAGCATTGCGCATGGCGCATAAATGTAAAGCACGGCTGCGCGCCGTTAGCGTTATCGCCGGCGGCGATATCGAGCACAATGCCATGGGCGAACAATTCGTCACCAAAGAACTCGACGCCGCGCGTGCGCATCTCGACGACATCAAGCGCCAAGCCAGCGCCGCCGGCGTGACGTGCCAGATCGAAGCCACTCAAGGTAATCAGGTTTACCAAGAAATAATCACGCAAGCGGAAAGTGTCCAGGCTGATTTAATCGTCATGGGACGGCGTGGACGTCATGGCTTGGCGCGTTTCATGGTCGGCCCGTCCACCGTGCGCGTCATCGGCCATGCTCATTGCAATGTTTTGGTGGTGCCACGCGCCGCGGAACTGGTGGGCCGGCGGTTTGTGGTCGCTTCCGACGGTTCACGCTTCGGCGATGCCGCCGCGGTCACCGCGGCACGGCTGGCGAAACTGTATAACACGCCCATTACCGTCATTTCCGTCACGCGCCCCGAACACAACGATGAACGCCGTCGCGAAGCACAACAAGTCGTGCAGCGCTTGGTGACGCTGATCAAACAGGAAGGCGTAGAAGCGGAAGGTGAAATTCCACACGGTCGACCGGATGAGATGATCATCCAAACCGCCAATGCAAAAAATTGCGATCTGATCGTGATAGGCAGCCACGGACGCACCGGTCTGGAACGCATTCTGCTGGGCGGCACCTCCGAGCGCGTCATCGACCAAGCCCGGTGCGCGGTATTAGTCGTCAAGTCGGCGTAAATTTAAACCGGATTTTTTTGCAAAAAAGTCCGGCAAACCATAACGAAACCGTTCTGCTTTATCTTGTCTGGATGCCGCCGCGCCCAGCAAAATTAGGGTCAGCATAGCGATGATGCTAGAATCCCCGCTTCGCCCAATCACGAAGGAAGCAGTCCTTGGCTGATATTTCTCTCAGCGTGCTGATGAGCGCTCTGCTCTTTCTTGTTTTGTTATCCGCGTTTTTTTCCGCCGCCGAAATCGGCCTCATGACCCTGAATCGCTATCGCCTACACACACTGGCGAACTCGGGACATCGCGGCGCGCGCATCGCGCGCAAACTGCTCGAACGACCGGATCGCTTGCTGGGCGTCATTCTGCTTGGCAATAACTTCGCCAATATCGCGGCATCATCGATCGTTACTCTCATCGCCATCGAATTCTACGGCGAATCCGCGATCGCCGCCGCCGCCGGACTTTTAACATTTATTATTTTGGTGTTCAGCGAAGTGGCGCCCAAGACCTTAGCGGCGCTGTATCCCGAGCGCATCGCTTTTCCGTCTGCCTATATACTGCTGCCGTTGTTGTGGCTGATCTATCCGCTGGTGTGGCTGGTCAACGCCATCGCCAATCGCACCTTGCGCCTGTTCGGCGTCAAGCTGCACAATAAGCCAGCCACGGAAGTCACCGCCGATGAGTTGCGGGTGCTGGTGCGCGAAGCCGACGTGCTTATCCCGGCCTCGCATCAAGACATGCTGCTGGCGATTTTGGATCTGGAAAAAATTACGGTCAACGACGTCATGGTGCCGCGCGGCAAGATTGAAGGCGTCGATCTGGATGCCGAATGGGAAGACATCATCAATCAAATCACCGGCAGCCGTTATACGCGGCTGCCTACTTACCGCGGCAGCCTGGATAATGTCACCGGCATCATTCACGTGCGCCGCGTGCTAAATCTCATGCGCAAGGGAACGCTCGACCGCGAATCGTTCGAACAAGCCATCATCGAACCTTACTTCATTCCATCGGGAACCACGCTCACCACGCAACTGATTAATTTTAGGCAAGTGAAGCGTCGCATCGGCATGGTGGTGGATGAATACGGCGATATCCAAGGATTGGTCGCGCTCGATGAAATCCTGGAAGAAATTGTCGGCGACTTCAGCAGCCACGCGGTCGGTAAAATCGAAGACGTGCAGCAACAAGCCGATGGCAGTTATCTGGTGCGCGGTACAGTGAGCTTGCGCGACCTCAACCGTCAATTGGCGTGGGACCTGCCAACCGACGAATCGCGCACCCTCAACGGACTTATCGTGGAATATCTCGAAGACATCCCTGAACCGGGAACCAGTCTAATGGTGCACGGTTACCAAGTGGAGATTCTGCGCACCCGCGGCACCGCCATCGATATTGCGCGCGTACGGCCGACGCCCGACGTTCCGGAAGAGAAAGATACACTGCCGCCGGCTTAATCAAACTGAAAATTTTTTGACATCGGGTTAAAATGATTTTTAAAGGAATCCCTAAAAATCCTCTCCCTACGGGAGAGGGTTAGGGTGAGGGGAAGCGGATACAATGAATTTATTATCCCCCTCATCCCCTCCTTCTCCCGGAGGGAGAAGGAGTTTTCAATTTTTAGAAGTTCCCTTAAGGATATATTCCCAAAAATATGAACGAAATTAAAAAACTCATCGACGGCTTCAGCCGCTTTCGCGCGCAACACTACGAAGGCAACGGTGCGGCGTTTAAACGATTGGTGCATCATGGGCAAGCGCCGAAGATCATGGTCATCGCTTGCTGCGACTCGCGTGTCGATCCGGCGATCATCACCGACTGCGATCCCGGTGATTTGTTTGTGGTACGCAATGTCGCCAATCTGATGCCGCCCTGCGAAACCACCGGCCATTACCACGGCACCAGCGCGGCGCTGGAATTCGCCGTGCGCTTTCTCGAAGTCAGACACGTCATCGTGCTGGGACATACAGGATGCGGCGGCATTCGTGCGCTGTTGCAAGGAGTCAGCGGCAAAGACGATCTGGGACAATTTATCAAACCGTGGATGGAAATCGCCGCCGCCGCGCGTACTAAAGCGCTCGCCGAAACTAAAACTAAACAATCCACAGACGTGGAACGCGCCTGCGAGCAAGCCGCGATTCAAGTATCGTTGACTAATTTGCTCTCCTTCCCTTGGGTGCGCGAGCGCGTGGAAAAACAGCAACTCGCGTTACACGGCTGGTACTTCGACCTGGAAAACGGCGAACTCCGACGCTACAACCCAGCGAATAATAATTTCGATTCGTTGGCAGCAGTGCCGGTTAATCACACCGTCTAATTCGCGGTCGCCCTCATGGCCACGAAAATCACGTACACGGTTTTGTTTGTGTCGGACCGCACCGGCATTACCGCCGAACTCCTGGGGAAAACTCTATTAACACAGTTTCCCGGCGTGGAGTTTCACAAACGCACCATGCCCTTTATCGACAGCGCGGAAAAAGCCCGGCAGCTGGTGCAAGAAATTAATCAGCTGGCGCGGCAACAAGACAAGTCGCCGATCGTTTTCAGCACGCTGATTGACGAGGAACTGCGAAATATTATTACCACTGCCGATGCCCTGTGCCTGGATCTTTTTGAAGGCTTCATCCGCCGGCTGGAAACAAAACTAGGCGTGGAATCGTCGCACGCTTTAGGCTTAAGCCACGGAATGGGCGACGAGCTGGCCTATCAAAAACGCATGGATGCGCTGAATTACACGCTGGCGCACGACGACGGCATTAACACCGCCGGCTACGACCGCGCTGACGTGATTCTCGTCGGCGTGTCGCGTACCGGTAAAACTCCCACCTGTCTTTACCTGGCGATGCAATACGGCATTTGCGCGGCAAACTATCCGCTCACCCCCGACGATTTTTCCGATTCAAAACTGCCGGCGCCGTTACTCGCGCATCGTGCAAAACTTTACGGCTTAACAATTCATCCGAAACGCCTGGCGCGGATTCGGCATGAGCGCAAACCGGACAGCCGCTACGCGGCCTTGGAAAATTGTCAGCGCGAAATTCATTCCGCGGAAATGCTGTTACAGCAAGCGCAAGTTCCGCTGCTCGACACCTCGACGATGTCAGTCGAGGAAATCGCTATTTCCATCCTGCATGGCAGCGGTTTAATTAAACGAATTAAGAATTAAATTCAGCGTTTGGTTTGTTTCACGGCCACTTCATCGCGCACATACACCGGCAGCGCCTGTTCCGGCGCTAGCGCCATTCCCTTGGCGTAAGCATTCACCGCCAATTCGGCTACGGCGCGCGCGCGCGGAAAACATTGCGCGCGCCAATTTATAACTTGGCCTTGAAGCCGTTCCAGCAACAGTCCGGCGTATTGATCCCAGCCATTGCCCGCGCCTATCCACCCCGTTTCCGTCAGCGCCGGAACGCGATCAGGTGCGATAACGATTTCTTCTCCGTGAAGCTCAACCAGACCTTGAGCGTTGCGCACATAGGCCGCCCAATACACTTGGTTCATGCGCGCATCGAAAGCCGTCAAAATTTTTATCGCATCCACTCCTTGCGCCAGTGCCGCCAATGAAGATATCGATACCACAGGAAGATTCGCACCGAAGGCTAGGCCTTGCACCACGCCGGCGCTTATGCGCAATCCCGTGAAAGAACCGGGACCGCAGCCGAAAGCAATCGCGTCGAGCTGCGTCAGCGTCATGCCCGCTTCAGCCAAAACATCTTGCACCATAAGCAGCACGCGGCCTGAATGTTGCTGGCCGACTTCAAAACGTTCAATCGTTGTGTTGTCGTGCGCCAGCGCCACGGAACAAGCTTCAGTCGACGTATCGAGCGCGAGGAGTTTCATGGAGACCGCAATGATGCTGACAAAACCGAGAGCCTGTCAGTTATACATCGGCTTGCCGTCGTTAAGATTCAACCAACCCTTAAGAATGCGGTAGATCAACCACAGCGAGGCAGCGAATAAAATAAACCAGCCGATGATAATAAAAAATGTCAGACCGCCCAAGGCGATCCACAATACGCTAAACCAGAACGTGCGTATCTGCCAACGAAAATGCGATTCCAGCCAGGTGCCGCGCGCATCGTCACGTTTGATATAACTAAGAATGATTGCGACAAAAAAAGTAATGACGAGCAGAAAGCTCGCCGCTTGCAGCGCATACACCGCGGTGGCGATATTTTTTAGCGGCTGTGGGTCAGCTGTTGGATTTTGATTATCGATGATCACGGGCATATTTTCATTCGTCGAACTTAAGGAATTCCGGTAAAGATTGCGTTAACTGTTTAATCAGCGTTTCTCTGCTCCATCTTTGTGTACTGGCATGCGCTTGACGGCGCGTCGACCAAATTGGATCGGGGTAATGCGCATCGCCTTGAAAACGTGGAATCACATGCCAATGCAAATGCGCTACTTGGTTTCCCAGCGACGCCAGATTTATCTTGGCAGGATGCATCGCTTCACGCAACGCTTTTTCCACGCCAAAAACCACGGCCATAAAATGTTCGCGTTCTGATTTTTTGAGATCGGTCATTTCTTTTACATGCGCGCGCCAAATCACTCGACAAAAACCGGCATAATCCGGATCGTCCACTAAAATGACGCGGCATTGTGCGTCGTCCCACAATACCGTTTCATTTTGAGAGTCGCATAAAGGACAGGGCGTCGTATTCATCGCGTCATGCCTTTAGCGGTTTAACTTTGGAAGCGGCCAGTTTGGCGCGGCTACGCGCTTGGTCGGTGTCGGCTCCGTTGGCCAAGGTCACGCCCATGCGCCGGCGTGCGAAAGCTTCGGGCTTGCCGAAAAGTCGCAGATCGGTTTCGGGCACGCGCAAAGCTTCATCCGCGCCTTCGTAAACGATGCCTGTTGCATCTATCCCGCCGTAAATCACCGCACTGGCGCCGGGAGCACGCAGTCTTGTTGACACCGGCAAACCTAAAATCGCGCGCGCGTGTAATTCAAATTCATTTTGTATCTGGCTGATCATGGTGACCATGCCGGTATCGTGCGGACGCGGGCTGACTTCGCTGAACCAAACTTGATCGTCTTTGACAAATAGCTCAACACCGAAAATACCACGACCGCCGAGATTGTCCGTCACCTTTTTGGCGATTTCGCGCGAACGTTGCAGGGCTTTGTCGCTCATCGCTTGCGGTTGCCAGGACTCGACGTAATCGCCTTTTATTTGCACATGGCCGATGGGTTCGCAGAAAAAGGTTTCAACCTTACCGGTTTCGCCGATAGCGCGTACGGTCAGTTGCGTGATCTCATAATCGAATTTAATCATCTCCTCGACAATCACCCGCGTCTGATTCACGCGCGCGCCGCTCATGGCGTATTCCCACGCCTTGGCGACGTCTTCCGACGCGTTCACCGTGGATTGGCCTTTGCCGGAAGACGACATCACCGGCTTGACGATGCAGGGATAACCGATGCCGCCATCGATCGCTTGTTTCATTTCACCCAAGCTGGTGGCGAAGGCATAGCGCGAAGTCGGCAGTTCCAAAGTTTCCGCCGCCAAGCGGCGGATGCCCTCGCGGTTCATGGTAAGTTGTGCGGCGCGCGCGGTCGGAATGACTTGCGCTAATTTATCGCGTTCGATTTCTGCCAGCATGTCGGTGGCAATGGCTTCGATCTCGGGCACGATAAGATGCGGACGTTCTTTTTCCACCAAGGCGCGCAGCGCCGCGCCATCGGCCATGTTGATGACGTGCGCGCGATGCGCGAGTTGATGACCCGGTGCGTTGGCGTAACGATCCACGGCAATGACTTCAACGCCTAAACGCTGCAAAGCGATGATGACTTCTTTGCCCAATTCGCCCGCGCCTAACAACATGACACGGGTGGCACTGGGGCTAAGCGGTGTGCCGATTTTCATAGGACTCCTTATTTTAATTTTGCAAAATGATCATGGCCCATTTTTAATGGCTGATAAGCATTACCGGATTCATCCACAATGCGTAAGCCTGGCGCCGATTCAATCTCGCCGATGCAGTGGAAACCGCAACTAAAATGCAGCTGCTCCAAGGCGGCGATATTTTTCTGCGGCACGGTGAAACAAAGTTCATAGTCATCGCCGCCCGCTAACACGTTATCCCAGCCGGTTTCCTTAATATATTTTTGGCAAGTAGGCGAGACCGACATACGATCGAGAAAGATGCTGGCGCCGACGTGACTCATCTCCAATATATGTCCCAGATCCGCCAACAAACCGTCGGAAATATCGATCGCGCTGTGCGCCACGCCGCGTAAGACGACGCCTTCGCGTACCCGCGGCATAGGTCGATCGAGTTTGTCCGATAACATCGCCACATCGGATTCTGACAAATGTTTTTTCGCCAAACGATGTTGCAACACTAAGGCCGCGTCGCCCAAGGTTCCGGTAACATATATCTTGTCGCCGGCTTTGGCGCCAGAGCGGCGCAAAGCCATCGCTTCGGGAACAAAACCATGCGCTTCGATGCCGATCGCGAGCGGTCCGCGAGTGGTATCGCCGCCGATGAGCTGTACATTAAATTCACGCGCTAAGTTAAATAGGCCCTGGCAAAATCCATCCAGCCAAGTAGGCGTAATTTCAGGCAAACTCAGATTTAACATGAACCACGCCGGCTCAGCACCCATGGCCGCGAGGTCGCTTAAATTTACCGCGAGGGCTTTATGTCCGAGAGAAATTGGATCGACGTCCGCAAAAAAATGCACGCCGGAAACCAACAGATCGGAAGTGACGGCTAATTGTTGACCGGGAGGTAAACGTAATAACGCAGCGTCATCGCCAATGCCGACGGCGACGTCGGAACGCGTGATTGGTTGGCGCGCGAAGTAGCGGCGGATCAGTTCAAATTCCGTCACGGTAAACCAGATCGCGCCAGCGCGCTCGGCTCGCCTCCCTCTCCCTCCGGGAGAGGGAATGAGGGTGAGGGGGAATTATGCTCAGCCTCTAGCAGGAAAAATTGAATTACGCTTAACTTCATTCAAAAACTGCGGGTAAATAAAAAAATCAGGCCGTACTACGCACGATCTGCACTTCGCGCGCGCGTAAGCCCATGGCAATTTTATCCAAGATGGCGTTGACATACTTGTGTCCGTGTTCGGCGCCAAAAGTTTTGGCCAGCTCCACGGCTTCATTCAAAATAACTTTATAGGGAATCTCGGGATGAAACTCGAATTCAAAAGTACCGATGCGCAAACAGGCTAATTCGACCGGATCGACTTCACCGACCTTGCGGTCCAAATGCGGCACAATGTGATCGTCGAGCTCGTGGATGTGCAGCGGGATCTCGCGCACCAAGTGATGAAAGTAATCGAGATCGACGTCTTCCATTTCATGATCGAGAATAAAATGATTTTCGATATCGCCGGGGGGCTGCTCGGTGAGCTGCCACTGGTACAAGGCTTGCACCGCGGCGCGGCGTGCTTTATGACGACTGCCCTTGACCATAACCCCTCCTCTACACTCGCAGCTTCTTCAACAGATTGACCATCTCGATGGCGGTCAGTGCGGCGTCCACTCCCTTGTTGCCGGCTTTGGTGCCGGCGCGCTCGATGGCCTGCTCGACAGTATCCACCGTTAACACGCCAAAGGCTACCGGCAAATCGAACTGCATGCTTACTTGCGATATGCCTTTGGCGCATTCGCCGGCGACATATTCGAAATGCGGCGTCTGGCCGCGGATAACCGCGCCGAGCGCAATCAAGGCGTCGTATTTTTTACTCGCGGCCATGGTTTTCAGCGCCAACGGCATTTCAAACGCGCCGGGCACGCGCACCACTTCAATATTGGCGGGTTCGGCGCCATGACGCGTGAGCGTGTCGATCGCGCCTTCCAGCAAACGATCGCCGATAAAACTATTAAACCGTCCCAAGGCAATGCCAAAACGCGCACTGCGTGCGATTAAATCGCCATCGATATTTTTGACGTCACTCATCCCGATACCTTTTTATTGTTGGGTGAACGCAGCGAAGCTAGCGGCGCTTGATTATTTTCCACGTAATCGACAATCTCTAAACCAAAACCCGAGAGGCCGGGAGCTTTCGTTACATGACCGAGCACGCGCAGTTTGCCCGCACCCAGATCCGCCAAGATCTGACTGCCCAAACCGTAAGTGCGCATTTCATCGCGACCACGCTTGCCGCCGCTGGATTCTAAAGCTTTGCCTGGTTCCTGAAAATGCCGGATGCGTTGCACTAAATCGGCGGGCTTTTCTTGTTGTTGCAAGATCACGACGATGCCTTCGCCTTGCTCGGCGACATGCGCCAACGCGCTATGCAAAGTCCACGAAGCGGCGCGATGCGCGGCGGTGACCAAGTCCAGCAAACTTTCTTGCACGTGCACGCGCACGCAGACGGTGCGTTCGCGGCGAATAGTACCTTTGACCAGCGCCAGATGCACGGCATCGCCGATGTCATCGTGATAAGCCACAACGCGAAAGTCGCCGAACTCGGTCGGCATCACGCACTCGCCGACGCGTTGAATGGTGGACTCGTGTTCCATCCGATGCCGAATCAAATCCGCGATGGTGCCGATCTTAAGTCCGTGCTGCTTGGCGAATTGTTCCAGTTCGGGCAAGCGCGCCATGCTGCCGTCGTCATTCATGATCTCGCAGATAACGCTGGCGGGTTCGAGGCCGGCCAAGCGCGCTAAATCCACGCCCGCTTCGGTGTGCCCGGCGCGCGCCAACACTCCGCCGTGTTGCGCCATCAAGGGGAAAATATGTCCCGGTTGCACGATATCGCTCGGCTTGGCATTTTTTTTCACCGCGGCTTGAATCGTGCGCGCCCGATCCGCCGCAGAAATGCCGGTGGTCACGCCTTCCGCGGCTTCGATCGACATCGTGAAGTTGGTCGCGCGCCGATGATGCGTGTCGTTGATCATTAGCGGCAAGTGCAATTGACGGCAACGTTCTTGGGTTAACGTAAGACAGATCAATCCGCGCCCATAGCGCGCCATGAAATTAATGTCTTCGGAGCGCGCGTGCGCTGCGGCCATGACCAGATCGCCTTCGTTCTCACGGTCCTCATCGTCCATCAACACGACCATGCGGCCGCGCTTCATCTCGTCGATGATTTCGATAATCGGGCTAATTGGCATAAAACCATGGAAAAATCAGGAATTGGGGCTGCATTATCACCTATTTTGGTTTCGGATGCGCTGATCCTGGCCTATTTTCTGTGACATCCGGCTGTCGCCGCCTGTCGGGGATTATGCGGCTTTTATCCTGGCCGCCCTGCCGAATCGCTGGCGACCGCCATACTACTTATAGGTATACACAATACAGCCAAAGAAAACCGGCTCTTGTTGCAAAAAAATCATGGCCACCGACCCACAAAAATCTGACAAACCGCAAAGCACCGTCATTATCACCGATCGCTTTATTGAACGGCGGGCAATGCACGCGGTACGTGGCAGCGATGAAGCCAACGCCGAGCCTTTGGAAGTCGGCAGCATGGTGGGCCGTTATTTAACACTTAGCCGCATAGGGGTGGGTGGAATGGGCGTAGTTTATCGCGCACATGACACCGAACTTAACCGCACCGTGGCGCTTAAGGTACTGCCGCCCCATTTGGGGCAAAATCCGGAATATCTCAAACGTTTTCGTACCGAAGCGCGCGCGCAGGCGCGGCTCAACAATCCGCACGTCATTACCCTATATGAGTTGATGGAGCACCCCGTCGGTCAAGTGCTAGTGCTGGAATATGTCGAAGGGGAAACTCTGGAAAGCCGGCTGCGACACTATGGGCCGTTATCCCTGGAGGAAGCCTCACGCATTTTCGAGCAGGCCTTAAACGGCCTGCAACACATCCATCAAATGGGCGTGGTGCACCGCGATCTTAAACCGAGCAATATTTTTATTACCCGCGACGGCACCGTTAAGTTGATGGATTTCGGCATCGCCCGGCTCACGGATAATCACGATCCAGCGCAACACGGCGCCATGGTCGGCACCTTGCTTTACATATCGCCGGAACAAATCAACGGGCGCGAAACCGATTGCCGCTCGGACATTTACACCCTCGGCATCAGCTTGTTTGAATCCATCGCCGGCCGCCTACCTTTCGAGCGCCGCTCGGATTACGCCCTGATGCACGCACATGTTCAGGAAAATCCGCCGAGTCCCAAAGAATTTCAGCGTCGGTTGCCGCCGAAACTAGAGGCAGTGATTTTAAAAGCCATCGAAAAAGAACCCAATCGGCGTTTTCAAAGCGCGGTGGAATTTCGTTTAGCGCTAATGGAACTAGGTCTGGTTGAACGTCGTCACATTGCCGCCGAATCCTTTTCGGGGGTGCGCCGTCCGCAACGGCGCGATAGTCGCCGCATCTGGGGCGGAAAATGGTTTGATCTGTCGTTGGTGGCCACGGCGGTATTGTTGGTCGTGGCCTTGGATTTATATCCCTTGCCCAAAGTCGGCGTCGAAGACACGAGTGTCAGCGTCGCTCCCGCGCAAAAAATTGCCCGGCAAAAAACCATCGAACATAAGCGTGCCGCTCAAAACGACGAATCCGATTCATCCGTCCCGCCAGCAACGCAAGATAAATATCAAAGTGTAAGACAGGCCTGGAGCGAGTAATCGTCATGAAGTCCGAACGCCAAGGATCCGGCATGCAGCGTGCGTTTAATTTTTTAACCTTACAACATTTAAAATTTTCCGTGCTGGCCGGGGCGCTGTTGTTATTGTCCGCTTGCGTGGGCCTACGCGAAGAAACCTGCACCGACTTTGAAAATAACCGCAAACAGCTCGACTACACCACCCAATACGATCTTTCCGAACAGGAATCGGAAGCCGCGGCTAAAAATTTCAAACGCCTGCCACGCGACGCCGCTGTAGTCGTACGCCTATACAAAATAAACATCGATCCGGGTAAAACCCAGCCCTGCCATCATCTTACTATTCATAAAGAAATTTACTTGCAGCGCAAAGCTAAATCCAAGATCGAATTGGAGGAAGTGCGCGAATTTTACACCGCCAAGGGCGTGCTAATCGCAACTAAAACGGAATCGGTCGGCGATCAATTGCAAACCACCGGTTATTATTTTGGCGATACGTTATTGCCTGTGCCGCAAAATGCCCCGGCCGGCCGCTATCGCGTGGTCAGCAAACTGGTATTAAAAACCGCGGACAAATCGAAAAATATTTTGTTAAGCAGAACCAGCGCCAGCTTCCAGGTATTTCCGCGCAGCAAATAATTATTTAGGGTACCTCTAAAAATCCTCTCTTCCTGCGGGAGAGGATTAGCAGTTTGTTTAAAAAGGTTTTGTCACCCCGGCGAAAGCCGGGGTCCAGATTATTAAAACCAGGAAATCAATAATATTCTGGATTCCGGCTTGCGCCGGAATGACGGGTTTGAATATTTTTCGGACTTTTCCAAAAAATTGTTAAGGTGAGGGGGAGTCAACACATGAAATTTATTATCCCCCTCATCCCCGCCTTCTCCCGGAGGGAGAAGGAGTTTTCAATTTTTAGAAGTTCCCTGTTTTATAAACCCGTGTTGCGCCAAAAATTCACGCGTCACGCTGGCGCTATTTTGCGGCACGCGCTCACCCTGCAACAAGCGCTCTAAATAACGCGCCAGAATATCCACTTCCAGATTAACCGCTGCACCGGCTTTGAGCTGACCGAAGGTCGTGGCTTGCAGCGTGTGCGGAACAATATTTAATTCAAACTCAGCGCCATCGATTGAATTGACAGTGAGACTAACACCGTCGACGGTGACCGAAGCTTTTTCCGCAATGTATTTAGCCAACGTCTCCGCCGCTTTAATTCGAAACTGCACTGAACGACCGGCGTCACGGCGCGCCGCGACGGTGGCGATACCATCCACGTGTCCGCTCACCAGATGACCGCCCAGGGGGCTCGCCAAGGTCAAGGATTTCTCAAGATTCACGGCATCGCCTACGCGTAGGCGGCCGAAAGTGGTGCGCGCCAAAGTTTCACCCGATACATCCGCGGCAAATTCCGTGGCGCTATGTTCGACCGCGGTCAGACATACGCCGCTCACAGCGATGCTATCGCCGCGGTTAACGCCCGACATATCCAGAGTCCCCACGGCGACGCGCAAACGTGCATCGCCGTCCTTTTGTTCGATGGCGGCGATTTTTCCCACGGACTGAATGATTCCTGTAAACATAGTTAGCCGTTCTATTTCTCGCTGACTTTAACAATGACGCGCCAGTCTTGGCCGATCGCTCGTACGTCTTGAATCTCCATACTAATGCGATCACTCATGCGCAGCAGCGGCGGAAAATTAAACATGCCACGTTCGGCACTGCCCATGACATGCGGCGCGTAATACAGCAGCAGTTCATCCACCATTTTCGCGCGCAGCATGGCGCCGCACAACGTCGCACCCGCCTCCACTAGTATTTCGTTAACTTCCAGCCACGCGAGATGCTGCATCATGGCTTCCAGGTCCACTGTCTTTTTCGGCGTGGGCAAGTAGGCAATTTGCGCGCCGGCACGTTTTAAATTATCCGTCAGCGTCTTATCGTTGTTGGCGGTAACCACTAAAGTTTTACCTTCGCCGCGCAATAAACGCGCCTTCGGCGACATGCGCAACTGACTATCGACCACGACACGCAAGGGCTGGCGGCCGATTTTCATGGCGCGCACGTTCAACTCAGGATCGTCCGCCAACACCGTGCCGACGCCGGTCATAATCGCGGAACTGCGTGCGCGCCACTTTTGCACGTCGGCGCGCGCGGCCTCGCCCGTGATCCATTTACTTTGACCGTCAGCCATGGCCGTGCGGCCGTCGAGACTCGCGGCCATTTTCAGGCGCACAAACGGCCGGCCATGTTTCATGCGACTGATGAAACCGGGATTCAACAGTTCCGCTTCGGATTCCATCAATCCTACATCTACGCGGATACCGCGACTCTCCAGTTCCTTGAAACCTTTCCCTGATACTTGCGGATTCGGATCGCGCATCGCTGCGACCACGCGTTGCACGCCGGCCTTGATGAGCGCCGTGGTACACGGCGGCGTACGCCCCTGATGACAACAAGGCTCGAGCGTCAAATACACGCCGGCGCTGCGCGCGTGTTGTAAATTCACCTGGCTGAGCGCGTTGATTTCGGCGTGCGGCTGGCCGGCGCGTTCGTGCCAGCCTTCGCCGATAATTTTTCCTTCCTTGACGATCACGCAACCCACGCGCGGATTGGGATCGGTGGTATACATCCCGCGCCGCGCCAATTGCAAAGCGCGCGCCATAAACTGCGCATCGGCGGCCGAAGTCGTCATGATTTTTTATTCGACGATTTGCGTCCTGGGGTGCTGGTGGATTTCGACGACTCGGGTTCGGGAATCAGCGACAACTGCTTGCGCCGTATCTCGGCGCTGGGTTCGTCTTGCAAGCGCTGTACTTCATCGCGAAACGCATTCAAATCTTGAAAACTGCGATACACCGAAGCAAAGCGCACGTAAGCCACGGGGTCGAGATCCTTCAACTCTTCCATGATCCATTCGCCGATTTGGCGCGAGGCCACCTCGCCTTCGCCGCTGGCCATGAGTTTATGGCGGATGCGTCCGATCATGCGCTCCACTACGTCCGTATCCACCGGGCGTTTCTCCAGCGCGCGCGATAATCCATTCTGAAGTTTTTTTTCGTTATAAGGCTCGCGCCGTCCGTCCGATTTCATGACTTGCGGCAAACGTAATTCGGCGCGTTCAAATGTGGTGAAACGCTCGGCGCACACTTCGCATTCGCGCCGCCGGCGCACCGAATCGCCGTCGTCGGAGAGACGCGAATCGATGACGCGGGTTTCATCGGCGGAACAAAATGGGCAGCGCATAAGTCAGGTGAAATTCGTGAGAATGGTATTGGCTTGCGGCTATACGGTACTGACGCGCTCCCCAAACTGCAAGCGCTTAAAAGAAATACCGAATTCCTAAGTTTATGCCCAGGTTGCGCGTAACACTGCGCGGCTCATACACAGTACCGGCAGGCACGCCGTTGCTCATAAGGGTTTGCGTCGGACTGCGTCCCAGCTCCCAGCCTTCCATATAAGGTTCTATCTTAAAATGAGCACGCTGATTCAGCCGATATTCCCAGGGCAAGGCCAAGCGCCAACCGGTGCGCGCACCCAAATCGAGAGTGAAATTTTCGCCACGGCCGCGATAATCGACTTCAATCGTCGGCGCCATCGGACGAAACAATTGCAAATCGAGACGCCAATCGGACAGGCCGGCGCGATACAGCAGCGTTTTCCCGCCAAGAAAAAAATAGCGCCAACGATAAATTTCGAACAAGCCGTCGACGCGTTGGCCGCTGGCGGTAGACGTGGAACGAATGTCCCGCGCCCAATAGCGATAACCGATACCGCCGTAAAATGCCAGTGGCCAGGCATCGGCGGAAGCACCCACACGCCGTTCCAGACTCACGGACGTATCCAGGATTTTTTCATCCGTGCGTGAACGGACAGGTATGCCAGTATTGGTCTGGCCGTCGTACAACACGTCTCCATTGTGCCAACTAAAACGTCCGTTCAAGCTCCAGTTGCCTTCTATGCGCGCAAGGCCTAAGACCGCACCGGGTAATGTGCCTTTCTCACGGTCAAGTAATTTCCCTGTATCGGCGTACTCGCGATAATCGAAACGTAAGGCTGCGAACTCAACATCGCCTTGCCAACGCGCTGCGCTATCATCGGCATATGCGTTGACGTCAGCGATGAACATAAGCCATGCAGCGCATAACAAAGTAACTCTCATTTTGCGCATTTTTTACGAGAACCTCAAAAAAAATGGCACGGACAATCCCTGCCCGTGCCTGGTATCCTAAAAAATATTTCTACAATCTAAAATTCGACCAAAGCTGTAAAAGTGGCGGAGTATAAGTGCCCGTCCCCAAGGTGTCCCATTCAAGGTTATATGAATTCTTATCGACCCCGGTTAAGCGGAGTTTGCTGTAACCTAAAGGCGTTAATGCTCCAGTAATTTCTAATCCACCAGGAAATGGTCCAGGATCAGGCACATCTTGAAAACGAAAAGTGGCCGGAGTTGCAACCAAGCCACAGCCTTCTAGCCAGTGACACATTACTCCGTCATAAGAAATATCACTATATGTGCCCCCGAATAAATTTTTCACTACAAAATTATTGAATCTAATGTACTCGCCATTGGCAGTATCATTACGAATATCTACAGTAGCAGTGATTGAAGCGCTGATGGGTAATCCGCTGGTGTCGTATCCGTATTGTGTCGTTAACGAACCCGTAAAGGTATTGGACTGAGCGCCCTGCGTAAAAGCAAAGGTTCCAGCAGAAGTTATCGATTCCAAATTACCCGTAGCTAGAATATGTCCCTGAATCGCTATGTTGCCAGAAAGAGCCCCCACACCTTCATCGTTGCATGCAGAATATCTAATACTCCCTGTGAAATCTCCAGCGCTATCAACCGTAATATTGACTGTCGCCGAACCGCTGGGAACACAAGCTACGGTTCCGGTGTCTTGTATGCTCACCCCGTTAACATTTACTGGATTTAATTTGACGCTCTTCAAAGATTTCTGCAAAGTATCAGCTATATGTACAAAGATCGGCTTCCCGGACACCTGCGCTGTCTGTACATCAACTCCCGACACGACCTGTCCTGCGTAACGCGTTCCGAAATCTGACATGGCAAAAGCGGCAAGTGTCTTTGCATTTGCGCCTGTTATCACTGCACCATTGGAATTACCTACGTAGATCACCGGTTGCAAAGCGCCGGTAGCATTCGCATTGCTATTGCTTCCGCCACCGCCTCCCGAGCCGCAGGCAGCCAGAAAAATAGCGAGGAAAAGCACGACCGCCAAGCGGTGTAACGGAAAAAATATCCAACTAAGGTAGTTCATAACATCTCCTCCCCCATAGATTAAATTAACAGCTTAGTGACTACACTGTCGGCGTAATTCTGCATCGTATTCGCCGATCTCTTTTGTCTAAATTTTCTCAAAAAAATACCTTTTCAAAATACCGCGTGACACCACTTATTGGTATCCTGCCCTGAAGCTTGCCGAAGGGAATAGAACGATGTGGCGGAGCTTATACGGCAACGACTGTATGTTTTTTGAGCCAGGTTTTAATCAGAAACCTGGTGGGCAAACAGTGTTGTCATCCTTCACTGGATATTTTGAGATGGCCTAATATTTGTGCGCAAAGTATGCCATGGGCTCTCGAACTTCGACATCTAGGTCTTTAAACTCTTGTTCGATTAAGCAAATTTAATATTGATACACCGGAAAACGACGGCAAATAGCCTCCACTTTTGCCTTAACCACCGTGCGCACCCCCGGATCGTCCAGACGGTCGACGATATCGCAAATCCACCCTGCCAATTCGCGGCTTTCGTTTTCGCCGAAACCGCGCGTGGTGATCGCCGGCGTACCGAGACGGATACCGCTGGTAATAAACGGCGATTGCGGATCGTTGGGGACGGCGTTTTTATTGACGGTGATATGCGCTTCGCTCAATGCCGCTTCTACGTCTTTGCCGGTTAATTTTTTAGCGATGAAATCCACTAAGAACAAATGATTGTCAGTGCCGCCGGAGACCACTTTGTAACCGCGGTCCATCATCATCTTAGCCATGGCGCGCGAATTTTTTAACACTTGCTGTTGATAAGTTTTGAACGACGGTTCCAAGGCTTCCTTGAAAGCGACCGCCTTGGCGGCGATTACATGCATCAGCGGTCCGCCCTGCGTACCGGGGAAAATCGTCGAGTTTAGTTTCTTTTCGATATCGGGGTTGGCTTTCGCCAGAATGATGCCGCCGCGCGGGCCGCGCAGGGTTTTATGTGTCGTGGTCGTGGTGACGTCGGCGATTTGCACCGGATTTGGATAAATTCCCGCGGCCACCAAGCCGGCGACGTGCGCCATGTCGACAAACAAAAAGGCGCCGATTTTATCGGCAATATTTCGAAACCGCTGCCAATCGACCACGCGCGAATACGCCGAAAACCCGGCGACGATCATTTTGGGTTTGTGTTCGTGAGCCAAATGCTCGACTTGCTCGTAATCGATCTCTTCGGTTTGGCTGCTTAAACCGTATTGCACCGCGTTATAAATTTTCCCGGAGAAATTAACCTTGGCGCCGTGGGTTAAATGTCCGCCGTGCGCCAGGCTCATACCTAATATAGTGTCGCCCGGGTTGAGCAAGGCCATGTACACCGCGGCATTGGCTTGCGAGCCGGAATGCGGCTGAACATTGGCGTAAGCCGCGCCGAACAATTGCTTGGCGCGCTCGATCGCCAAACGCTCGGCGACATCCACGTATTCACAACCGCCGTAGTAACGCTTGCCCGGATAACCTTCGGCATATTTATTGGTGAGCACCGAACCCTGGGCTTGCAGCACGCGCGGACTGACGTAATTTTCCGAGGCGATAAGTTCAATATGATCTTCCTGACGCCGAACTTCGTCCTGCATGGAAGTCCACAATTCATCGTCAAAACCTTTAATCGTCATATCATTCTTAAACATTGCAACTTATCTCCTGGATAGGTGGCGTCTGGCGGCGATTAAACCACGGCGAAAGGCAGCCAGGCCGCTGAAAAGCGGCATAGGATATACGATTACGCCAATGGATGCATGTGCGGTGCATGCCTAAATAACTGCAAATTAACCGCAGATGAATCTGAAACGCGGGGAAATTTTACTTATATAAACTGCGCGCGCAGGTCAGAAACTCGGCATAGCTCAGGTAATGACTGCCGTCGCAGGAAAAATTCAAGCCCACCATGCCGTTGACGATGTTCAAGGAAGCGGCGCGCAAATAAATATGATCGTCATGCTCACGTAGCCACTTGAATTCCGCCAGCACCTTGGAAATTTCCCGAGCCGGGATGATGGCTTCCGGTGAGTAAGGCAAACGTGGGTAGCTTAAACACAAATCAGGATCGAGAAACTCTTCTTTGACATGCACGCGATAACGTAAAGGATCGGTGAGCAACCACAACGTCACCTGGCCGGTAGAGAAATGGATTTTGATATGAAATACGCCGTGCTCGCGGAACAAAATATCGGCGCGTGTCAGCACTTCGTCGATGCGTTTGTCGAATTCATTAGCGACACGCGCCTGATCAAATACGAATTGGCGTACGGAAGGATCGCCACGTATTTGCAACCAGCTCGCCATGTCACCTCCTTATGCTGCGATATACTGTCGTCCGTAAAGAAATCGCAATACTTCACCGCGTAAACGCAGATAGTGCGCATCCTGCGCCAGCGCCAAACGTTCGCGCGGACGCGGAATGTCGATTTCTAAAATCTGTCCGATGGTCGCCGCGGGGCCGTTGGTCATCATCACGATCCGATCCGAAAGCAGCACGGCTTCGTCCACGTCGTGCGTAACCATGATCGTGGTGCAACCGATCGCCGCCACTAACTTAGCTAATTCGTCCTGTAAGTGTGCGCGCGTCAGCGCGTCTAAAGCACCCAAAGGCTCATCGAGCAACAACACTTTAGGCTGCATCGACAAAGCGCGCGCGATCCCCACGCGTTGTTTCATGCCGCCCGATATTTCGTGTGGAAATTTGTGTGCCGCGTCGGTGAGGCCGACGAGCTTGAGTGCATCGTGCGTGCGTTGACGCAGCTGCGTCTTACTTTCTTGCGCGCCGAAGACACGCTCGACGGCCAAGTACACATTGTCAAAGCAGCTCATCCACGGCAGCAAAGAATGGTTCTGAAATACCACCGCGCGATCCGGGCCGGGGCCGGCGATTTCGCGTCCAGCGCATAACAGCACGCCATCGCTGGCTGTACTTAAGCCGGTAATCAGATTGAGCAAAGTCGATTTGCCGCAACCGGAATGGCCGATGATGGAAACAAATTCACCTTCGTGCACGGACAAATTAATATCGCGCAAAGCGACGAAACGTCCCTTCTTGGTTTCAAATACCTTTTGTACGTTTTCAAGTTGTACGTAGCGCTTCATTTTTATTTCTCCGCGTAATCGAAGCGACGCGCCAGCAATAGCAGCAGTTGTTCCAACAGCAGGCCGATAATGCCGACGACGAAAATGGCAATGATGATGTGCTCGACATTGAGATTGTTCCATTCATCCCACACCCAAAAACCGAGTCCCACGCCGCCGGTCAGCATCTCCGCGGCGACAATCACAAGCCAAGCGACGCCAATCGATAAACGCACCCCGGTCATCATGTAGGGCAGTACCGCCGGAAATAAAACCTTGGTAAAAACTTTCCATTCCGAAAGTTTCAACACGCGCGCCACGTTCAAATAATCTTGCGGTATGCGCGTGACTCCCACGGCGGTATTGATGATCATCGGCCATATGCTGGAAATAAAAATCACCCATATGGCCGCGGGTTGGGCTTCCTTGAAAACATATAAACCGATCGGCAACCACGCCAGCGGACTCACCGGCCGCAACAGGCTAATAATCGGCGACATCATTTTGCTGAGAAAAGCAAAGCGCCCGATTAAAAAACCCAGCGGAATGCCGATGACGGCGGCAAGCCCGAAACCCATGCCCACGCGCGACAAGGAGCGCAGCACATTCCAACCGATGCCCTGATCGTTGGGTCCGCGTTGATAAAAAGGATCGCTGAATAATTTAAGCGCCGAATTCCACGTCGGCATGGGTCCGGGAAGGCCGCTGCGGTGGGCGACAATGGCCCACAAGCCCACAAATATGGCGAGCCCTAAGGCCGCGGGGAACAGCGCGCGCAATATATTGAAGATGACAGCGCCATATCGTTTCAGTACAGACACTCCGGCCGCCGGCGGAATCGCTGCCGGCTCAGGTGCGGATATCGTTTCGATCTTGGCCACTTTCGGTTCGGCTTTTTGCCATTCCTTACTTACGCTTACCACATTCATGCTGCGCTCCAAAATTAAACATAATCAACGCTGACTTAGAATTTTTTGTACGTCAGCCATTTACCGTTTAAGGTAATCGCCATGCGCGCGACACCGGCGTCTTCGACCTTCTGAATGTCCACCGACATATCGATAGCGCTCATGATGCCGTCGCCAAAAATCTCATGCGCCACATCCTTAAAAACCGGGCCGTACAACATGATCGCCTCGTAGAACCGATATATAAAAGGATCGGTCGGCGGCCAAGGTTGAGAAGGCATACGATGCGGCGCCTGCATTAAAATTTTTTTCGCCTGCTCGGGCAGCGCCAACAGTCGCGTCAATCCTTGTGCTTCCACTTCGTTGGCCTGACCGTAGCCGTAAACCAGCATCGCCGCGTATACCGGGCTGCGGCCAATTTCCTTGCCGACTTGCGGCCACGTCAGCCCTTTTGCGTCTTTCGACTGTAGCGCCGCTTCTCTGATTTGATCTCTACTTAGCACCACTAGCATTTCCCTTTTTCATCAAGCGGGGTTAACGGTGATCAAACTTTTACCTTAAAGCTGTCGGCATACTTTTTCGGGTCACTACCGTCCCACACCACGCCATCCATCAACTTGGCGCTACGCATCGGACTCGTCGGCAGCGGCGTCTTAACTTGAGTCGCCGCTTGCGTGTAAAGATCGATCTGATTTATCTGCTTGGCCACCGTTAGATAGTCAGGATCTTCCTTGAGCAAACCCCAACGGCGATGCTGGGTCAGAAACCACATGCCATCCGACAAATAAGGAAAACCCACCTTACCGTCGTTGTAGAATTTCATGTAATTCGCATCCTTCCATTTCTTGCCCAAACCGTTTTCGTACTCGCCTTTCATGCGTCCTTCGATCACACTCTCTTCGGTGTTGACGTAGGATTTCTGCGCAATAATCTCTGCGACTTTTGGGCGATTACTCATGGTATCGATATATTTCGAGGCCTCAAGAATCGCCATGACCATGGCGCGCGCGGTGTTCGGATTTTTTTGCACAAACTCCAAACGTGTGCCTAATACTTTTTCCGGATGATCCTTCCAGATTTCCTGCGTGGTGATGGCGGTGAAACCAATCTTGTCGTAAATAGCGCGCGCACCCCAAGGTTCGCCGACACAATAACCATCCATGTTGCCGACGCGCATATTCGCCACCATTTGCGGCGGCGGCACGGTAATGGATTTCACATCGTTGAAGGGATGGATGCCATTGGCCGCGAGCCAGTAATAAATCCACATGGCGTGCGTGCCGGTCGGGAAAGTCTGTGCGAAAGTATATTCGCGCTTCTCTTTGGCGATAAGCGCCTTAAGCGTTGCGCCATCGGTGACGCCCTTATCTTTCAATTGATTCGACAATGTAATGGCTTGACCGTTGTGGTTTAAGCTCATTAACACGGCCATTTCTTTTTTCGGACCGCCGATGCCCAGATGCAAACCATAAACCAAGCCGTACAGCACATGCGAAGCATCGAGCTCGCCGTTCACCAGCTTGTCGCGCACTGCCGCCCAACTTGCTTCTTTGGAAGGCGTGATCTTGATGCCGTATTTTTTATCGAAGCCCATCTCGGAGGCGACCGCGACGCTGGCGCAATCCGTGAGCGGAATAAAACCGATTTTAACTTCGGTCTTTTCCGGCGCATCCGAACCCGCGGCCCAGGCGCCCGCGCGCCAGGCAGCGGACAATCCTAAAGCGCCGGCGCCCACTAGTCCCGCCTTCAAAAATCCGCGACGCGTGAGGCTGGAGGCGGCAGAATCGATTTTCGTTTTCTTGTCTTTCATGGCTTCTCCTATTCGTTAAAATAAAAAGCGTCCATCCGCGTGAGGCCGTTCTCGTGCGAATGGACGCCGTTGTCCGATGCGGCGCGTCGCCATTGACGCGCCTGTTGGTATTCTGCGTATCGTCTTCGTGTTGAGGTCGATACGTAGTGCTCGTAAAGCAATCGTCATGCCAACTACTAAATCATGCGAAACTACACTAATACAGGCTGTTTTGCGCACACCGAGCGAGCGTTGCGCGGCGCCAAAAGCACCGTGTTGGTGAATAATTTTTGGTGGCTGATGTGGAATGGTGCATGTCGCCGCTGAAACATCGAAGCATGGATGGGTATTTTTAAAACGGCGGTTAAGCATGCGATAGCAAATCCTCGGCGGCAATCAGTGCGTCGGCGATATCCACCAAGCGCTTGCCGCGGTCCATTGCCATCTTGCGCAGACTGCGATACGCCTCGTCCTCGGTGTAACCGCGAGTCTTCATCAGAATGCCTTTGGCGCGCTCGACGCGCTTGCGTTCGGCCAGCGAAGCAGTCGCCTGATCCAAGCGGCGGCGCATGGCCTGGAATTCCTGGAAACGCGCCATCGCCACTTCGATGACGGGCTGCACACGCTGGCTGCTTAAGCCCCGAACCACGTAAGCGCTGACGCCGGCGCGCATCGCAGCGCGAATTTTGTCGCGGTCGTCGTCATGCGTGAACATCACCACCGGTCGCGGCAGATCGCGGTCGATCACGCACAAATGCTCTAAGGTATCGCGATCCGGTGAATCGACGTCGATGATGATGACGTCCGGCTGCATTTCGCTCACGCGCGAAGCGATGTTCTCATGCGGACTGATACAGGCTACCACTCGATAACCCGCGTCATGCAAAGCTTGGCGCAACAGCTCGGCGCGTTCCGGGCTTTCATCCACTACCATGACGCTGATATTCATTTACCGTGCAATACATTTTCGAAATTAACAGGATCGGTGACGGGCGCGAAGCTATTCAGCGTCGTATCTGGCAATGCTTCTTGGCCCAGCAGCGTCGCTTCCACGCTGACTATTTGCTGCGCCAACATCGCCAGACTTTTGCCGGCGGCAGCGGCCATCTGATTCAGCACATTGAACGCTTCCTTATCCACCAAGCCACGTCTATTCATCAAAATATTTTTGGCGCGCTCAATATTCCTACGAGCGGAAACCTGCGCCAAAGCCTTGTCGCGCTCCGCGCGCAATGCTTGATATTCGCGAAACCGCAGCATCGCTGCTTCCAGTACCGGACCGACGCGCGCGATTTGTAGACCGTCGACCACGTAAGCACTGACGCCGGCTTTAATCGCCGTGCGCAGCGGCACGCTGTCGGCGCGTTCCGCAAACACGATAATGGGCAATGGATTTTCGCGCGAAATTTTTTGCAGCTGTTGCAATAAACCGGGATCGGGCGCGACCAAACCGACGATAAGCGCATCCGGTTTAACTTGACGCACGTAGAAACTTAAATCGTCATCCACGCGAATCGTCGTCAAAACCTGATGCCGCGCGGCCGTCAACGCCGATTCGAGCAAGGCCGCGCGATTGCGGTGGTCGGTCATCAGCAAAATTCGAAGTCGCATGGCGCTTTACCGTCTGTTCTTGCCATGAGCTATAGCAACCGCTATGCCAGCTATCTATTTAATACTAACTGCTTGATTCAGCGGGAAACAAAGGTAGAAAAGTGCTTTATTTTAGCGGACAAATGCACGTTGATGGTGAATGCGATACGAGCATGCTCGGCTTTGGTGCGCTATTAAAACTGCGGGGGCGTGCTTTTTATCTTTTTACGAGAGACACCAACTTGAAGATGCTAAGGCCGACCGTCTTCGATAGCATCTTTTTTCACTGGCATCAAATCTTCGCGCGAAACGCCAAGCCACATGACAATGGGACTGGCCACGAGCACGGAAGAATAGATGCCGAAGAGGATGCCGATGGTGAGCGCAAGGGCGAAGTAATGCAGCGTCTCGCCGCCGAAGAACAACATGGAGAGCACGGCAAGTTGGGTGCAACCGTGAGTAATAATCGTGCGCGACATGGTGCGGGTGATGGCGTTGTCGATGATTTCAGGCACGCTGGCTTTGCGCAGCTTGCGGAAATTTTCACGCACGCGGTCGAAGACTACGACCGATTCGTTCACCGAATAACCGAGGATGGCGAGCACCGCGGCCAATACCGTGAGTGAGAATTCCCATTGGAAAAAGGCAAAACATCCCAAAATGATCACAACGTCGTGCAAGTTGGCGACGATCGCGGCGACGCCGAATTTCCATTCGAAACGGAACCATAAATAGAACACAATGCCGAGAGAGACGAATAGCAACGCCAAACCGCCGTTCTCTACTAATTCTTTACCTACCTGCGGACCGACAAATTCAACGCGCCGCAGTTCCACCGTCGGGTCCGCTTGGCGCAAGGAATCCATCACGGTTTCGGATAATTTGGCGCTGGAAGTATCGCGCTTCAGCGGCAAGCGAATCAAAACGTCGCGCGAGGTGCCGAAGTTCTGTACCGAGACGTCTTGAAACCCGAGCTTGGCGAACGAATCGCGAATTTTAGATACGTCGGCCGCCTGCCGATAGCTGACTTCCATGACGGTGCCGCCGGTGAAATCCACGCCGAAATTCAAACCGCGCACCGCCAGAAAAAATACCGCGAGCAGAAACGTGATCAACGAAATAACGTTGAACGCCAGCGCGTAGCGCATGAACGGAATATCTTTTTTGATTTTGAAAAATTCCATGACGCGTTTTTATCCCGTTGCCTTGTCCGCTTCTTTCCAGCGGGTGTTGCCGATTAAAACTTTATCGATCTTGCGACGGTTGCCGTACAGCAAGTTCACCATGCTGCGCGACACCATCACCGCGCTGAACATGGAAGTGAGAATGCCTAAGCACAACACCACGGCGAATCCGCGCACCGATCCTGAGCCGAACATTAATAGCGCCAAACCGGCGATTAGCGTGGTGACATTGGAATCTAAAATAGTACCGAAGGCGCGTTCATAGCCGGTGTAAATGCTGGCTTGCGGCGTGTTACCGTTGCGCAATTCTTCGCGGATGCGTTCGTTGATCAAAACGTTGGCGTCAATGGCCATGCCGACCGTGAGCGCGATACCAGCCATGCCGGGCAAGGTCAAGGTGGCTTGCAACATCGACAGCAAGGCGACCAACAATAGTACGTTGACCGCCAGTGACAGCACCGAGATAAAGCCGAAGACGAGATAATAAACGATCATAAAGGTAGCGATCGCCGCGAAACCAACCCAAGTCGAATGAAAACCCTTGGCGATGTTGTCGGCGCCGAGGCTCGGGCCGACGGTGCGTTCTTCGATAATATCCACCGGCGCGGCGAATGCGCCGGCGCGCAGCAACAAAGACAATTCATTTGCTTCTTGCGGCGAATCCAGACCTTCGATCTGGAAACGTTTACCGAGCTGCGAGCGAATCACCGGCGCGGTAATCACTTCTTCGACGCGCTTGCTTACACGCGCTTGACGTCCATTGGCATCGAGCACCGGTTTGCCCTGCTCATCCAATTTCGGTTCGGATTTAATTTCGATGTACACCACCGCCATGCGCTTGCCGACACTTTCGCCGGTGACGCGCTGATTGACGGCGGCGCCGCGGGCATCGAGCGTGATCGACACGATCGCGCTGCCGCCTTGGCTGTCGAAACCGGGGGCGGCGTCGACGATATTGTCGCCGGAATAAATCAGCCGATTTTTAAGCAGAATCGGCCGGCCGTCGCGCATCTTGTACAGCTTCGAGCCGGCCGGTACTTGCGTCATGGCGCTGGCGAGGTCGTGTTCTTCATCGACCATCATGATTTCCAGCGTGGCGGTGCGACCGAGGATTTCTTTAGCGCGCGCCGTGTCCTGCACGCCGGGCAATTGCACCACAATACGATCTTGGCCTTGCTGCTGAATGATCGGCTCGGCGACGCCCAATTCATTCACGCGATTACGCAGCGAGTTTATATTTTGCTCCAAGGCGAAGCGGCCTTTTTCCAACACCGCCGATTGTTTCATCTTGGCGCTGATAATAAATTCATTGCCGCGGTTTTCTTCGACCACGTCGAGGTCCGCCAATTCTTTATTTAAAACAGCTTGGCCTTTGTCGCGCTCGGCGGCGTCACGGAAACGAATTTCAATGCCGCCGCGTTCCAGGCGATTGACGGTGAGATATTGCACTTTCTTCTCGCGCAACGCGCGACGCATATCGTCGGCGTAAGTCTCTTCGGCTTTCTTCAGCACCGCGCTCATGTCGACTTGCATCAAGAAATGCACGCCACCGCGCAAATCCAAACCGAGATACATGGGCTTGGCGTTGATCGCGTTCAGCCATGCCGGCGTCGCCGGCAAAAGATTCAAAGCCACGGTGAAATGTTCGCCGACCGCTTTCTGTATCAGATCGCGCGCTTTAAGCTGCGTTTCGGTGTCGCTGAAACGAATGCGCGCGCCGGTTTCATCCAGCACCGCGCCGGTATAAGCCAGATTCGCCTGTTTCAGTTGGCTCTCGACATAACTCACCAGCGCTTGATCTACTTTGGTGGTGCGCGTGGCGGAAATCTGCACCGCCGGATACTCGCCGTAAAAATTCGGCAAGGCGTAGACAAATCCCACCACGACGATGATCAGAACCAGCAGATATTTCCAGAGAGGATATTTATTCATCTTATTTTTTTAAAACCGCGGCTACCGGCGGTTCCAGAATTCTAGACCGACTTGATCGTTCCTTTAGGTAGAACGGTCTGCACCGCATGCCGCTGCACTTTTACTTCCACACCCTCGGCCACTTCGATGCCGACGTAGGCTTCGCTCAAACTGGTGACGCGTCCCAGCACGCCGCCGGAGGTCACCACTTCATCGCCCTTGGCGATTGCGGCGATCATGGCTTTGTGTTCCTTGGCGCGCTTTGCCTGCGGGCGGATCAAAATGAAATAAAACGCGCCGAACAATACGCCGAGCATGATCAAGGTCATAAAAGGATTGCCTTGTGCCGGCGCTCCCGCGGCGGCGGCCGGGGCTTCAGCCCAGGCTGATGAAATCAAAAAATTCATAGCATTTCCTTAGCATTTTATTAATTAAGTTCATCCGTGGTCCCCGAGGGGACCGGCGGGCGGCGCATACGATAAAACTTCTGGACGAAATCATCCAGTTCTTTTTCCATAATCGCCTGACGCAAGCCGCGCATGAGGCTCTGGTAATAATGCAAATTGTGAATAGTGGCCAGGCGCGCGCCCAAAATCTCGTTGGCCTGCTGCAAATGGCGCAAATAAGCGCGGCTATAGTGCTGGCAGGTATAACAATCGCAATGTTCGTCCACCGGGCCGGTGTCGCGCCCGTGACGGCTATTGTGGATTTTAAGGGTGCCGGTGTGCGTAAAAAGCCAGCCGTTGCGGGCATTGCGCGTCGGCAAAACGCAGTCGAACATGTCGATGCCGCGGCGCACGGCTTCGACCAAATCTTCTGGCGTGCCGACTCCCATGAGATAACGCGGTCGATCGACCGGCATCTGCGGCGCGATATGATCCAATATACGCAACATCTCGGGTTTGCTCTCGCCCACCGACAGTCCGCCGATGGCGTAACCGTCAAAGCCGATTTGCTTGAGCCCAGTCAGCGAGATATCGCGCAAATGTTCATACATGCCGCCTTGGATGATGCCGAACAGCGCCGCCGGATGCTGCGCGTGCGCGATCTTGGAACGCTCAGCCCAGCGCAAGGATAGTTCCATGGAAGCACGCGCCTCCGGTTCGGTCGCCGGATGTTGGGTGCACTCGTCGAATATCATAATAATATCCGCGGCCAGTGCCTGCTGCACCGCCATCGATTCTTCCGGCCCTAAAAAAATGCGCGCGCCATCGACGGGCGACTGAAACAACACGCCCTTTTCCGAAAGCTTGCGCAGTTTGCCCAAGCTCCATACTTGGAAACCACCCGAGTCCGTCAGGATCGGTCCCTCCCAGTGCATGAAGCGATGCAAGCCCTCGTGCGCCTTGATGACTTCCATGCCCGGACGCAACATAAGATGAAAAGTATTGCCCAAAATAATTTCCGCACCAATGGCGCGCAATTCTTCCGGCGTCATGGCTTTGACCGTGCCATAAGTACCGACCGGCATGAACGCCGGTGTCTCGACCGTGCCGCGCTCGAAAATCATGCGGCCGCGGCGCGCGGGGCCGTCGGTAGCGATTAATTCAAATTGCATGAGCTGCACACATTTATTTGAAAATTTAATAAAGAATGGACAAGATTAACAGGATTTACAGGATTACGATTTTTAGCATGTAGGGTGGGCATCGCCCACCAACACGGCTGTTAATCTTGTTGTCGACGGCGGGCAATGCCCGCCCTACATTTTTTCTAAGAACATCGCATCTCCATAACTATAAAATCGATACTTGCGTTCCACCGCATGCTTATACGCCTTAAGCACATTTTCGGTTCCGCCGAAAGCGCACACCAGCATGAGCAACGTCGACTCCGGCAAATGAAAATTCGTCAGTAACGCATCGACAATTTGAAAACGATAACCGGGATAAATAAAAATACGCGTCTCACCGGCGTAGGGCTGAACGCGTCCGTTTTCGGCGATGGTTTCCAGTGCGCGCACGGTCGTGGTACCAACAGCGATGACGCGCCGCCCCGCTTGTTTAGCGGTGTTGATTTTATCGCAGGCGCGCGAGTTTACCTTAAGATATTCCGCATGCATGCGATGTCCTTGAATATCCCTGCTACGAATCGGCTGAAACGTTCCTGCCCCCACATGCAAGGTGACGAAAGCACTGTCCACGCCTTGCTTAGTTAATTGCTCGATCAGCGCTGCATCGAAGTGTAAACCCGCGGTCGGCGCGGCCACGGCGCCGGGTTCGCGCGCGTACACGGTTTGATAACGTTCGCGGTCGCAGGTTTCATCCTCGCGGTCGATATACGGAGGCAGCGGCATGTGGCCGATGCGTTCGAGAATTTCCGTGACGGGGACGTCGGTGTCGAAAGCCAGCTCATAAAATTCTTCCACGCGCCCCAAGACTTGTACATCGATTTGGCCGTCGAGAGTAATGCGCTGTCCGGTTTTAGGGGGCTTGCTGGCGCGGATTTGGGCAATCACCTTAGTGTCATCGCGAATACGCTCGATTAATATTTCAATGCGACCGCCGCTTGCTTTGTGACCGTACAGACGCGCCGGCACCACGCGCGTATCGTTAAATATTAATAAGTCACCGGCATTCAGCAGCGCTGCTAAATCCGTGAATTGTCGATCCTGGATAAAGCCTTTCGCGCTATCCAGGTACAACAAACGGCTGGCGCTGCGCGGCGTGACCGGATATTGGGCAATTAGCTCCGGTGGCAGCGAATAATTAAAATCGGATTTATGCATGGCGCGCACGCGCGGCGTGGAAAATAACTAACAATGCTGGCATCTATCGACGAGGTCGGCATACTATACTATGTGGCGATTGATTGACCATCACGAACAATAAGGAAATATGCCAGGCACTCGTTACATACTTGAAGTTCAGCCGGTTCTCCCGGAACGCTTAAAGCGTCTGCAAGAATTAGCCAACGATTTGCTTTACAGCTGGGACCGCGAAGTACGGGTTTTATTCTTCCGCCTCAATCCCGACTTGTGGGAAGCCTGTGGGCACAACCCCAAATTATTCCTGCGCCGCGTATCGCAAAAACGTCTGGATGAAGCCGCGGAAGACCGCGTATTCATGGAAGACTACAACCGCGTGTTGTCGGTATACGACACCTACCATCAAGAACGCGCGCGCCCGGCGATTACGCAGCTGCTCGACCCGAAAGAAGATTTGGTGGCGTATTTCTGCGCCGAGTTCGGATTCCACGAAAGCTTTCAAATTTATTCCGGCGGTCTCGGCATTTTAGCTGGCGATTATTGCAAAGCCGCCAGCGACTTGAACATTCCTTTCGTGGCGGTGGGCATGCTGTATCGCCAAGGTTATTTTATTCAAACCATCGATGGGCATGGCAACCAAGTAGCGCATTTCACGCCGACCTATTTCGCGGATTTGCCGATCACCCCCGCCGCCGACGCTCAGGGCGCGGAGATTCACGTGCACGTCGATTTGCCGGGACGGCGCGTGGTACTCAAAGTATGGAAAGCCAAAGCCGGACACATCACGCTCTATTTACTCGACAGCGATCTGCCGGAAAACGGCGAAGCCGATCGCGCCATTACCTTTCAACTCTATGGCGGCGACATCAATACGCGCATGCAGCAAGAAATCGTGCTCGGCATCGGCGGCGTGCGCGCCTTGCACGCGGTCGGCGTCAATCCCACGGTGTGGCATATCAACGAAGGCCATGCCGCGTTCATGATCATTGAGCGTTGCCGCGAATATGTCGCGCAAGGTTTAGATTTCGACAGCGCCTTGGAAATGGTTGCGGCCAACACCGTGTTCACCACGCACACACCGGTGCCCGCGGGTCATGATATTTTCGATTATCAGCTGGTCAGCAGTTACTTCGGCGGGTTCGCTAAAGAACTGGGCATCGACATGAATCATTTCCTTTCGCTCGGATCGAGTCCGAGCAATCAAGGCGGCTTTAATCAAACCGCACTGGCCTTGCGCGGCTCGCGGTTTCGCAACGGCGTGTCGCGCATTCACGGCGGCGTGGCCTCGCGCATGGCGGCGTTTGTGTGGCCGCAAATTCCGCCGGAAGAAAATCCCATGGGCTACGTCACCAACGGCGTGCACGTGCCGACATTTCTGGCGCGCGAATGGGCCAATATGTTCGACATGCGTTTCGGCGGCGGTTGGCGCAACCAAGAACTCAATAAAGATTTTTGGGAGCGCATCGACAATATTCCCGATCATAGTTTTTGGAGCGTGCGCCAAACTTTGAAATCGGAAATGCTCGCGGAAGTAAAACATCGCGTGATTCGCCAGCAACGCCGCAACGGCTGCAGCGAAGCCTTGGTTGAACGCTACACGCAACATCTTATGCCGCACGATACCGATATCTTGACGCTGGGTTTTGCGCGCCGCTTCGCTACCTACAAGCGCGCGACCTTACTGTTCTCCGATCCGGCGCGCCTGGCGCGTTTGTTTAATGATCCGAATCGGCGCGTGCTGCTCATCTTCGCCGGCAAGGCGCATCCGCATGATTTGCCGGCGCAACGCCTGATTCAAACCATTCATGAATATTCACGCCGTCCGGAATTCGAAGGAAAAATTATTTTGCTCGAAGGCTACGACCTGTCCTTGGCGCGCAAGCTCGTCACCAGTGTCGACGTCTGGCTCAATACGCCGGAATATCCGATGGAAGCCAGCGGCACCTCGGGCGAAAAAGCCGGCATCAATGGCGTGATCAACCTCAGCGTGCTCGACGGCTGGTGGGACGAGGGTTACAACGAAGAAAACGGTTGGGCCATCACCCCGCACGGTTCGCAATATGACAGCACTTACCGCGACCGCGAAGAAGGCCAAGAGCTGCTGGATATTTTAGAGCGCCAAGTGATTCCGCTTTACTACACGCGCAACGGTCACGGCTATTCCGACGGTTGGGTGAAAAAATCCAAAAATTCCATGAAGTCGCTGCTGCCGCGCTTCAACGCCCAGCGCATGGTCATGGACTACGCCACCAATTACTACACGCTGGCGCGCAAACAGCGCTTGATCATGAGCGGCAATAATTTCGCGCGCGCCAAGGAAATCGCCGGCTGGCGCAAACGTCTCGATAGCAGCTGGCCACGCGTCAGCCTGCGACGCGTGGACAAGGCGCCGTCGGAAATCCGTTCCGGCAGCGTCTTGTCGCTGCGCGTCGCCGCGCGTTTAAACGGTTTGCAGCCGGAAGATGTATTGATCGAATGCTTGGTCGGCCGTGAACTGGAAAATGGCGAGTTCGTCCGTTTGGATAGTCATGTCTTCATGCCGGAAAAGTCGAATGAATCCGCGGATGAAATCATATTTAAGCTCGACTTAAATCCACGCTTGCCGGGTTTACAGTATTACAAAATCCGCATGTTCCCGTTTCATCCGGCGCTGTCGCATCGTTTCGAATCGGGATACATGATCTGGCTTTAATTGCCCGGTAATGCACTACACATCATTGCCGATACTTACCTCAATGCCAGAGCATTTTTTGCAGGCTTGCTCATTTAAACAAATGTCGCAATCTACGTAGGGTGGAATAGGCCGAAGGCCGTATTCCGCCGAATGCACATCTCCCCAACGCGAGAAAAAAACATCCGGCGCAATTCGCTACGCTCATTGCGCCCTACATTCTGGTTATAAATAAATGTAGGTTGGGGTGAGCATCGCGAACCCACGTAACAATTCTTCACTCTTGAATCAGATTTTGTTGGGGTTCATTGGATTCACCCCAATCTACATAACTAATTCAATACCCATAGGGCGGAATAGGCCGCAGGCCGTATTCCGCCGAATGCGTATCGCGGATGCGAAGGAGGAACATGCGGCGCAATTCGCTGCGCTCATTGCGCCCTACGTCCTGGTTGCATGGCATGGCGACGACTTATAATCGCCCATGCCCCTGTACCTCGCTAATCCAATAAACTCCTTTACCAACCACACCGCAATCCGTAGCGCGCAAAGTTTGCAGCACCTGTTCCAGGTTTTTATCCTCCAGCACCATATCCACGCGCACGTGCGGCGTGTAGCCGACCACGCGGTCGCGCGCCGACAACATCGGGTCGCGCGCGTCCTGCGCGCCGTGGCCTTCGACGCGCGTGAAGCTGAAGCCCGGCAGAAACTTAAGGCCGCGCAAGACATCGGCGAGCGCTTGTTCAACGTCGGCGTGCACCATTAAGGTAAGATTTTTCATGTTGATTTCCTCGTTTGCTTTTTTAATTGGCGCTCGGCGCTGGTTTCCAGCCAGGCATACAGCGTCGGCAACAGCACCAGCGTTAACAGCGTCGACGTGATGAGCCCACCGATCACCACCACCGCCAGCGGCCGTTGCAGTTCCGAACCCGGGCCCGTCGCCAGTAGCATCGGCACCAAACCGAAGCTGGCGATGAGCGCGGTCATCAACACCGGACGCAAGCGCCGCTCCGCGCCTTCTTGCACCGCTTGCGCCACGCTGCGTCCGGTCTCGCGCAGTTGATTGAAGTACGTCACCATGACAACGCCGTTCAACACCGCTACCCCGAACAAGGTGATGAAACCCACCGACGCCGGCACCGACAGATAAAGCCCCGAAAGAAATAAACTGACGACACCGCCGATCAATGCGAACGGTATATTAAGTATGATGAGCCCGGCTTGGCGCACCGAACGGAAAGTAGAAAACAACAACAAGAAAATAAGCGCGATCGACACCGGCACCACCAACGCCAGGCGCGCCGCGGCGCGCTGTTGGTTTTCGAACTGCCCGCCGTAAGTGATGTAATAACCTTGCGGCAACTTGACCTCGCGCTCAATCGCGGCGCGCACTTCGTCGACAAAACTAACCACGTCGCGATTCTCGACATTGGCTTGCACCACTACTTGGCGCTTGGCCGATTCGCGATTGATTTGCACCGGTCCGTCCACCTCCTTAATGTCGGCCAGTAATGCCAAAGGTAGCTTGGCGCCTCCCGGCGTTTCGATTAAGAGTTGCGCCAGAGCTTGCTTGGATTCGCGCGCCGCCGCCGGATAGCGCAGCAACACCGGGCTCACACGGTTGCCTTCGATGATTTCGCTCACGATCTTGCCGCCGACGGCGGTTTCGATCATGTGGTTGATGTCCTCGGTGCGGATGCCGTAGCGTGCGATGTCTGACTGGCGTATGTCGATACGCAAATAATTTTGTCCCGAGAGCCGGCCGCGAAAAATATCCACCGCGCCGGGAATGCCCGTGACGATTTGCTCGATGTGTTTCGATTTTTCTTCCAGCAGCGCCAGATCGTCGCCGAATAACTTGATCGCCATGGCGGCGCGCACGCCGGTTAACATCTCCGAGGTGCGCATGTCGATCGGCTGCGTGAAGGCGATGTCGAGTTCCCAATCCTTGAAGCTCTCGAGCTTCTCACGCAGTTGCTGGTGAAACTGCGCCAAGCTCATGCCCCATTCAGCGCGCGGCTTGGTCTGCAAGAAATTATCGGTTTGATACAAACCCATCGGGTCCAAGCGCAGCTCATCCGCGCCGGTGCGCGACACCACGCCGGTGACCGGCGCCAGCTCCATCAACGCTTTATGTATCGGTTGATCCATGGCCAAGGAACGTTCGAGCGACACGTTCGACGATTTTTCAATGATGATCACCGTGGTGCCTTCGTCCATCACCGGCATGAACTCGCGGCCGATGAAAGGAAACAGCGCCGCCGCCAGCAGCAGCGCGCTGACCGCCCCGGCCACCGCCTGCTTGCGGTGATGCAAAGCCCAACGCATGACCGGCAAATAAATACGCTTGAGGCGCGCCAACAGCCAACCGTCGTCATGCGCGCCGCCGCGCATCAGGAAACTTGCCAGCACCGGAATCGCCGTGAGCGACAGCAGCAGCGATGCGGCGAGCGCGAACGAGATGGTCACGGCCAGCGGCGTGAACATTTTGCCTTCGAGGCCGGTGAGACTGAAGAGCGGCAGGAACACCATGATAATGATCAGCACGCCTGAGATCACCGGCGTCGCTACTTCCAGCGTCGCGCGATAAACCAGATGCAGCCGGCTCACACCCGGCGGTGCGTGACTCAACTGCACGTGCACGTTCTCTACCACCACCACCGCCGCGTCCACCAGAATGCCGATGGCGATGGCCAGCCCGCCGAGCGACATGAGATTGGCGGTGACGCCGAAAAATTTCATGAGCATGAAGGTGCCGAGCACCGACAAGGGCAAAATCAGCGCCACCGTGAGCGCGGCGCGTAAATTGCCAAGCAACACAATGAGCACCAACAACACCAGCACCACGGCTTCGCCGAGCGCTTTTTCCACCGTCCACACGGCTTCATTAATCAGCTCGGTGCGATCGTAGAACGGTTCGATGCTCACGCCTTTGGGCAAAGTCGGCTTGAGCGCCGCCAACTCGCGCTTGACGCCTTCCACCGTGCTGCGGCTGTTCGCGCCCTTGCGCAACAGCACCAGGCCGGTCACCACTTCGCCGTCGCCGTTCGCGGTCACGGCGCCGTAACGCGTGAGCGCGCCGAGACGCACGCCGGCCACGTCTTTGACGCGCAGCGGCGCGCCGGCGCGCGTCACCACCGTTACGTTGCCGATGTCTTCGGCGTTGCGCAGTTGTCCGACGGTGCGCACCAATAACATCTCATCGCCGCGATTGATGCGGTCGCCGCCGGCGTTGCGATTATTTTTTTCCAGCGCCTGTTCGATATCGTCGAGGCTCAAGCCCTGGGCCGCGAGGCGTTTGGGATCGGGCACGACTTCGAAAGCGCGCGCTTCGCCGCCGAGCGAGTTGACGTCGGCGGCGCCATCGACGGTGCGCAAGCGCGGGCGGATCACCCAATCTTGCAGCGTGCGCAATTCTTGATTCGAATAGCCGGGGCCGACGATGCGGTACATATACGCTTCGCCGAGCGGCGTGGTGATGGGCGCGAGCCCGCCTTCGACGCCCGCGGGCAATGCGCTCCACACTTGGTTCAAACGTTCGGCCACCTGGGTACGCGCCCAGTAAATGTCGGTGCCGTCTTCGAAGTCGATGATGATGCTCGACAACGCGTACTTGGTGGTCGAGCGCAACACCGTCTGGCGCGGCAAGCCTTGCATTTCCATTTCAATCGGAAAACTGATGCGCGCTTCCACTTCCTCCGGCGCCATGCCGGGCGCTTTCACCACCACCATCACCTGCGGACTGGAGATGTCGGGAAACGCATCGATCGGCAGCGCGCGAAACGCCCACAAGCCGCCAATGGTAACCGCGACCGCGAACAATAAAATCATCAGCCGCTGGATCAACGCAAAACGAATCAGCGCGGCGATCATGGTTGCACCTCGCCACGACTTGTCAGCGATACGCCGGCGGCGAGACGCAGTTCCGCGGCCTCGAGCCAGGCATCGTGCAGCAATTCCAGATAGCGCGCCTGCGCTTCAAAATGGATATTGCTCGCATCCACCAAGGCCAAACCGTTTTGCTCGCCGGTGGCGAAACTTTTGCGCGTGAGATTGAGCAACTGGCGCGCCGGCTCGAGCAAGCGCGTGCGATAGTGTTCGGCTTGTTCGATCAGATGTCCCAGATGCAAGTGGCTTTGATATAAACGGCTTTCGAGATCGCGCTGCTGTGCCGCCAACAGCGCTTCCTGCTTGTCGGCTTCGGCGCGGGCGCGCGCCACGCCGCCGTTGTTGCGGTTCCATAGCGGAACTTGCACGCCCAACATGAAGCCGTTGTAGTCCTGACGCGAACCATTCAAGTAATCGCGTTCGCGAAAAAAACTCACGGTGGGATCGGCGCTGCGCTGCGCACGCGCGACGTCCACGTTCGCGCGGCTGGCGTCGCGTGCTTGTTGCGTCGCTTGCAGCGCCGGATGCGCCGTCAAGCCTTGATGCAAGGCGGCGCCTTGGGTGCGGCGGCCGGTGTCAGCGACGCGGTTTCAATCTGTTCCTGCGGCGGCAACGCCAGCAAAGCACGAAACTCCGCCAGCGCTTCGCTCCACTTGCCTTCGGCATGCGCCACGTCTTGATGCGCGGTCTCGCGCAGAATATCCAGACGCGCGCGCTCCAGCGGCGAGAGCGTGGACGCGGCCGCGCGCCGCCGCGACCTCGCCCGCCTGCGCGCCGTGGTCGAGAAGGCGGCCGGCAAGGCCGGGAAGCCCGAGCCCGCCAAGCTCAACGCGCTGGCCCTCCTCGCCGCCGCGCCGGCGGCCGCGGGCCTGCACTTCGGCAACCCGTACGCCCTGCTCCTGCTCCTGCCGCTGGCGGCCTGGGCCGCGTGGAGCTGGCTGCGCCGCGACGGGGGGACGCGCTTCAAGCTCTCCGCCCCGGACCAGGTCCCCGCTCAGAAGACCTTCCGCGAGCGCCTGGCCGGCCTGCCCAAGGTCCTGCGCGTCCTGGCCCTGGCGGTCATGATCGTCGCCGTGGCCCGCCCTCTGATCGGCGTCTCCCGCGAGGAGGCCTTCATCCCCTCCACGGACACCGTCATCACGGTGGACATCTCGGGCTCGATGGACACCAAGACGGCCAACGGCAAGAGCCGCCTGGAGAACGCCGGCGACGCGGTGCGCGCCTACGTGGACGAGCAGCGCCGCGGCACGCAGAACCGGGTCGGCCTCATCACCTTCGACGACAAGGCCTACCAGAACCTGCGCCTGACCACCGACTACGACGCCATCATCTCCGCCTTCAAGGACCTCAAGACCAAGGGCTCCACCGCGGTCGGCGTCT
>JACQBD010000096.1 GCA_016194665.1 Gammaproteobacteria bacterium
AGACTTGGCGCGGTGGCCGTTGTGATTATAAGAAGTTCGCGACTTGTGGCTCATTAGAATAATTTCTCGCGCACGTTTTCCGGTACTTGCTCCGGTTTGGGCGGCGGCGTTTCAGTGCCGTTATCTTCCACCACCGGCAGGTCATGCGGTTTTTCCGTGCCCTGAATAAAATATTCTTGCATCGCTTGCGGATCGCTGGCGTCGGTGGGCTTTCCGGTTTCACTGTTCACCGTCTGCGTCACTACGTTCGCCGGAGGTGCCAATGGTTTTTCCGGGACCCCTTGCAGCGCGACGCGCATGTAATCGATCCAGATGGGCAAGGCGGCGCGTCCACCTGTTTCGCCGCGACCTAAAGAAGTGGGTTGATCGAAGCCGATCCACGCGGTGGTCGCGAGATCGCTGTTGAAGCCGGAGAACCAGGCATCGCGATATTCATTAGTGGTGCCGGTTTTGCCGGCCAGATCCTTACGATTTAACACCAGCGCCGCTTTGCCGGTGCCTTCGCGGATTACGTCGCGCAGCATGCTGGTCATGAGAAAACTCAATTCCGGGCTGAGCACTCGTGGTGCATAATTGGGTTTATCTTTTTCCGCTGCCGATTTTCCGACCGCGAGATCGGTGGGGCTTAGAATTTTTTTATCGTCGCAATCGGTGCAGATCACCGGCGGTTTCACCTGTTCCAATAATTTATGGTTCGTGTCTTCGACGCGCACAATAAAATAAGGAGTGATGCGATAACCGCCGTTAGCGAAGATGGTAAATGCATTGACCATTTGCATCGGCGTGGCCGACGCCGTTCCCAAGGCCAAGGAAAGATTATGCGGCAGCTTGGCGGGATCGAAACCGAAACGCTGTAGGTACTCGACGGTATAAGAAATACCGATGGCGCGCAGCAGACGCACCGAAACTAAATTAAGCGATTGCGCTAAAGCTTTGCGCAAGCGTGTGGGTCCATAAAATTTGCGGCTGTAATCTTCCGGCCGCCACTCGTCCTCGGGCGATTCGCCCTCCATGACAATCGGCGCGCCGCTGACCAAGCTCGCCGGCGTGAAGCCTTTATCCAGCGCCGCGGTATAAATAAACGGTTTTAAGCTCGATCCCGGTTGGCGTTCGGCTTGGATCACACGGTTAAATCCGCTTTGATAAAAATCGAAACCGCCGGTCAGCGCCAGAATCGCGCCATCCGTTGGCCGCAAGGAGATCAAGGCGCCGGCGACGTCTGGAATCTGTGCCAAACGCCAAGCGCCGATTTCCGTTTGTTGCGCCGGGTCCTCGATGGCTTCCAGATAAACGATGTCTCCTACCTTAAGTACATCCGCGGCTTTTTTCGGAGCAGGCCCGACAGTATTTTCATCGACATAGGTTCGCGCCCACGCCAAACCATTCCAGCCGAGCTCAACGCTGGCGCCGTCTTGGGTATAAACTTGAACGGTTTTTTCTTCGACCTTCAATACAACGCCCGGTAATAAATCACCGACCACGTGATAATCCTTGAGGCCATCGTCGAGACGTTCATTGTCGGGTTTGCCGCGAAATGAAATATGCCCGGCCGCGCCGCGATAACCATGACGCCGGTCGTACTCGAGTATGCCGGCGCGCAAAGCTTTGTTCGCCGCTAATTGATGTTTGGCGTCGATGCTGGTGTAGACGTTGAAACCGCCGGCGTAAGTTTTTTCATCGTAGGCTTGAAACATATATTGACGCACCATCTCGGCGACATACGGCGCTTCGACCGCGAACTTAAGCGAGTGATTGCTCGCGGCTAAGGGTGCGTTGAGGGCTTCGTTAAGCGCGGCCTCATTGATGAAACCAAGATTCTGCATTTGACGCAAAATAGAATTGCGCCGATCGAGAGCGTTCTCGGGATTGGTCAGTGGATTATCGCGCGAAGGCGCTTTAGGGAGCCCTGCGAGCATGGCCATTTCCGGTAAACTGAGTTCCTTAAGACTTTTGCCATAATAAACTTGCGCGGCGGCAGCGAAGCCGTAAGCACGATGGCCCAGGAATATTTTATTAAAATAGAGTTCGAGTATTTGTTGTTTGCTCAGCTCACGCTCGATCTTAAAAGCGAGCAAAACTTCTTTGAGTTTGCGAGTGTAAGTTTTTTCCGGGCTTAAAAAATAATTTCGCGCCACCTGCATGGTGATAGTGCTGGCGCCTTGACCGGAACTTTGGGTGCGCAAGTTGTGTACCGCCGCGCGCAGAATGCCAAAAAAATCTACTCCATGATGGTAAAAAAAAGATCGGTCTTCGGCCGACAATACTGCTTTGATAAGTAGATCCGGTACCTCTTCCATGCGCACGGGAATGCGTTTTTCTTCGCCGAACTCGGCGATCAGCTCACCGCCCGCGGCATAAACCCGCATCGGTACTTTCAACTGAGTTTCCGATAGATCGTTGATCGAAGGCAAAGTAGGAGTAAGCACCAAGGTGATCAGCGCCAACATCACCACCAAGCTGGCAAATAAACCAAACAAGCCGATGAGAATTCGCTGCCATGCCTTCGTGGGCAAGTGCTGGCGAGTCCAACGGGAGAAAAAATTCCCCGATTCATTCATGGTGGGAGCAGCTTATTGAGAAGAAATGTTGATTTAAAAAATTAAAAGTCCGATGGAGCGGCTAGTATAAACGACATATATTTGATCAAGATATCGCATATTTTGCCCATCCAGTCCGTCAATTTTTTAAAAAAGCCCTTAAAACAAGGCAAAAACTCTATTTGTCATTTCTCTTTTTTATAGACTATATTTGATTAGCATTTAATCTATATTTAGATGTATTAATCATAACTCATGGATTTTAAGAGGGAAACAAGGTGACAGGGCTAGCTAATCTTTTTAGCAAGAAAAAGCCGCCACTGATAGGAATCGATATTAGCTCCTCAGCGGTTAAGGTTTTGGAATTGAGCAGGTCCGGCGAGCATGTGCGTGTAGAACGCTATGCCGTGGAACCGCTTCCGCAGAATGCCGTGGTCGAGCATGCTATCACCGAAGTGGAACAGGTCGCGCAAGTTGTCGAGCGCGCGGTGAAGAAATCGGGGACGCGCTGTAAGCACGCCGCCGTCGCGGTGCCCGCGGCGCACGTTATCACTAAGACCATTAAAATGGCCGCCAACTTAAGCGACCAAGACCGCCAAATGCAGGTGGAAATGGAGGCGGATCATTACATCCCCTACCCGCTTAACGAAATCAATCTCGATTTTCAAATTCTAGGCCCATCAGAAAGCAATCCGGAAGAAGTGGATGTGCTGATGGCTGCCTGCCGCAAAGAAATTGTCGACGATTATTTGGCCGTGATTCAGGGGCCCGGTCTGAGTCCCATCGTCGTGGACGTAGAAACTTACGCCATGGAAAACGCCTTCTCCTTAATAACGAGCCACATGCCGGGTGGCGGCATGGAAAAGACTATCGCGGTGTTGGATATCGGCGCAACCGCGACCAACATCAACGTGCTGCACAATAATCGTTCAGTTTATACCCGCGATCACGCATTTGGCGGACGCCAGCTTACCGAAGAAATCCAGCGCCGCTACGGTCTCTCTTATGAAGAGGCCGGGTTAGCCAAGAAACAAGGCGGACTGCCGGACAATTATCAAACCGATGTATTGCGCCCGTTCATGGAAGCCATGTGCCAAGAGATCATGCGCGCATTGCAGTTCTTTTATTCTTCCACCCCGTTTAACAGCGTCGATCAGCTGCTATTGGCTGGCGGTTGCGCGCAGGTAGCGAGCATCGACGAACTCGTGGCCGCGCGCATCGGTGTGCCGGCCATGGTGGCCAATCCTTTTGCCGGCATGTCATTGGCTTCGCGTATCAAGCCACAGCTGCTTTCCAACGATGCGCCTTCGCTCATGATCAGCTGCGGCTTGGCATTACGGAGCTTCGACGAATGACGACACGGATTAATCTTTTGCCATGGCGCGAGATGCGCCGCAAAGAGCAAGACCGGCAATTGCTCACTATTGCTGTGGGCGCGTGGATTCTCATGGGCGTGGTTATTTTTTATGCGCACGTGCACGTTAGCGCTTTGATTGAAAACCAAAACAAACGTAATGAATTTTTAAATAATGAAATCGCCAAAGTAGAGCAGGAGATCAAGGAAATAGCCGAGCTTAAAAAACAACGCGCCGATTTGATCGCGCGCATGAACGTAATTTATCAACTACAGGGCGATCGTACGCAAGTTGTGCACCTTTTCGATGAATTGGCGCGTAAGCTGCCGGATGGGATTTATTTTACGGCATTAAAACACTCAGGCAGCAGCATATCGCTTCAAGGTATAGCGCAATCCAACGCACGCGTTTCCGCGCTGATGCGTAACTTGGCCTCTTCGGATTGGTTTTCAGATCCGGAATTGGAAGTCATCACCGTCAGCGCCAAGGGCAGCGATCGCGTGAGTAATTTTTCACTGAAGGTCAAACAGGCCGCCAAGCAACAGAAAAAATTGACGGATACCGGCACATGACTTTAGACGATTTAAAAAATATTAATTTTAACGATCTCAGTTCCTGGCCCGTGCCGATTAAAATCGGCGGCATTTTGATCGTATGCATTTTGGTTTTATTCGCGGGTTTCTGGTTTCTGATCCAAGGTGAACTCGATCAGTATGGCGAGGATAAGAAAAAAGAAGAAGGCTTGCGCGAAACCTTCATGAACAAGAAAGGCTTGGCTATTAATTTGCCCGCTTACAAGCAGCAGATGGAAGAGATGGAGCAAACTTTCGGTAGCCTATTACGACAATTACCTAATACCACAGAAGTGCCAGATCTTTTGGTGGATATTACGCAAGCGGGACTCGGTCGCGGTTTGGAATTTGCGTTGTTTCGGCCAGAAAAAGAACAACCTAAAGACTTCTATGCCGAATTGCCCATCAGCGTCGAAGTTCGCGGCAGCTATCACGAGCTAGCGCAATTTATAAGTGACGTCGCGGCGCTGCCGCGCATAGTGACGTTTGGCGATATTAATATCAGCTCCGGCAGCGGTAAAGATAATAAGCTGACGATGTCAGCCAAGGCTAGAACGTATCGCTATCTCGAAGACGGTGGCGCCGCCGGCAAACCGGATAAGAGCAAGGCCAAGTCCCGGGTAAGCAAGCCATGAAGCAAATTAAATTATTGCTTGTTACAAGTTTGGTATGTGCTGTCCTAAGCGGTTGCAGCAGCGACGGTCTCGAAGATTTACGTGAGTTTGTTGCCAATGCTTATGCAGACAAGAAACCCAAAGTGGAACCGCTGCCGGATATAAAAATGCAAGAAACTTTTTTATACAATTCCGTGAATCTTGCGGATCCGTTTGCGATATTTAATTTGCGTCCCCAGCAAGGTCAGAAAACCGCCAGCGGCCCGCGACCCGATCCGAATCGGCGCAAGGAACCTCTGGAAGACTATCCGTTAGACGCCCTGAAAATGGTCGGCACGTTGATGCGTGGCAAGCAAGTATGGGCAATTATTCAAGCACCGGATGGCACGGTATATCGCGCTCAAGTCGGCGATCATCTGGGGCAGAATTCCGGCATGGTTAGCAAAATTAATGAAGAAAAAATCGATTTGATTGAGCTAATACAAGGCGCGTCCGGCGACTGGGTCGAACGTGAAGCTAATTTGGCGCTGACTGAGTAAATAGGAAAAAAATTGAGGCAGAACGATATGAAACAGGGAACAAAATTCTTGTTAAACAAAATCGCGCGTGTTGCTGGATTATTCGCCTGGCTACTTGCGCTATTAATGGCGTCAACCACTCTGGCCTGGAGCGCGGAAATTCAATCAATCGCGTGGGAGCCGGGTAGCGATACGCCGGTTCTGCAAATACGCGTGGCAGGCGATGCGGCTTATCAGACCCAAGCCTTGGAAGACGGCCAACGTCTGCGTATTTCTTTTCCAGCCAGCAGCATGGGTCCCGCGTTAGCGGAATTACAAGGCCTCGAAAAAGTGAAAGGGGTTTATCCTTATCTGGCCGACAACGGCACCACGGTGGTCGTGGATTTACTGATGACCGATCCGGGACAACTTGACGTTCAAAAAGCTGAATACGGTTTTCGTGTCGTGGCGACTACAGCCGTCGCCGCTAAACCATCGCCAGAAACCGGATCAAATATCGCCACCCTTGCCAGTCCGCAGGCGCCGACAGCAATGCCTGCAGTGCCCGCGCCGGAAAGTCCGGCTAAAACCGAAGAAAAACCCGCAGCGGAACCAGCGGCTAATCCGGCCGCTGAAAAAAACAGCATTGAAGAAATTGTCTATGCCAAACTTCCTGGCGATCGAATTCAAATTACCGTGAAAATGACTAAAACACCGTCTGAGCCCGATGCGTTCACGATCACTAATCCGGCCCGCATCTCGCTTGATTTTCCTAATACTCGCGTAGGCTTCGAAAAGAAAAATATACCGGTAAAGGAAGGCGCCGTTTCCAGCATCACCGCTTTGGAAGCAGAGGATCGTTCGCGCTTGGTATTAAGTTTGATCAAACCCGTGGCGTATTCCACCAACATCGATGGGAAAAATTTTGTGCTGACCGTGGAAGCGCCGGTCAGCGCCATCGCCGGCGCGGTAGAAGCTAAAACAACGCATTTTGCCAGCACCCGCAAAACCGGAAAATATAATTTAAAAGCAGTTGATTTTCGTCGCGGTCCGCAAGGAGATGGAAAAGTTATCATTAATCTTTCCGATCCGGCGGTGGGCATCGATATTCGTGAACAGTCAGGCGAGATCATTGTTGATTTTTTAAATACTACTGTTCCGGCTGAACTCCAGCGCCGTTTGGATGTAATCGATTTTGCCACGCCAGTGCAAACGGTGGACACTTTTACGCAGGGTAAAAACACCCGCATGATTATTACGCCGAAGGGCAAATACGAACATCTGGCTTATCAAACAGGAAATGTTTTTACCGTCAGCGTCAAACCGATCATTGAAAAGCCGGATGAAAAGAAAGTGGATGAGTTCGGTTATTCAGGAGAAAAGCTGTCGTTAAATTTCCAAAATATCGACGTGCGCGCCGCCTTGCAAGTGCTCGCCGATTTTACCGGCCTTAATTTCGTTGTCAGCGATACCGTCAAGGGTTCTTTGACTTTGCGTCTTAAAGACGTTCCGTGGGATCAAGCTTTGGACTTAATCGTCGACAGTAAGAATTTGGCGGTACGCAAAAAAGGTAACGTTGTCACTGTGGCGCCCGCTCCCGAAGTGGCCGCGAAAGAAAAAGCTAACCTGGAGGCCACTAAAGCGGTCATTGAGCTTGAGCCGTTAGTGTCTGAACTGATTCAGATCAATTACGCAAAAGCCGATGACATCGCTAATTTGGTCAAATCCATCAAGCCCGTGGCCGGCACGACTTTGCAAGAGCATCCTGTCTTTGGCAACACGGCAACCGGCTCGGCCGTTCAGGCGGCGACATCATCCAACACGCTTTTATCGCCTCGCGGACAAGTAACGGTCGATGCGCGCACCAATTCTATTTTGATTCAGGATACTCCTGGCAAAATCCGCGAAATTCGTAAATTGATTTCACAACTGGATCAACCAGTGCGTCAGGTCATGATTGAGTCGCGGCTTGTGGAAGCCACCGATAATTTTTCGCGCAGCTTGGGAGTGCGGTTGGGCCATATTTACGACAGTCGCAACAGCGGTGGACAACGAGCAATCACGACAGGTCAGGATGCCACGATCGATAATACATATGTCACTACCGGCGTATATGACATTAATAAACATTTCAATGTTAATTTACCTTCTGCGGGTATTGGCAGCTCCCCGGCAGGTGTATTCACTGCCTTTATTACTAAGGGCAGCCGGATCATCGATTTGGAACTGTCTGCGCTCGAACAAGAAGGTAAAGGTAAGCTTATTTCCAGCCCTAGAATTATTACGGCGAATCAAAAGCAAGCATCCATTGAACAAGGACAAGAGCAGGTATACACCCAGAACGTTTTAGGTGTGGGTAGCATTGTTACTAAAAAGGCGACATTAAAATTAGACGTAACACCGCAAATCACGCCGGATGACCGCGTCAACTTAGATGTCACTATCACCAAGGATAGTTTCACCAACGCCGTGGCAGGCACGCTAAATATTAAAGAAATAAAAACCCAAGTGCTGCTCGACAATGGCGAGACGGTGGTGATTGGCGGAATTTACGAACAGGATAAAAATAATACCGTCACCAAAGTTCCATTTTTTGGGGATATCCCCCTCTTGGGATGGTTGTTCAAGAGTAAGGAAGTAAAAGACAACAAAACCGAGCTATTAATTTTCCTCACGCCGCGCATTCTCTCGAACAATCTGAGCATGCGCTAGTCGCCGCGTATCCCTCGGACGGCCTAACGTCCGAGGGATGCGGCTTGATTTATAAGCAAGATGCTGGCATACCTGCGGCATGAATCGCGCCGACAATATTTTTTTAATCGGTCCCATGGGGGCCGGAAAGTCCACGATTGGCCGGCATTTGGCGGAAATGCTGCACAAGGAATTTCAAGACTCCGATCATGAAATAGAAGCCCGAACCGGGGCCAGCATCCCGCTCATATTTGAAATCGAGGGCGAGTCGGGTTTTCGCGAGCGCGAATCCTCGGTGATAGACGAACTTACGCATAAATCCAATTTAGTGCTGGCCACGGGCGGCGGCGTTATTTTAAAAGAAGCGAATCGAAAAATTTTGCGCGAGCGCGGCGTGATCGTGTATCTGCATGCGCCGTTAGACGCACTACTGCAGCGCACGCGCCGTGATCGTCACCGGCCTTTGCTGCAAACCGCGGATCGCCGCCGCACCTTCGAAGAAATTCTCAAAATTCGCGAACCGATTTATCATCAAACCGCGGATATAGTCGTTGAAACCGCGCACCGTTCGCCGCTCAGCGTCGCGCGCGAAATAACCCGCAAATTAGAAGCCTTACAAACCAATGAAAACGCTGCAACTTGAACTAGGCCCACGCAGTTATCCTATTTATATCGGTTCTGGATTGCTCGACCAGGCCAAACTGCTAGTGCCGCATATTAAAGGTAAGCGCGTAGCGATCGTCACGAATGAAACCGTGGCGCCGCTTTATCTTTCTAAGTTGCGCGCGCAGCTTGCTGCCTTCCAGCCGGTGGAAGTGATATTGCCGGACGGTGAACAATACAAAAATCTGGAAGTGTTGAATCGTATTTTCGATGCCTTGCTTAGCGCGCGTAGCGATCGCAACACCACGCTTATAGCGCTCGGCGGTGGCGTGGTCGGCGACATGGGCGGTTTTGCCGCCGCTTGTTATCAGCGCGGTGTGCCCTTTATCCAGATACCGACCACGCTCTTGGCGCAGGTGGATTCCTCGGTCGGAGGAAAAACCGGCGTCAATCATGCGCTCGGTAAAAATATGATCGGCGCGTTCTACCAGCCGCGCGCCGTCATTATCGATACCGATACGCTTAAGACCTTGCCCGCGCGCGAGCTGTCCGCCGGTCTGGCGGAAATAATCAAATACGGCGTCATCCGCGATCCCGAATTTTTTTCCTGGCTGGAAGAGAATATGGATAAATTGCTGGCGCGCGATAGCAGCGTGCTGGCTCACGCCATTCATCGCTCCTGCCAAAACAAAGCCGAGGTCGTCGCCGCCGATGAACGCGAATCCGGCGTGCGCGCCACGCTGAATTTTGGCCATACCTTCGGCCATGCCATCGAAACCGGTTTAGGTTATGGCGTGTGGTTACATGGCGAAGCCATCGCCGCCGGCATGGTCATGGCGGCGGATTTATCGCGCCGGCTTAAATGGTTGAGCTCTGCCGAGACAGCGCGCATCGAAAATTTGATTCGGCGCGCGCGCTTGCCCGTGCGCGCGCCGGCCACGCTTTCTTCCAAGCGCTTTTTAGAACTGATGGCGGTCGACAAAAAAGTCCTCGATGGTCAAATGCGTTTGGTGCTGTTGAAGAGCTTGGGCCAAGCCGTGGTGACCGCGGATTACCCACGCGCGGAACTGGAAGCAACCCTCGCCAGCGTGCGAGACGCGGCTTAATGTTAGCTTCCTACGCCGCGCAAGATTCAACCTCGCGCGGACGACAACACGCCGAGCCGTCACCGTTGCATCGCGGCGAACATCAGCGCGACCGCGACCGCATTATTCATTGCGCGGCGTTTCGCCGTCTCGAATATAAAACCCAAGTTTTTATTAATCACGAAGGCGACCTGTTCCGCACGCGCCTGACGCATTCGATCGAAGTCGCGCAGATCGGGCGTTCGATTGCGCGCGCCCTCGGTCTTAACGAGGATCTGACCGAAGCGATTTCTTTGGCGCACGATTTGGGCCACACGCCCTTCGGCCATTCGGGACAGGATGCTTTAAATGAATGCATGCACGACTACGACGGCTTCGAGCACAATTTGCAATCGCTGCGCGTGGTCGATGTGCTGGAAGAACGTTATGCCGATTTCCCCGGGCTTAATCTTACGTTTGAGACGCGCGAAGGAATACTCAAGCACTGTTCGCCTAAAAAGGCCCGTGAGCTCGGCGAATTGGGAAAACGCTTTCTCGAAAAGCAACAACCCGGCCTCGAGGCGCAATTGGTCAATCTGGCCGATGAAATCGCCTACAACAATCACGACGTCGACGATGGCCTGCGTTCCGGTTTACTCAGCGTCGAACAGTTGCAGTCGGTGACGTTATTTGCCGAACAATACGCTGAGGTGATGCGGCGTTATCCGCAGCTCGCGCCGCGCCGCGCGATTCATGAAACCGTGCGCCGCATGATTAATTACGTCGTCACCGATCTAATCGAAAACAGCCGTCGTTTGCTTGAAACTTCAGGGGTGAAGCATATCGATGACGTGCGCCGACACCCCGCGGCCCTCATCGCTGCGAGTGCGGCGGTGCGTGAAAAATCTCAGGAACTAAAGCGCTTCTTGCGCAAAAATTTATATGCGCATGAAAAAGTGATGCACATGATGAACCAGGCCGTTCAGGTGGTGCGCGACCTGTTTCAGGTCTTCATGCGCGACCCGCGACTTCTGCCCGACCAATACCGCGACAAACTCCCGTCACACAACGAAGCGGCGGTGGCGCGCGTTATTGCCGACTATATCGCCGGCATGACCGACCGCTATGCACTACGCGAGCACGCGCGTCTATTAGCTCCGACCCCTGATTCAAAGGCATTTTTGCCATAAATTTAATTCGGCTGCGCATAAAATCCGTGTTGGCGCTAAGTTCCATTGAACCTGTGTCAGGGGGCCGGTATACTTTTCGCCCCTTTTGCTCAGGTATTTTCGTGGTTTCCCCCGACGGTAGAAGGCAGGAATGTACGCAACGCGCCGCTGCGCAAACAAATTATGCGCCGGTAATTAGGCATGAAAGTGGTGAATGAATTTGCAAGCAAACCCTAAAACACAGTTCGGTCTCTACGACGCCGCGTATGAACACGATGCCTGCGGCGTCGGTTTTGTCGTCGACATTAAAGGTCGCCGCAGCCACGCCATTGTTGCGCAAGCACTGACCATTCTGCGCAACCTCATGCACCGCGGCGCTTGCGGTTGCGAAGAGAACACCGGCGACGGCGCGGGCATTTTGATCCAAGTGCCGCACGCGTTTTTGCAACGCGAATGCGCCACGCTGAATATCGCGCTGCCCCAACCGAAGCATTATGGCACCGGCATGGTATTTTTACCGCGCGCCGCGAGCGCCGCCCTGCGTTGTCAGGAACTGTTCAACGCCATCGTGCGCGAAGAAGGACAAACCGTGCTGGGTTGGCGCGATGTGCCCGCGGACGACGCTGCGCTCGGTCCCACGGCGCGTTCCGCCGAGCCCGCATTCAAGCAAATTTTTATCGGCCGCGCCGCCGCCATCGCCGACGATCAGGTCTTCGAGCGCAAGCTGTATGTGATACGCAAGCGCATCGAACACGCCATTTGGAATTCGGACATCGCTGAACGCTCGCAGTTTTATATTCCGAGTCTTTCCGCGCGCACATTCATTTATAAAGGCATGCTCACGCCGACGCAGGTTGAGCCCTTGTTCCCCGATCTCGCCGACCCCTTGGTCGATTCGGCATTGGCGCTGGTGCACTCGCGTTTTTCCACCAACACTTTTCCGTCGTGGCCCTTGGCGCATCCGTATCGCTACATCGCGCACAACGGCGAGATTAATACCCTGCGCGGCAACATCAATTGGATGCGCGCGCGCGAAGCGTTGTGCGAGTCGTCCTTGTTCGGCGCCGACCTGAAAAAAATTCTACCGATCGTCATCGACGGCGGCAGCGATTCCGCGACCTTCGATAACGTGCTCGAATTTTTGCACATGGGTGGACGCGAACTGCCGCACGCGGTGTTGATGATGATTCCCGAGGCTTGGAGCGGCCACGAGATGATGGACGAAGAGCGCAAAGCTTTCTACGAATACCACGGCTGCATGATGGAGCCGTGGGACGGTCCCGCGTCTATCGCCTTCACCGATGGCACGGTCATCGGCGCGATTCTGGATCGCAATGGTTTGCGTCCGTCGCGCTATTACGTCACCAAAGATGGTTTAGTGGTGATGGCTTCCGAAGTCGGCGTGCTCGACATTCCGCCGGAGAATATTCTTATCAAAGAGCGCCTGCATCCCGGCCGTATCTTCTTGGTCGACACGCGCGAAGGCCGCATCGTTGAGGATGCCGAACTTAAGAAGCGCTATGTGTGTGCCCATCCGTACAAAGATTGGCTGAAGCAAGGTTTGATTCCGCTCGATCAACTGCCGCAGCCGCCGAGCGTGCCGGAGCCGGATCACGCGACCGTGCTGCAACGCCAACAAGCCTTCGGCTACACGCACGAAGACTTGCGCCTGCTGATGGCGCCGATGGCGCAAAAGGGCGAGGAAGCGATCGGCTCCATGGGCAACGACGCGGCGCTGGCGGTGTTGTCCGACAAACCGCGTCTGCTGTACGACTATTTCAAGCAACTGTTTGCTCAAGTCACGAATCCCCCTTTGGATGCGATTCGCGAAGAACTCGTGACGCAAATCGAAACGCCCTTGGGCCCTGAAGGCAATCTGCTTAAACCGGGTCCCGATAGTTGCCGCATGCTCAAACTTAAAACGCCGGTGCTGAGCAATGAAGAGCTGGCCAAGATTCGGCATATCGATCGTTCCGGTTTTAAAACCCTGACGCTGCCGATGTTGTTTCCCGCCGGTTCCGGCGGTCAAGGCTTGGCGCGCGCGCTCGATGAACTGTGCCGCAAAGCCAGCGAAGCCATCGCGCAAGGTTACAGCTTTATTATTTTGTCCGACCGCGGCGTCGATGCGCAGCACATGCCAATGCCGGCGCTGTTGGCGACATCGGGCGTGCACCATCATCTGGTGCGCGCAGGCACGCGCGTTAAAGTCGGTCTGGTCGTTGAATCCGGCGAACCGCGTGAAGTGCATCACGTGGCCTTGCTGCTCGGTTATGGCGCGGGCGCGGTGAATCCTTATCTCGCGTTCGAAACGCTCGACGACATGATCCACCAAAAGTTGCTCACGGGCATCGATCATGCCGTGGCCGTCAAGAATTACATCAAGGCGCTCGGCAAGGGCGTGGTGAAAGTCATCTCGAAGATGGGCATCTCCACCATTCAGTCGTATCGCGGCGCGCAAATATTCGAAGCCATCGGTCTCGATAAAGCCTTTATCGATAAATATTTCACGTGGACGGCGTCGCGCGTCGGCGGCATCGGTATCGACGTCGTGGCTCTGGAAAATTCTTTACGCCATCACCGTGCCTATCCCGAGCGACCTTCCGGTCCACCCGAATTGGAATGGGGCGGTCAATATCAATGGCGCCGTGACGGCGAATATCACACGCTGAATCCGGATACCGTGGCTAAGCTGCAACACGCCACGCGCACCAATTCGTATTCGTTATTTAAAGAATATACGCGCGCCTGCGACAACAGCGCGCAGCATTTGGCGACCTTGCGCGGGCTTATCGAACTTAAGCTCGCGGATCAGCCGATTCCGATTGAACAAGTCGAATCGATTGAATCCATCACCAAGCGCTTTGCCACCGGCGCCATGTCCTACGGTTCGATCAGCAAAGAAGCGCACGAATCCTTAGCCATTGCCATGAATCGCATCGGTGGCCGTTCCAACTGCGGCGAAGGCGGCGAAGACCCGGATCGTTACGGCACCGAGCGCAATTCGCGCGTGAAACAAGTGGCCTCCGGCCGTTTCGGCGTCACCAGTAATTACTTGGTCAACGCCACCGATTTGCAAATCAAAATGGCGCAAGGCGCCAAGCCCGGCGAAGGCGGCCAGTTGCCCGGCCATAAAGTGTATCCGTGGATTGCCAAGGTGCGTTTCTCCACACCCGGCGTCGGCCTCATTTCGCCGCCACCGCATCACGATATCTACTCCATCGAAGATTTGGCGCAACTGATTCACGATCTTAAAAATGCCAATGCTGAGGCGCGGATTCACGTTAAATTGGTTTCCGAAATCGGCGTCGGCACCATCGCCGCCGGCGTCGCCAAGGCGCATGCCGACGTGGTGCTTATCTCCGGCCACGACGGCGGCACCGGCGCCTCGCCGCTGTCCTCGATCAAGCATGCGGGACTGCCGTGGGAACTGGGCTTGGCCGAAACCCAGCAAGTGCTGGTGATGAACAAACTGCGCGACCGCATCACCGTGCAAACCGACGGGCAAATGAAAACCGGACGCGACGTGATTATCGCCGCGCTGCTCGGCGCGGAAGAATACGGATTTTCTATCGCGCCGCTGGTGGTGCTCGGCTGCATCATGATGCGCGTGTGTCACCTCAACACCTGCCCGGTCGGCATCGCCACGCAAGATCCGGAGCTGCGCAAAAAATTCGCCGGCGATCCGGCGCACGTGGAAAATTTCTTCCGCTTCGTGGCGCAAGAAGTGCGCGAGTGGATGGCACAGCTCGGCTTCCGCAACTTG
>JACQBD010000097.1 GCA_016194665.1 Gammaproteobacteria bacterium
GCGCATACCCAAGAGTTCGGTGTAAAATCGCTCGCACGCCTCCAAGTTCTGCACGAATAATGCGATGTGGCGCAATCCAGCAGTTGCCGCGGGACGTTTCAGCGTCGAGTCACGTGAATCCCTGTTCACCTAAATCTCCACTATCTCAAAGTCGTGGGTAATCTTTGCAGTCTTGGCGAGCATGATCGAAGCGGAACAATACTTCGTGGCTGAAAGCTCGATAGCATGCTCGATCTTCTTGGCATCCAAATTTTTGCCGCTGACGACAAAATGCATATGAATGCGCGTAAAAACCTTGGGGTCGACGGGGGCGCGTTCGGCATCGATTTTTATTTGGCAATCGCTAATGTCTTGGCGCGATTTGCGCAAAATATGCACGACATCAAAAGCGGTGCAGCCACCGGTGCCGATTAGCACCAACTCCATCGGCCGTGAGCCTTTGTTTTCGCCACCATGTTCCGGCGCGCCGTCCATGGTGACGCTGTGCCCGCTATCCGCCGTCCCCGTAAAACTCACGCCGCCGGTCCATTTGATATTTGCTTTCATGCTCGCTCCTCTCGAAATGGTTCCGAGGTGTCGAATAACTCCTGTAGTTTAATGCCGGGGTCTTCGGCTTTCATAAACGCCTCTCCGACCAAAAATACATTGACGCCGTACGCGCGCAACCGCGTCACATCTTGTGACGTATGAATTCCACTCTCCGTCACGATCACGCGATTCGGTGGAATCAGCTTTAACAGTTCGAGCGTAGTTTCAAGCCGGGTATCGAAAGTACGCAAATTGCGATTGTTGATTCCAATGAGCGGCGCATCTAATGCTAATGCACGTGTCAGCTCAGCTTCATCATGAACTTCAGCTAGCACGTCCAAACCCAGCTCACGCGCCAAACAGGCCAAGTCCTGTAGCTGCGCATCGTCCAGTGCCGCAACAATCAGCAAAATAGCATCAGCACCCAAGGCGCGCGCCTCATAGACTTGATAGACATCCATGGTGAAATCTTTGCGTAACACCGGCAGCGCGCAGGCCTTACGCGCTTGCTGAAGATGCTCATCGGCGCCTTGAAAAAAATCCACGTCCGTAAGAACCGATAGACAAGTTGCGCCATGGCGTTCGTAACTGATAGCTATTTCTGCGGGATGAAAATTCGCCCGCAAAAGTCCTTTACTCGGCGAGGCTTTTTTAATTTCAGCGATGATCGCGGGTTTGTGCACGGCTAATCGGTTTTTAATCGCGGCGATAAACCCGCGCGTCGCGGGGGCGGCTTGGGCGCGCGGCTTGAGCTCCGTGAGCGGCAAACGGCTAGCGCGCGCGCCGATTTCTTCGGCCTTGCGCGCAAGAATTTTTTGCAGAATATCGGGCGCACGATTCATGAGGCGGAAAGTCGTTTGCTCAAAGCTTGCAGATCACTCAATTTTTTTCGTGCGGCGCCGCTTTCTATCGTATGCAATGCTTGCTTAACACCAGCGGCTAGATCGGATGCAAGCCCCGCGACATAAATCGCCGCGCCGGCATTGAGCGCCACGATATCGCGCGCCGCACCCGGCTCGTTGTTCAACACCGATTCGATTCTGGTCAAACTTTCCGCCGGACTGGCGACGCAAAGATTTTTCACATCGCTGCGCTTAATGCCAAATTGTTCCGGCTGGATCGTAAACACGCGCACACGGCCGTCCTTTAATTCCGCCACGTGCGTGGGCGCGTCGATGGAAATTTCATCCATGCCGTCTTCGGCGTGAATCACCAATACATGCTTGCTGCCCAAACGTTGCAACACTTCCGCCAAAGGTTCGATCCACTGCTTGGCAAACACACCGAGCACTTGATTCGGCGCACCCGCGGGGTTGGTGAGCGGTCCCAATAAATTGAAAATCGTGCGCACGCCCATCTCGCGGCGCGGTCCGATGGCGTGTTTCATCGCGCCGTGATGTTTCGGGGCGAACATGAAACCGACGCCGACTTCATTGACGCACTGCGCCACTTGCTCCGGGTTAAGCTCAAGACTGATGCCGGCCACTTCCAGTACATCAGCGCTGCCGGACTTGCTCGATACCGAACGATTGCCATGTTTAGCCACCTTTCCGCCGGCTGCAGCGACGACAAACGCACTGGCGGTGGAAATATTAAACGTGCTGGCGCCATCGCCGCCGGTGCCGCAGGTATCCACCAGATGCGGGCCGCTGACTTGCACGCGTGTCGCCAACTCGCGCATTACTTCGGCGGCGGCGGCGATTTCTTCGACGGTTTCGCCCTTCATGCGCAAGCCGATTAAAAAGCCGCCGATCTGCGCCGCTGTCGCCTGTCCGGTCATAATCAAGCGCATAACGTCGCGCATCTCGACGCTCGAAAGATGGCGGCGCTCGGTGACAGCGCGAATAGCGGATGACATGTCCATTAAAAAAAATCTCAAATATATTTGTAAAGATGCTAAGCCGGCAGGATTCTGTCGCCGAACCGCCATGGCGGTCAAGGTTAATTCCGTTTTGAGTGCAAAGAGGCGTACCGACGCCGCCATATTAGCCACATCCCCAAGCCAAAGAGATTGAGCGCCACCATGCCGCTGGCCAACAGTTCCACGCGATGCGACAGCAAGGGAGCGAACAAACCCGCTACTAAAGCGTTAAAGCCGGCTTGGGTAAAACCTTGCAGCGCGGAAGACAAGCCGCGATGCGCAGGAAACACTTCAAAAGCCAATAAACTTAAGTTGGGCATGGCGAGCGACATGCCGGTGGCGTAAAACATCACCGGCACGATGATAGTCAGCGCGCTGTGCGCATACAGAGTGGCCAAGCCCAGATTTATTATTCCCGCCGTCAGCATAATGCCAAAACCGGCGTTCACCGCTTGGTGATGCGTAAAGCGGCCGGCACTGCGCCCGGAAATAAAAGCGCCGAGCATAAGACCCGCCACCAGTGGCACAAATAATTTTCCGAAATCATCGGCGCCGTAATGCAAATGGCGGAACATGATATCGGGAGATCCGGCGACGTATAGAAAAAATCCGCCGAAATTGAACGCAAAAATTGCGATCAGCAGCATGAAGCGACTGCTTGTCAAAGCGTTGACGTAGCTGCCGGCGACAGCGCGCGGGCGTCCCGATTGTCGTCCCCCCGGCGGCAATGTTTCCGGCAAAAAAAACGCCACCCACAGCCACACCGCCAAACCCAGCAACACCAAAAACCAAAACACCGAACGCCAACCGAAAGCATCGTGCAACCAACCGCCAATAATAGGCGCGACCGCCGGCGCCAAAGCAAACATCAGCATCACTTGCGACATTACCCGCTGCGCAGCGGCGCCGGCAAAGGCATCGCGGATAACGGCGCGGCCAACCACCA
>JACQBD010000111.1 GCA_016194665.1 Gammaproteobacteria bacterium
CCCACCGCTTCTTCCGCCGAGCGCATGTCGGGTTCGGAAACAATCTCGAGCAAAGGCGTGCCGGCGCGGTTTAAATCGATGCCGGTCATATCATGGAAAGCTTCGTGCAAGGATTTGCCGGCGTCTTCTTCCAAATGCGCGCGCGTCACGCCGATAATTTTTTCTTTACCTTTGACATCGATCGTCAGCGTGCCTTTGGCCACGATCGGCAATTCGTACTGGCTGATCTGATAGCCCTTGGGCAAATCGGGATAAAAATAATTCTTGCGCGCGAATACCGAACGCTGGTTGATGCTCGCACCGATGGCCAAACCCAACTTTACCGCCATGCGCGCGGCTTCTTGGTTAAACACCGGCAGTACACCTGGAAGCGCGATATCCACCGCACAGGCCTGTGTATTCGGCTCAGCGCCGTATTGCGTAGACGCGCCCGAAAATGCCTTGCTCTTAGTTAAGAGCTGGGCGTGGACTTCAAGACCGATGACGGTTTCCCATTCCATTAGTTGAACCCCTTTGGCATCTGCTTGTGCCAATCCGTCACCTGCTGATAACGATGCGCGACATTGAGTAAGCGCGCTTCATCGAAATATTGGCCGATCAGCTGCAAACCGATAGGCAATCCCTTGGGATCGAAACCGGCGGGAATCGACATGCCCGGCAGGCCGGCGAGATTCACGGAGATCGTATAAATATCGCTTAAGTACATGGCCACGGGGTCATCGCTTTTTTCGCCGATTTTAAACGCGGTGCTGGGCGTGGTCGGGCCCATGATGACATCGCAGCTTTCAAAAGCTTTTTTAAAATCTTCGGCGATCAAACGGCGCAATTGTTGGGCTTTTAAATAATAAGCGTCGTAGTAGCCGGCAGAGAGCGCGTAGGTGCCGATCATGATGCGGCGCTTCACTTCGGCGCCGAAACCCTCTGCTCGGGTTTTGCAGTACATATCGAGCAAGTCGGTGTAGTCCTTAGCGCGGTAACCGTAACGCGCGCCGTCGAAGCGCGATAGATTCGAAGAAGCTTCAGCGGGGGCCAGGACGTAATAACACGGAATCGCCAGTTGGCTGTTGGGCAGGCTGACTTCCACGACTTGGGCGCCGAGCTTTTTATATTCGGCGATCGCGGCTTCCACCGCTTTGGCCACATCCGGACTAAGGCCTTTGCTGAAATATTCCTGGGGCAGCCCAATCCGCAGACCTTTAATATCTTTATTTAAGGTTTGGGTGTAATCCGGCACCGCTTCATTGACCGAAGTGGAATCGCGCACATCGAAGCCGGCCATGACATTTAATAAGAGTGCCGCATCTTCGGCACTACGCGTCATGGGGCCGCCCTGATCGAGGCTGGAAGCGAAAGCGATCATGCCATAACGCGATACCCTCCCATAACTGGGCTTTAAACCCGTGAGATTGCTCAGCGCCGCCGGCTGGCGAATCGAGCCGCCGGTATCGGTACCGGTGGCGGCAGGCGCCAGGCGCGCGGCCACGGCCGCGGCCGAGCCACCGGAACTGCCACCGGGAACAACCTCGGTATTCCAAGGGCTTTTTACCGCACCATAATATGAAGTTTCGTTCGAGGAGCCCATGGCGAATTCGTCCATGTTGGTTTTGCCCAGACATACGGCGCCGGCTTTATTGAATTTTTCGATGAGGGTGGCATCATAAGGGGCGACGAAATTGGATAAAATTTTCGAGCCACAGGTAGTCAGCCAACCATCGGCGCAAAAAATGTCTTTCTGCGCCAGCGGAACACCGGTAATCACAGTACTTTCGCCTTGCGCCAAGCGGGCGTCAGCGGCTTTGGCCTGGGCCAGGGAACGCTCGGGATCAAGCGTAATGAAGGCATTCAAGTTTTTATACTTATTGATGCGCGCCAGAAACAGCTGTGTCAGCTCGACGCTGGAAACCTGGCGACGACGCAGGGCGGCGGATAATTCGGCAACAGTTTTATCGAACATGGAAATCTTGACGTCCTGGCGCTGAAAACTACTCTATTACTTTGGGAACGAGATACAGTCCGGCTTGCACCGCGGGCGCAATCGCTTGAAATTTCTCGCGCTGATTGGTTTCCGTGACCGCATCCGCGCGCAGCCGCAAACCGGCGTCGTTGGGATGCGCCATAGGCGCCACGCCGTTAGTGTCCACGGCGTTCATCTGCTCGATCAAACTCAGGATGCGCGACAGCGATTCGGCGTAGGCCGCCGCTTCGGAGTCGGTGATTTGCAAGCGCGCGAGGTGCGCGATTTTTCGGACTTGCTCGCGATCTAAAGACATGTGATTTCTTTATTGAGATAGGGACGAAACACAAGTTACCATATTCGTCCCGCCGGTTGAACCGCCGGATTGCGGTTGATACAGTTAGCGCTCTTTACGCGCCTTCAAGGTAGAATTCTCCTCATGCTTAAAAGTTTCCGTGGTTTTTTCTCCAGCGATATCGCTATCGATCTGGGCACCGCCAACACCCTGATTTTCGTGCGCGACAAAGGCATCGTCCTCAACGAACCTTCGGTCGTGGCGATTCGCCAAGATCACGGCGGACGTAACAGCCGCGCGATTCTCGCCGTCGGTCATGAAGCCAAGAAAATGCTCGGGCGCACGCCGGGATCGATTCAAGCGATACGCCCGATGAAAGATGGCGTCATCGCCGACTTCACCGTCACCGGCGAGATGCTCAAATATTTTATTCGGCGCGTGCACGAAGCGCGTTTGTTTCAACCGAGCCCGCGCATCGTCATCTGCGTGCCTTGCGGTTCGACGCAAGTCGAACGGCGCGCGATTCGCGAAGCCGCGATGAGCACCGGCGCGCGTGAAGTATTTTTAATCGAAGAACCGATGGCGGCGGCGATCGGCGCCGATCTGCCGATCATGGATCCGACCGGCTCGATGGTGCTCGACATCGGCGGCGGCACCAGCGAAGTCGGCGTCATTTCTTTAGGTGGCATTGTGTACTCGCATTCGCTGCGCGTCGCCGGCGACAAAATGGACGAGGCCATCGTCAATTACGTGCGTCGTAAATATGGATTGCTGATCGGCGAAGCCACCGCCGAGAATGTTAAAAAAGAAATCGGCACCGCCTGGGAAGGCAGCGAAGTCAAACAAATGGAAATTAAAGGTCGGCATATCGCCGACGGCGTGCCACGCGCGCAGGTCATCAACAGCCAAGAAGTACACGCGGCGCTTTCTGAATGTCTCGCCGGCATCATCGGCGCCATCAAGATCGCGCTGGAACAAACACCGCCGGAACTCGGCGCCGACATCGCCGAAAAAGGCCTGGTAGTTTCCGGCGGCGGCGCGTTGCTGGGCGACATCGACCGCATGCTCGCGGAACAAACCGGTTTGCCTATCATCATTACCGAAGACCCACTCACCTGCGTCGTGCGCGGCTGCGGCCGTGCGCTTATGGAAGCCGAAACTCTGGGCGATGTTTTTGTGTACGAATAGGTCGCTCTCAACACGTCGTTTTACGCTCTACGGACGCTTAGCAGGCGTCAGCGTCGCTCATGATTAATGTCTTTGGCCGGTCGATCAGCGCTCCGTCGCATTTCACCCGGTTCATTATTTTATCCACTCTGTCGATCTCGCTGATGATGCTCGATCACCGCGGGCATCATTTGGAAAAAATTCGCGCCGGTTTGAACGTTCTCGCCTATCCGATTCAATTGATCGCGGAAGTGCCGGCTTATGTGGGGCATGGCGTGGTGGATTTTTTTACCACGCGGCGCAGCTTGCGCGAAGACAATGAAAAGCTGCTGGCGCAACAGCAAACGCAACTGGCTAAACTGCAGCAATTCGACGCACTGGAAGAGGAAAACAATCGCCTGCGGCGCATGCTCGGCAGCGCCGCACGTATCGCCGATAAAGCGCTGGCGGCCGATTTAGTCGAAGTCAGCGCCGAGCCGTTCACGCGTAAAATCGTGGTGTCGAAAGGCAGCCAAGACGGCGTATATGTCGGCCAACCGGTGATCGACGCGCACGGCATCATGGGACAAGTCACGCAAGTCGCCGGCAGCGTCAGCCGCATCACGCTCATCACCGACGCCGGCCACGCGATTCCGGTGCTGAATAATCGCAGCGGTTTGCGCGCCTTGGTGTTCGGCACCGGCGATCCGGATAGTTTAAAAATTCCCTACCTCACCGCCTCGGCGGATATTAAAGAAGGCGATACCTTCGTGAGTTCGGGAATGGGCGGCACCTTCCCACCGGGATATCCGGTGGCGCAAGTTGTCAAAATCATCAACGATCAAAACGAAGCGTTTCTCGCCATCACCGCCAAGCCCGCGGCGCAGCTGAATCACGGCAAACAAGTGTTGCTGATCTGGCCCGGGAATTTACCCAAAGTCGGAAACCCGAAATGAATCGCGATACGCACCGCCGTCTAGTTTTTTTCGGTAGCTTCGTGGTCGCGGTGATTTTGGCGATCATGCCGTTTCCTAAATGGGCCGAACCGTTTCGGCCGGATTGGATGGGCTTGGTGCTTATCTATTGGTGTCTCACCGTGCCTGAACGCGTATCGGTGGGCACCGGCTGGCTGCTCGGGTTCATTCAAGACGCGCTTTACGGCTCCTTGCTCGGCAGCAACGCACTCGGCAAAACCTTGATCGCTTTTTTAACCGTGCGTTTACATTTGCAACTGCGTATGTTTCCGCGCTGGCAACAAGCGGTGTCGGTGTTCGGTTTACTCATCGCCAACCAATTATTGGTGCTATGGATACGCGGCGCCATCGGCCAAGCTCCCGACACCTTCAGTTATTGGACACCGAGCGTCGTAGGCGCCTTGTTGTGGCCGTGGCTGTTTGTGCTTTTGCGCGATTTCCGGCGGCATGGCGGCCTTACTTAAGGAAAGTTTGAAATATGAGTTTTTACCACAGAGAGCGCAGAGCACACAGAGGTACTTCAATTAATTTTATGATTTTATTCTCTGTGCTCTCTGTGGTTAACCATCGATAGCTCAGATCTTTCTTTTAAACGCGCGCCATGCTCAATATCCCTATTAAGGATCACTTTCGGGAAACGCGGCTTTTTAACGCGCGCCTTTCGGTTATCGGCGTCATCATTCTGATATTGATTTTCAGCTTGTTGCTGCGCCTGATTTATCTGCAAGTGTGGGCGCATCGGCACTACGAAACTTTATCGCAAGCCAACCGCATTAAACCGATTCCCTTGCAGCCGCCGCGCGGGCTGATTCTGGATCGCAACGGCGTGATATTGGCGCAGAATTATCCGGTGTACACCCTGGAAATCATTCCCGAACAAGTCGACGACATGAATTCGCTGCTGGAAGAAATAGGCCAGGTCGTCAAATTAAACGACACCGATCTTAAAAATTTTCGCAAACAATTGCGCGAACGTCCGCGTTTTGAAAACTTAGTGCTGCGTTCGCACCTGACCGAAGAAGAAGCCGCGCGCTTCGCGGTCAAGCGTCCGTATTTCAACGGCGTCGAACTGGAAGCGCGCTTGCGCCGGCATTATCCGCTGACCGGATTAGGCGTGCATTTTCTCGGCTACGTCGGACGCATCAACGAACAGGAAGCCGAGCATTTGGATAAAGCGGCATATCGCGGCATGGAACACATCGGCAAACTCGGTCTCGAAGCCAGCTACGAAAAAGTTTTATTAGGACGAGTCGGTTTTGAAAATGTCGAGACCAACGCCCACGGCCGCTCGCTGCGCATTCTCGAACGCATCGCGCCGGTGGCCGGCAAAAATCTTTATTTGAGTATCGACGCCAAACTGCAAGCTTTGGCGGAACAGGCTTTAGGCCAACGGCGCGGCGCCATCATCGCCCTGGAACCCGCGACTGGCGCGATCCTGGCGTTTGTCAGCACGCCGACTTACGATCCCAATCCTTTCGTCAGCGGTATCGATCCCACTTCTTACCAGGGCTTACTCAACGATCCCAATAAACCGCTCATTAACCGCGCCTTGAACGGTCAGTATGCCCCGGGTTCCACGATTAAAGCTTTTCTCGGATTGGCGGCCTTGGAGTTGGATGGTTTCGATCCTAACCGGCCGGTGGCCTGTCCCGGATGGTTTAGTTTGCCGCCCAATGCGCATCTATTCCGCGATTGGAAGAAAGGCGGGCATGGCGCGGTAAACTTGCACGATGCCGTGGTGCAGTCCTGCGACGTTTATTTTTACAAGCTGGCGGTGACGATGAACATCGAAGCCATGAAAAATTTTCTGGCGCCGTTCGGTTTCGGCGCCAAAACCGGCGTGGACATATTCAATGAATCGGAAGGCATCTTGCCATCGCCCGAATGGAAAGCAGCGCGCGGTCAGCGCTGGTACCCGGGCGAAACCGTCATCACCGGCATCGGTCAAGGATCGCTCTTGGCCACGCCCTTGCAGCTGGCCTCGGCGATGTCGGCCTTGGCCAATCACGGCATACGCATGAAACCGCAATTGGTGCACGCCATTGTCGATGCTAAAACCCAAGCCACGCAGAATATAACTCCCGAAGCTTATGCGGAAATTCCTTTAAAGGATAAACACCATATCGATATTGAAGTACAGAATCTCACCGACGTGGTGCACAGCAATCGCGGCACCGCGTATGGAATCGGTTACAACGCCGCTTATAAAATCGCCGGTAAAACCGGTACCGCGCAAGTGAAAAGCGTCGCTCAAGGTCAATCTTACAGCGAAAAAGCCACGCCCGAACGCTATCGCGATCACGCCTTGTTTATCAGTTTTGCGCCGGTGAATGATCCCAAAGTGGCGATCGCCGTGATCGTCGAAAACGGCGGCCACGGCGGTTCGGCGGCGGCGCCGATTGCACGCAAGATGATGGATCATGTGATTTTAGGCAGCGAGTCTACGCCGGTCGTGAAACCGGCGGAGGAAAATGACGAATGATATTTCATTCGTCCATGTTGATTGGGAATATCACTACTTAAATATTATTTATGGATCTGCAACGCTTACATCTCGATAAAACTTTATTCTTCGCTCTGCTTGGCCTAGCGGCGGTTAGCCTATTCGTGGTTTACAGCGCCAGCGCCAAAGATTTAAGCGCGACACTCGGTCATCTCATGCGCCTCGCACTCGGATTCATGGTGTTGCTGCTGGTCGCACAAATCCGTCCGGAAATTCTGGAGCGCTGGTCTCCGTATATTTTTGGCGCCGGCATGGTGTTGCTATTGGCGGTGTTGGCCATGGGCGTCATCGGTAAAGGCGCGCAACGCTGGTTGAACCTGGGCATTGTTAAATTTCAACCGGCTGAAATCATGAAGCTCGCGGTGCCGATGATGTTGTCGTGGTTTCTGGCGCGCGGCGATGTACCGCCGCGGCTGTGGCGCCTGGGTCTGTCGTTCGTCATGATGGCGATCCCCGCGGTCATGATCGTTAAACAACCGGATTTAGGTACGGCGCTGCTGGTGTTCGGCGCCGGTACTTTTGTTTTATTTTTGGGCGGCCTGCGCTGGCGCGTGATCATTATTTTATTGGCGATCATCGCCGTGGCCGCGCCGTTTGCCTGGGGTCATCTGCACGATTACCAGCGCCAGCGCGTGCTCACGCTGTTCAATCCGGAAGCGGATCCGCTCGGCACCGGTTATCACACGATTCAATCGATGATCGCCGTCGGTTCCGGCGGCGTCTATGGCAAAGGTTGGCTCAATTCCAGCCAAGCGCATTTGGATTATCTGCCCGAATCCTCGACCGATTTTATTTTTGCCGTATTTGCCGAAGAATTCGGTTTGATCGGCAGCTTGTTATTGGTGTTGGTGTATACCTTCGTGGTGGCGCGCGGCATGCTCATCGCCTATCTCGCCAAAGATACCTACACACGTCTTTTGGCCGGAAGCTTGAGCCTGACTTTCTTTCTATATTTTTTCGTGAACATGGGCATGGTCACCGGCATCTTGCCTATCGTCGGCATTCCTTTGCCGATGATGAGTTACGGCGGCAGCTCCATCGTCACGGTCATGGCCGCGTTCGGTATTTTAATGAGTATTCAGACGCACCGAAAAATCGCCGAATAGCAACATGCGATTTCATCCGCTCTTGTCGCTGTTGCTGCTTTGCCTGCTATCGACCACGGCGCATGCGCTCCATATCGACGATTATCCGGCGCTGCAAAGCTTGGCCTCGGAAATGGCCGACAAGCATGAATTTTCCAGCGAGCAAATCAGGCGCACGTTTCGTTGCGTAAAAATCCGTCCCGATATCATTGAAGCGATGCAACGTCCCAAGGAGTTGCTGCCTTGGTATGACTACAAAAATATTTTTTTAACCGAGCAAAACGCCGAGCGCGGCGCGCAGTTCTGGAAAAAACACGCTGACATATTGCAACGTGTGCATACTCAAACCGGAGTCGCCCCGGAAATTATCGTCGCCATCTTAGGCGTCGAGACGCAATACGGCCGTCATGCCGGTAACTATCCGGTGCTCGATGCGCTTACCACTTTAACCTTGGATTATCCCGAGCGCGCGGATTTTTTTCGGCGCGAGCTGGTGGAATTTTTATTATTAGCCCGGGAGATAAAGGTTAATCCTTGCCAAGTAAAAGGTTCTTACGCCGGCGCTCTCGGTCTGCCGCAGTTCATGCCCAGCAGTTATCGGCGTTTCGCGGTGGATTCCAACGGCGACGGCAAGCGCGACATCCTGACCAGCGCCGACGATACTATCGCCAGCGTCGCGCATTATCTGCGCGAAAACGGCTGGGAGGCCGATGGGCCCATCGTCGATGACGTGCAGATCGAAGGCACGTTATATTTCTGGATTGAAAAACTTGGTTTCCGACCCACATTGCCCGCTTCCAAACTGGCGAGCTACGGAATTTTTCCGCGCCGCCGTGACGACCTGGATCGGCGTGCGGCGCTGATTTCCTTCGAAGGCGAGACCGGACCGTTTTATCGCTTAGGCTATAACAATTTTTACGTCATCACGCGTTATAATCGCAACAAACGCTATGCCCTGGCGGTTTACGAATTAGGCAACATGATACGCAAACGCATCGAGGAAAAATCATGAGCGCACGCTGGCTATGGCTGGCGCCGTTACTGGCCTTGCTCAGCGCCTGCGGCAGCTTCACGCGCGGCGGCGGATATTTTCAAGACGACGGTCCGGAATCCAATCCACCCGCGGATGTGGCCAATATTCCGGATGCAGTGCCCAAGCGCGAAGCTCGCAGCGCCTCGGGCAATAATCCTTATGCCGTATATGGCGTCGCTTACAAGCCGCTGGCCACGGCCAACGGTTATCGCGAACGCGGCATTGCCTCGTGGTATGGAAAAAAATTCCACCGCAAGCGCACCTCGAGCGGCGAAGCTTACGACATGTACGCCATGACCGCGGCGCATAAAACCTTGCCGCTGCCGTGTTACGTGCGCGTACGCAATTTACAAAACGGCCGCAGCGCCGTCGTACGCGTCAATGACCGCGGTCCGTTTCTTAACAACCGGCTGATCGATCTGTCTTACGCGGCCGCGGCCAAACTGGGCATCATCGGCACGGGCACCGGCATCGTCGAAGTCGAGGCGATTAATCCCGATGAACCCACGGTCCAAGTGGCCAAGACGAGTAATGCCGATGACTCCGTGCAAATTATTCCTTATGTTATGGCCGGGGAAACGCCGCCGACTCAAGTCGCTGCTACTCAATCGGTTCCTGCTCCTGCCGCTTCTACCCAGACGACTGCCGTTGCGGAACCAAAATTGTATCTGCAGGTAGGCGCTTTCACGGTCTGGGACAACGCCGCTACGCTGCGCGACCGCCTGGAGCGTGAAGCGCTGCGGCCGATATTTATTCAATCGAGTTTAAACACCAACGGCAATACCGCCACGCGCATTTTTCGCGTGCGTGTCGGACCGTTGGCGAATGTCGAAGAAGGCGACCGCCTGAGCGCGCGCGCTACGCAACTCGGCGTTAGTAATCCTCTCATCGTGGTGGAGTAAGCGTGCCGATTTGCTGGCGTTGTCCTTCGTTGTGTGAAAAATTTTTTGTGCTGCTCTTCTGTTTTCTGTTCAGTCCCCACGCCAGCGCCATCGATTTTCCTGAGATTCCCTCGCCGGATATCGGCGCACCCATCTGGCTGCTGATGGATCATGACAGCGGCCGGGTGCTGGCTTCCAGCAACGCCGATAAGCCAGTAGCGCCGGGACGCCTGACTCAGCTCATGACCGCCTACGTCCTGTTCGGAAAATTAAAATCTGAAAAATGGCGCCTCGACGAGCAAGTGAACGTGACGTCTCGTGCTAGCAACGCGAAAGGCGCAAAGCTTTTTTTGCGCCCTCAAACCACGGTGCGCGCCGAAGATTTATTGCAAGGCATGATTGTACGTTCGGCCACCGATGCGGCGCTGGCCTTGGTCGAGCATGTGTCGGGTAGCGAAACTAATTTCGTCACCGAGATGAACGCCGCCGCGCGCAGTTTGGGCTTAAACCACACGACATTTACCAACGCCGGCGGCTACGATGAAACCGGTCAGGTTTCGACGGCGCGCGACTTGAGTTTACTGGCGTCGGCTTTAATTCGCGATTTCCCCGAAGACTACAAAAAATTTTCCCAGAAGGAGTTCGTTTACCAAGAAATAAATCAATATAACCGCAACGCGCTGCTATGGCGCGACTCAAGTGTGGACGGGTTAAAAGCGGGATTTACGCGCAACGGAGGTTACGTCTCGATCGTTTCGGCCAAACGCGACGGCATGCGTTTGATCGCCACGACTCTAGGCGCGCGCGATGAAAACACTCAAGTCGATGCAGGACAAAAACTGCTCGATTATGGATTTCGTTATTTTGAAACACGCTTGCTGTATGCCGTTAACGTCCCTGCGGCGCACGTGCGCGTATGGATGGGAAACCAGTCAAGCTTGCCGCTCGGCCTGCGCCAGAATTTATATCTGACCTTGCCGCGCAGTTGGCATCAAAAATTAAGCGCGCGCTTGATGGTGAAGGAGATGATCTATGCACCGGTGCCGCTCGGGCAAACCCTGGGCAGTTTGTCCTTGGATATCGACCGGCAAACCCTCGCTGAATATCCGCTAGTGGCCTTAAAAGAAATTTCTACGGGGAATTTTTTGCAGCGCGGCATCGATCGGATTCAGCTTTGGCTGCGATAAAAAACGATGACCATCTTTGTTAGCTTACACGCGCTGTACTTCTATGTGGTAAAGCGCCCACGGACATAGGCCAAAGCGCTGGTTAACCGGCTTGGCTGACATTTCCGCGAAGCGATCGGCATCGTACACCGCCCACAACGGACCGAGACCGCCGAGCGGCATTGGCTTGCCGTCTAGATGCGTGGCAACGATGAAGCGATATTTGTGCGCATCGGCCAAAGTGATCACCACCGCGTAACCGTCCACGGCGCGAAGCAGTAGCTGATGTGCGGCGGCTGGTGCATGAACGGCTGCGACAATATCGGACAGCAACGGACCACGCAGCGCGTGTTGTTTCAAATCGTATTCAAGCGTTGGCGCGATCGTGACTGCCGGCAATGCGCTGATGCCTGCAAAATCGAAAGTGTAAGCGCGGTCGAACTGAACGTTCTGTTTGTGCATCATCTGATCCAGCGCCGGATCAAGCGCGCCGCGATTACCGCGACCTATCGCGCCTGACACTGTGAGCAAGGCCGGACCGCGGCTCGCTGCGTCGATTGCTGAGGCCGATGCCAAAAATGGTAAGGCGGCAACGCCGCCTGCCGATAGCATGAGAAATTGGCGTTTGTCCATAATAAATTCTCCTGAATGGCGAACGAAGACCGTTCGATTCTAACATTGCTTCGGCCAGCATATGGCTAAATCGATTACGCCAAATCTTGGCGACATCTTCCTTACAACATGCTGATGCTTTTCATTGATAGACACTTTAATATTCTGCACTTTAATGCTGATAACATCTGAGACAGAACCAGCCCCTCCGCCGATTTACAACTTAAATCTATTGAATCCAAAATCATGAAACAGGTATATCTCAACGGTGAATTTCTGCCGCCCGATCAAGCCAGGGTATCCGTCTTCGATCGCGGTTTTGTGTTCGGCGATGGCGTCTACGAAGTGCTGCCGGCGTTCGGCGGGCGTCTGTTCCGTCTGCCGCATCATTTAGCGCGGCTGGCGGCGAGCCTGGCGGCGATCCGTTTACCCAATCCGCACACGGCGGCAGAATGGAACGCGATTTTCACGCGCTTGATGGCGGAGCATGGCGCGCAAGATCAATCGATTTATCTGCAAGTCACGCGCGGCCCGGCGCCGCGCGATCATGCGTTTCCGGCGCAAGTGACGCCGACAGTATTTGCGTATGCGCAGTTGCTTAAATATCCGCCGGCGGAACAACTGACACAGGGCGTTGCCGCGATCACCACCGAAGATATTCGCTGGCGTCGCTGCGACATTAAAGCCATCGCGCTGCTGGCCAACGCCATGTTGCGCCAAGAAGCCATCGAACAAGGCGCGGTCGAAGCGATTCTAGTGCGCGAAGGCGTCGTCACCGAAGGCGCAGCCAGCAATATTTTTATCGTCACTCACAATCGCCTGATCACCGCTCCGAAGGGACCGTTTATTTTACCGGGCATCACGCGCGACCTGGTGGTGGAAATTGCCAACGCCAACAATATTACTTGCGATGAAAGACCGATCAGCCTGGAAACTTTTAAATCCGCCGACGAAGTGTGGCTCACGAGTTCGACCAAGGAAATTTTGCCGATTACACGTATCGACGGTCGCCTCGTTGGCAACGGCAAACCAGGCCCGATGCATGCGCGCATGTTTGCGCTCTACAAAGAATACAAACAAGCGTTCATAGCCGGACAAGCGCACTAGAAGCTATTTCAAAAACCATGTAGGGTGCGTCCCACGCACCGATCCACGGCTTAACAAAGCATTGGTGCGTGGGACCACCCCTACGCAATCCAAAACCTAAAACTTTTGGTTCCAAATGAAATTAGCGCAGAAAATAAATCCGCCGCTGGAAGAATTAAATCTGCGTCTGCTCGGGCAGATGGATTACGCCGCTTCGTTTCGCGCCATGCAGGATTTTACCAACGCACGCACGCCCCAAACTGTGGATGAAATTTGGTTGCTGGAACATACGCCGGTTTTCACGATGGGTCTTAAAGGACGCCACGGCACGCTCGTCGATATTCATGACATTCCGGTGGTCTACACCGATCGCGGCGGCGACATGACGTATCACGGGCCGGGGCAATTGGTCGCGTATATCCTCATGGACTTACAGCGCCGCAACTGGGGCGCCAAACGTTTGGTGCGCGCGTTGGAGCAAACCGTCGTTAATCTTTTGGCGAGCTACCAGATTCGCGCCGAGCAACGCGCTGCTGCGCCCGGCGTGTATGTGGCGGCAGGCAAGATCGCCGCGCTTGGTCTGCGCATCCGTAAAGGCGCGAGCTATCATGGCATCGCGCTTAATTTGCACATGGATCTCACGCCCTTTTCCTATATCGATCCCTGCGGTTACCCGGGACAGCCGGTGACGCAATTGTTTGACCTTGGCATTCATCGGGATATGCAAAGCCTCGGGCAGGAATGGCTTAAGTTACTCTTGCACGAGCTGGGTTATACTGCACGTCTGATTTCATCGGATTTACCCGTTTAGATTTTATGAGCACGGATAACAAAGAATCTTCCGCACACGCGCCTATCGACCAGAAAGGCGCGGCTAAAACCGCGCGCATTCCCATCAAGATTGCGCCGCAGACCGAGCTGCTGCGCAAGCCGGCGTGGATTCGCGCCAAAAGCCCGACGCATCCCGAAGTCGGCCGTCTTAAGGCGCTGTTGCGCGCGCATGAACTGCATACGGTGTGCGAAGAAGCTTCTTGTCCGAATCTCGGTGAATGTTTCAGCCATGGCACCGCGACGTTCATGATCATGGGGCGCTTGTGCACGCGCCGTTGTCCGTTTTGCGATGTCGCCCACGGCCGACCTTTGGCGCTGGATCCGAACGAACCCGAGCACTTGGCGCGCGCCATCGCCGAGATGAAATTAAAATTTGTCGTCATCACCTCAGTCGATCGCGACGATCTGCGCGACGGTGGCGCAGCGCATTTCGCCGCTTGCATCGGCGCCGTACGCCAACATACACCTTCGACCTCGATTGAAATTTTGGTGCCGGATTTCCGCGGGCGCCTGGATGTCGCGCTCGATATTTTGAGCACGGCTTTGCCGAATGTGTTCAATCACAATCTCGAAACTGTACCGCGCTTGTATCGCGCCGCGCGTCCGGGTTCGGACTATCAACATTCCTTGGATTTACTGCGCCGTTTCAAGCAGCGTCATCCCGAGACACCGACTAAATCCGGTTTAATGGTAGGGCTTGGCGAAACCAACGAAGAAATCATTCAAGTCATGCAAGACTTGCGCGCGCACGGCTGCGATCTGCTCACTATCGGTCAATATCTGCAGCCGAGCCGACATCATCTACCGGTGCAGCGTTTTGTCACGCCGGATGAATTCACGCAATTCGCACGCGCCGCCGAAGCCATGGGTTTTCGCAATGTCGCCAGCGGACCGATGGTGCGTTCTTCGTATCACGCCGAGCAACAGGCCGCGGGCGTTTCGTTTTAAACAAGATGGTCGAAGTTGCACCCAAGATTGAAGCCTTATTACTGATACCGCCTGGGATCATTATCGTCGTCGCCCTACTGGGCTTTTTGATTCAAATTCGCTGGATGCTGGTGGGCAGTCTCATCGTCGTGCTCAGCGTGGCCGCGCTATTGGTTTTAAGCTTGCCGCTCACCGGTTATCAATTCATTCACGATCTAGAGTCACGATTTCCACCGCTTAAAATTGGCGCATCGCAAGAAGCGCCGGCGCCAGGGGCCATCGTGGTGCTGGGCGCGGGTCGGTACACCGACGCCGTAGAATTTGGCGAAGGCGACAGCGTCAGCAGCGCCGCACTCGAACGCTTGCGTTATGCGGTTTATTTGCATCGTGCAACCCATTTACCAATTTTAATCAGCGGCGGTTCTCCATACGGAGAAAATGTTTCGGAAGCGGAGCTGATGAAAATCTCGCTCACGCGCGACTTTCAAGTCGAACCCAAGTGGGTGGAAAATAAATCGGCAACGACGTTCGAGAACGCAAAATTTTCCAAAGCGATTTTGAGCGAGGCCGGGATAAAGCGCGTTTACTTAGTGACGCACGCCTCACATATGCCGCGCGCGGTATGGGCTTTTGAGAACGCGGGAGTTAACACTATTCCAGCGCCAATGGGCTTCACGACCCTGAATAAAGAAGACCGCCAAACACTGGGTTATTTTCCTTCGGCTTACGGTTTGCAACTAAGCAGCAGAGCTTGGCGCGAACGGCTGGGGCTTTTTTGGTATCAACGCAAATACGCTGCGCCCGCCGCCGTAGAAGAAAAAACACCGGCGGCCGTTCACTGAGCGCGCGCGACGCGCGTTCGTGACGGCGCCGGTGCAAAAAACCTAGGCAACCCCCTGTCTTTTGGGAAACAGGTCTTCAACAATCGGTTCGACATCGGCGAATTTATGTTGGATGGCTAAAATTGCGTCGATGCGTCGCAGCATGGCGTCGATACATTCCGGATCGAAATGCTTGCCGCGTTCGCGCCGCATTTGATCCAACACGTCGTTCAGATTCCATGCCTTCTTATAAGGACGCACCGATAACAAAGCGTCCAATTCATCGGCCACCGCCACAATCCGGCCGGCGATCGGAATCTTCTCGCCCGCCAAGCCGCGCGGATAACCTTGGCCGTTGTATTTCTCGTGATGCGAATGCGCGATCTCCGCGCCCATGCGCAGCAAAGCCGAGCTGGAATCCTTGAGCACGTCGTAGCCGATGGTGGTGTGAGTTTTCATTACTTCCCACTCTTCCGCCGTCAATCTGCCGGGCTTGAGCAGAATTTTATCGGGGATGCCGACCTTACCAATATCGTGCATCGGCGCCGCCAAATAAATCATGTCGCAAAATTGTTCGTCGTATTTCAACTCTTGCGCGATCAGGCGCGAAACATGCGCCACGCGATGCATATGATTTCCGGTCTCCTCGTCGCGCCATAAGCTCAGTTGCGAGAGTTTAAAAATAATCTGTTCGTGTTCGCGCTCCAAAGTGTGGCGCGCGAGTAACTCCATGTCTTGCGCCAAGCGTTCCACTTTATCCAGCGGATTGACCAAGCTCATGCGCAAGGACAAAAGATTATCCAAGCGCGCTTTAAATTCCGCGGGATTAACCGGACGCGTCAGAAAATCGGTGGCGCCGCTGGTCAACGCGCGTTGTCGTACTTGCTCGTCGCAGGTACCGGTGATCATGACCAAGGGAATCCCTTTGAAGCCGGGCAATTTACGCACTTCGGTGATGAAGCCGATGCCATCCATATTGGGCATGTTGTAGTCCACCACACAGATATCCGGTTCGTGATCGTGGCACCACTTCAGTGCTTCCTGCGCTGCGGTAAAACAAACCGTGTCGACGTTGCCTACCTTCGATAAAGTTTTCAGCATCCGCTGCAGGAGAAGAAGATTTTCTTGGTTGTCGTCTATTAAAAGAATAATTGGGTTCATTGCCAGCGCGTGCCAAAATTAGCTCACGGAAAATACTTCAAGTTTCATGCCAGACACCCGCTTGAGCCTATTTTCAGCCTTAAATTATTGCCCTATTTTCGCTTTCCGCTTTTTATTGACTGGCATGAGGCTTGCAAAGTCCACCTTAATAAAACCTAATGGAATAAGAGGACAATATGGCGGCAAATACGCAAAGTCAGTCTGGCTTAAAACTTCAACCGCAAATAACGCTGGATTTGAATGGCTTAGCTTCTCCCGGCCCTTTACCGTCGTTGCGCCGCGCGATGAGCTCGATGGAAAATGCGCATGTTCTTTTATTGCTCAGCGATTTCCCGGATATCGAAAGCGATTTGCATTTATGGGCGGCACAGACCAACAATCAAATTTTGCACATCGATAAAACGCGGCCCAAAGGTTTTGGTTTTTATATCCAGAAAGGCGATGCCTGGGTAGTGACACAAACTGTCGATGTGCGCGGCTATCCTTGTCCGACACCGGTGCTGAAAGCCAGCAAGGCTTTGGCTCAGGTAAAGCCCGGTCAAAACATTAAATTACTGAGCGACTGCACGGCCGCGCCCGCGGAAATAAATACCTGGATTAAAACTGCCGGTCATAAGTTGCTGGGTATGACCGAAGATGTGTGCGGGATTTATCGGTTTTATATTAAAAAATAAATTCAATATTAAAAATAAAAACAAGGGTGAGCGCAAAACGCTAACCCTTGTTTTATTTGGTGGGCCCGCTAGGACTCGAACCTAGGACCAAGGGATTCACTCTGTCCCGTTGTTTCCAACGGAGTGGACTATCTCATCGCCCCGATCACGGAATGCGTGCATCGTTCGGGCGCGGGAAGCTCGAAGCCTGTGATTAAGGACGCTGAAGTCCTCAGGTAGTCTCTGCACCTTCCGGAAGTGCGCTTCCGGCTTGGCTCAGGATTGCCGGCAGCCGATGATGTCCATCGCTTGCTACGGTTTCCCTGAATTCATCCCGTTCATCTCATATCTTTCGATATGAGCGCACCATTGAATTGATGAGTCCCCTGCTCTAACCAACTGAGCTACAGGCCCAGATATTATAAAAACGCGCAAAGCGCGAACGGCTCGCCCTTTCTCCCTCAGGGAGAAGGGATGGGGATGAGGGGAAATAAAACCAGCGAACTATCACCCTCACCCCAACCCTCTCCCGGAGGGAGAGGGAGTGATCAAACAACTTGAGACTAAAAATCAACGGGCCGGATTATACCGGCCCGTGGTTAACGTGGATATAAGGCTTTTAACTTAGTCGAGGAAGCTGCGCAAATGCTCCGAACGGCTGGGATGACGAAGTTTACGCAAAGCCTTGGCTTCGATCTGACGAATGCGTTCGCGCGTCACGTCGAATTGCTTGCCGACTTCCTCCAGCGTGTGATCGGTATTCATGCCGATGCCAAAACGCATGCGCAGCACTTTGGCCTCGCGCGCCGTTAGGGTCTCGAGAATTTCCGAGGTGGCGAATTTCAGGCCGCTGTTGGTGGCGG
>JACQBD010000108.1 GCA_016194665.1 Gammaproteobacteria bacterium
ACCGGCATGCAAGGCGCCGGCTCGACCAATCCTTCGGTGGTGCTGCTATCCACTGCCGGCGCCGGCAGGGAAGTGGATTTAAAAATAAATCGCCAAAGCCTCGGCCTGGGTCTCGACAAATGGCTGACGCCGCGCTTGCAGTTCGAAGTCAGCGCCAAAAACGAAGACCGCGAAGGCGCGCGCTTATTCGGCAAAGGCTTTGCTTGCAGCGCTACGTGGGTAACAGACGGTGTGTGCAGCGCCAGCAGCACACAATGGGCGTTGTTGATGTTGCCCGAACCGATTAAATCCACCACGCGCCAAATCGACGCCAAACTGAATTTTTCCAGTGACAACTTGCTGCTTAGCGGAGGTTATTACGGTTCGTTCTTCACCAACGCGTTTGGCAATTTAACACCCAATGTCCCCAACACGTTAACCAATCCACTCGGTACACCGACCGCCTTGGATGCGGGCCTGCGCAACACGCTCGGCTTGCCCATCGCTTTGCCGCCCGACAACCAGGCGCATCAATTTTATCTTTCCGGCAATTACGCGATCTCCGCCAAAACTCGCAGCACTTTCAAATACTCGTTTACCCGCGCCGAGCAGCACGACAGTTTTATCGGCAACGGATTGACCGGCGCGCCCAACGGCAAAAGCGATTTGGGCGGCAAGATCGATACGCAGCTGTTGCAATTAGGCCTGACCACGCACGCTACGCAAAAACTTTCATTGCTCGCGAATCTACGTTATGAGAATAGAAAGGACAAAACACCGCAGGCGTTATACAGCGTGGAAGGAACGGATTTTTTTGCCAACAGCAAATACTCATTGAAAAAAATCGCCGGCAAGCTGGAAGGAAGTTATCAGTTGCCCAATAACAATCGCGCTACCCTGGGCGCCGATTACGAGTTAATGGATCGCGGCGAATTTTCCAGCCCCGGATGCGCCGCGATCGATCCAACCACCGGTGATTGTCTCGGCAGCAGCATCGCCGGCCTTTCCGGTGTGCGCGCCAAAACCGAAGAGATTGGTTGGCGCGCCGAACTGCGGCATTCACTGTCGGAAACGCTCAACGGCGCATTTAGTTTAAGCGGCAGCCGTCGCGATGGCGCTTCGAGCTGGTTAAAGCCCAACAGCCTGCCGGCCACCGGCGTCACCGAACTTTCCGACAGCCAAATTTATAGCCGCACCGCCACCTTCCCGCTGATATTCATGAATCGTATTCGCGATAAAGCGAAATTGTCGGCCGACTGGTCCGCCACCGAACGTTTGTCGCTGCAATTTGTGGTGGAAGATTCTAAGGACAACTATGGCGCCCCGACCACCAAAGGGCTGCGCGATTCCGGCGGCGTGCTTTACAGCATCGACGCGGTGTGGGCCTTTTCCGATTTATGGAAGCTGACAACGTATTGGTCGCAGGGCGATCAAGAGCTGCACGTGGCGCACTCCACTGGTTATGACATGGTGCTACGCAATCTCACCACCACTTTGGGACTCGGCGTCGCCGGCAAACCATCGAGCCGCATCGAGTTGGGTGCGGATTTTTCTTACCTCAACGACAGCACTAAATATAATCAGGCGTTGGACGGCTCAGCCAGCACCAACAACAAAACATTTTTTAACCAACAGGGTGGTCTGCCGGAAGTCGCGTACGACGAATTCAAGCTGATGCTTTACGGCAAGTACGCGCTCAAGAAAAACGCCGACGTACGCATCACGCTGCTGCACCAACGCGTGCGTCTGGATGAATGGACCTGGGGCTACAACGGCGTACCGTTTACTTATTCCGACAACAGCACCGTATCATTCGATACCAGACAGCACGTGACCTTTATCGGCGCGTCGTACATTTACAAGTGGCAATAATCATCGCGCCTTACGCCAGCATCGGCAACCGCTGCCGCAGTGGAGTCAAACATGGATGACAAAAAACCCAGTGCCTGGAAACGCTGCTGGAAAGTTCTCAAGCAACCCAGCGCCAAGTATTCGCTATTAACGCTGCTGGTCGTCGGTTTCTTCGCGGGTATTATTTTCTGGGGCGGGTTCAACACCGCCATGGAGGCCACCAACACATTGGAGTTTTGCACCAGTTGCCATGAGATGCGCGATACCGTATACCAGGAATACAAAGAAACGATTCATTACACCAACCGCACCGGCGTGCGCGCCATTTGCTCCGATTGTCACGTGCCCAAAGATTGGGTGCACAAACTTGCGCGCAAAATAAAAGCTTCCTATGTTGAACTGCCCGCCAAAGTTCTCGGCACCATCGATACGCCGGAAAAGTTCGAAGCCAAACGCATGGAGTTAGCGACGAATGAATGGAAGCAAATGAAGGCAACCGACTCGCGCGAATGCCGCAACTGTCACAGCTTCCAAGGCATGGACGCGCACAAACAACGACCCAAAGCTCAAGAAAAACATTTGTTGGCGCAGAAGCAAGGCAAAACTTGTATCGATTGCCACAAGGGCATCGCCCATCTTTTGCCGAAGGAATATAACGACGATGAAGAATAATTAAATTTATCTAATATAAATTTTTTACTTCCTAAGACTATTGTCCACACTAGTATTCCGGAATTATCGCGATAATTTCGGCAAATCATCCCAGTATTAAAAAAAATAGGCGTGAAATCTACGTTTTTTCGCCTCAGTTTTTTAACGTAAATAGAGCCGTTTTAATAATTGGGTAGGCGAATATGCCTATAGTTAATGAATGGATTGTGTGAAATAAGTCATGAACAAGTTGTTCCAAATATCGCAGAGATATTGGCTAGGGGCGACGGCGTTTTGGTTTATGGCGGCACTGTTGCGTTGGAGCATCGCGCCGATTTTTGAACGCCTGCCAACCGATTACGTCGCGGAAACAAATTACACGGCTACCTGGCAAGCTCATCAAACGCCTACGGCGCCCACGGAAAATTTTGAGAGCAACGTGCGCCGCCGCGATCAAACGCTAACCAGCGGTGACGGACATTCCATCATCCAAAGCGACATGCATTGGTCAACTTTGGCGGGGATGGTTATTTTTGAAGCGCGTAATCTTTATGGCGTGGATCGCCGCGATCGAAAAAATTTGAGCGCCTATGGCGATCAGGATCGCAACGGTCAATACCTGTTTCCGCCGCATACCCACCAGCAATCCTACCAACTCTGGGATTCGAATTACGCCGGTCCCTGCACCGTAACCTTCGAGCGCGTGGATCAATTCCGTGGCATCGAAGTGTATGTTTTCAACTACGTGGTCGACAGTATGGATGAGAGTGTCAGTTATGCATCGCTGACGGACGTGCCGGAGAAATATCGTGCGCTTACTAACGGCCACGGTCGATATTGGATCGAGCCGGTATCAGGCATCGTCATCGATCATGAAGACAGCGGTATCAGCTATTTCGTCGAGCCCAAGTCAAAACAACGCGTCGGTAAACCGATCGATCAATGGCGCAAACGCTACACGCCGGACACGATCCAAGCGCAACTTCAGCTGGCGACGTCGCAGCGCCGGCGGGCGCAGGCGCTCGAAATCTGGCTACCACTTAGCTTGTTAACGGCGGGGCTTGTCTGGCTCGCCGTGGGATTCTTCCGTCCACACCGAAATGTGTCGTGAAGCTGCGCCTCGCTTCACGGATCGTCGTGTTTTTCGTGCTGCTGACTGCGGGCTTGCTGGGGACCGTCGCGGTGCTCTCGTATCGCAGCGGCAGCAAAAGTCTTGAGGCCGGCGCGATTGCCGAGTTGCTTGCGAAGGCGGTCGAAAAGGAAGCGGCGCTAGACACGTGGATCGATGAACGTTTCGGCGATATCGAGCTAATCGCCAACCACCCGAACGTAAGCGAGAACGCCGCCAGACTCATCGCCGCCGTTCCCATGTCCGCCGAGGCGCGCAGCGCTCACGCCATGCTGCTGCGAGAACTTGAGTCCTACCTCAGTAATCCCGATTCCGCTTACCTCGAGTTATTCGTGATGGACCCGAAAAACGGACGGGTGATTGTCTCGACGAGCCCAGCCGAAGAAGGTAAATCAAAAGTCGGTCATCTCTATTTCGATAACGGCAAGACCGATCTTTATCTGCAAACGCCTTATTATTCCGCTGATATCAAGCTGCCACTCATGACCGCGGCACTGCCCTTGCGTAACGCCAACGGGCGCGTAATGGCGGTGCTCGCCGCGCGCTTTAGTCTTGCTGCCTTAAACACCATCGCTCTGCGCCGCTCGGGCTTACACCAGACGGAAGATGCGTTTCTTATTAACGCCGAGCAATATCCTGTGACTCAGCCACGCTTCATGCTCGAACCGGTGATGTTGCGTCACAAGCTCGATACCGAAGCCGTGCGCCGTTGTGCCGCGCGTGACAGCGGCGTGGTGTCAGCCGCCGATTACCGCGGTGTGCCGTCGATCGCCGTGTACCGCTGGAATACCAAACGTCAACTCGGTTTGATCGTCAAAATCGACCAAGCTGAAGCGTTCGCGCCGGTGCGTGTATTCGGTGAGTCGGTGCTGCTGATTAGTCTGCTGGTTCTCCTCGTTGCCGCGCTGCTCGCGTTCCAGCTGGCGCACACGATCACGCAACCGTTACGCGCTCTGAATGACAGCGTGCGGCGTTTCGCCGCAGGCGACTTGCAGCAACCGTTTGTGGCAACTTCCGACGATGAAGTCGGATTACTGGCGCGCGAGTTTAAGCAAATGTCAGCGCGCGTCATTGAGCGCAATACTCAGCTGGCAAAAATCAACGAGGACTTACACGCAGAAATCGCCGAACGCAAAGCAATTGAAATGGCGCATGCGCGCCTGGTGGCTATTCTCGAATCCACCACCGACTTGGTGAGCGTTGCCGATCCCAGCGGTCACCTCCTTTATCTCAATCGCGCCGGCCGCCGTTTGCTTGGCGTGGATATAAACGAAGACATTACCAAAACAGTCATCGCCGATTTCTTACCCAACCCCGCCAACCATCCGATTTTGACCGAAGGCATTCCCAGCGCCATCCGCCACGGCAATTGGAGCGGTGAAACCGTGTTGTTGAGCCGTCACGGACAGGAATTTCCCGTATCGCAAGTGATCCTGGCGCACAAAACCGCCGATGGGCAACTGCAGGTCTTATCCACCATCATGCGCGACATCAGCGAGCGTAAAAAATCCGAAGAGCAGTTGCGTCTATCCGCCGAGGCCTTGGCGAACATTGCTGAGGGCGTGTTGATTGTGGATGCGCACAGCAAAATTATTTTTGCCAACAAAGCTTTCGTCTCGACCAGCGGTTATGAAGTCGAGGAAGCGCTCGGACGCACACCCGCCTTTCTGCAATCGGGCCGTCAGGATAAAGCCTTTTATACCGACATGTGGCAGCAGCTAACCGCTACCGATCACTGGCAGGGCGAAGTCTGGGATAAACATAAAAACGGCGGCATCTATCCGGTGCTGCTCAGTCTCAGTGCCTTGCGTAATAAGGACGGCGTAGTAACGCATTACGTGGGCATACAAAGCGACATCTCGATGTTTAAAAGCTATGAGACGCAACTGGAGCACCAGGCGCATCATGATGCACTGACACAACTGCCCAACCGTACTCTATTTCGCATTCATCTTGAGGCCGCGCTCGCGCGCGCCCGACGTAGCAACAAAAATCTGGCGCTGCTATTTCTCGACCTCGACCGCTTCAAGGTCATCAACGACACCCTGGGCCATACCGTCGGCGATGAACTGCTGCGCGGCGCCAGCGATCGCCTAAAGCAATCTATCCGTGAAACCGACATGGTCGCGCGTCTGGGCGGCGATGAGTTTGTGATACTGCTGGATATGCTCGATTCGAGCAGCTTTGCCGAACAAATAGCGCGCAAGATCATCGATACTTTCGCGGCTGCATTCAACATCGATGGCCAGGAACTGTATGTGACGGCCAGCATCGGGATCAGTTGTTTCCCGGACGACGGCGACGATATCGTCACGCTCTTCAAGAAAGCCGACAGCGCCATGTACGAAGCCAAGGCCAACGGTCGTAATACCTTCCGTTTCTTTTCCTTGGGCGACATGAATGCGCGCTCCATGGAAACATTAAAGTTGAGCAACGATTTGCGCCACGCGATCGCGCGCAACGAACTCTACTTGGAGTATCAGCCACGGTTCAGCTTAAAAAATCGTTCGCTTGAGGGCATGGAGGCATTAGCGCGCTGGCATCACCCCACACGCGGAACGATACCGCCCGGGATATTCATCCCGATCGCCGAACAGACGGGACTCATGGTGCAAGTCGGCGACTGGGTGCTGCGCGAGGCTTGCCGCCAGATATGCGCGTGGCGCGATGCCGGGCTCGACGTGCCGCGCGTCGCGGTTAATCTCTCGGCATTGCAATTTACCAAGGCCGATCTTGCCAACCAAATCGCGGCGATAATCGAAGAATATAAAATCGAACCGGGAATGCTCGAGCTCGAACTAACGGAGAGCGTGATCATGGCGGACGTTGAGCGGTCCACGCGCGCATTGACCGAATTGAATGCGATGGGATTACTGATCGCGATCGACGACTTCGGCACCGGTTATTCATCGCTCAGCTATTTGAAGCGATTTCCGGTCAGCTATCTAAAAATCGATCAGTCGTTCGTCGCCGGTGTGTGCAACAACCCGGACGATGCCGCGATCATCCGCGCTATCATCGCCCTGGCAAAAAGCCTCGGGCTTAAGCTTATCGCTGAAGGCGTTGAAACCGCAGACCAGCGTGAATTTCTTACGCGCGAAGCCTGCGACGAGGCGCAAGGTTTTTTATTTAGCCATCCGCTGCCGGCGGTGGCAGCCGCCGGGTTGCTTGAAAGCTGCAGTCGTGATGCCAAAAAAAATAATTAGTGGTTCGTGTCGATGATTTCGGCTTCCTACAGCAGCGGCTAACAAGCGTTGTAGAAGCGGGAAGTTAAACAAAAGCTCACAATAAAGCTTGCGCCAATTGACCTACATCAAATCATTCGCATAACGATGAATCTAAAATTCCCCTAAATATGCACATGGCTATTTCGTGCAGCTGGTTTTAACCAACCGTTAAGGGGTTCCGCATGACAATTTTACTTTCACGCTTTCGCGCCATTACCGCATCGCTGCTCGGCTTAGCTTGTGTAAGCATAGCGTCGGCGGATGCCTACGATCCGAACAAGATGGATCTAAAACCGGTGGCGGCTAAAGTCACGTCCGAGCGCCACACGGGAGTTTTTGCCGATGGCGCGGCGCTGAGCTTGGGCGCGGCACTAAAACCGCTCGACCCCGCGCCGGTAAAAACCGTGCGCTTGGACACCACGCACAAGATCATCGAGATCGCACCGGGGGTGAAATTCAGCGCTTGGACCTTCGGCGATCAAGTGCCGGGACCGACGGTGCGCGCGCGTGTCGGTGATAAAATAAAATTCAGCATGACCAATCGCAGCGACGAGCCGGTGCCGGGTGTGCGGATGACGGCGGCGCCGATGATGCATTCGATGGATTTTCACGCGGCCATGGTCTCGCCGCAGGATAAATATCGCTCGATCGCGCCGGGACAAACCATCGAGTTCGAGTTTACCGTCAACTATCCCGGGATTTTCATGTATCACTGTGGCACGCCGATGATCCTCGAACACATCGCCTCGGGCATGTATGGCGCGGTCATCGTCGAACCGCGCGAGGGCTATCCGACGAAAGTCGATCGCGAATATTTTATTTTGCAGAGCGAATTCTACGTCAAACCCGATCCGGCGAAACACAAGATCAATGGCACTCCGCTTTACGTACTCGATGGCGAGAAACTGCGCATGGCGCAACCCAGCTATACCGTATTTAACGGCGTGCACAACGGCATGGTCAAAAATCCCTTGCCGACTAAAGTCGGCGAACGCCTGCGCCTCTTCGTGTTGAACGTCGGCCCTAGCAAGACCTCGAGCTTTCACGTCGTCGGCACGATTTTCGATCGCGTCTGGTTCGAGGGCAATCCGGACAATCAATTCCGCGGCATGCAAACCGTGCTGCTCGGTTCGTCCAACAGCGCCATCGTCGAATTCC
>JACQBD010000109.1 GCA_016194665.1 Gammaproteobacteria bacterium
CATCATCGTCAACGATCACGTGAGCGTTTCCGAAGGCCATCAAATCAGGGAAGCCGTGCGCACGCGCTTGATGGCCAATCAAGCCGCGCCGCTGGCCGACGTCATGGTGCACATCGACACCGAGGAAGACGTCGACGGACCGAGCTGCGAAGGCTTACCCTTGCGCGACGAGGTCGAGCGCCGTTTGCAAAATTATTTTGCCGCGATCCCCGAGGCGCGCCAAATTGAACACATCACTTTGCATTACCTCAACGGCCATCTCGATGTTGAGTTGCTGCTGCCTATCAGCGTGCTCACGCATACGATCGAAAGCCAAACATTGGCCGAGCGTTTTGCCGCCGCGGCGGCGGCAGATAAAGATATTCGCAGCGTGGAAGTAATTTTTCGCTGACGCACTTTAATAGTGCATTACGAAATTTAAAGAGCCATAATGGTGCAAATATGATGGCTTTACGGAGTCCTTAACATGTAAGCAATTGAATTCATAAAATTTTATTAGTGGCATATTTCGTGCAAAAATAGTTGCTCAATTTCCGCGGTGCACACCGCAACATATAACGTTTCCCAGGAGGAACCCGATGTCGTCCGGTGCAGATGTTCTCAAAATGATTAAAGACAAGAAGGTCAAGTTCGTCGACTTTCGCTTTACCGACACCAAAGGCAAAGAGCAGCACGTCTCGGTCCCGGCTCATACCCTTGAAGCCGACACCTTCGAACACGGCAAAATGTTTGACGGCTCGTCGATCGCCGGTTGGAAAGGCATTCAAGAATCCGACATGATCTTGATGCCGGAAGCCGCCACGGCGGTGATGGACCCGTTCATGGAAGAACCGACCCTGATTCTGCGTTGCGATGTCATCGAACCTTCCACCATGCAAGGTTACGAACGCTGCCCGCGTTCGCTCGCCAAACGCGCCGAAGCTTATTTGAAGAGCACCGGCCTCGCCGACACCGCCTTCTTCGGACCCGAAGCCGAATTCTTTATTCTCGACGACGTGCGCTGGGGTGCGGACATGAGCGGCTCTTTCGTCAAAATCGATTCCGAAGAAGCATCTTGGAACACTCAAAAAGTTTACGAAGGCGGCAACCTCGGACATCGTCCGGGCATCAAGGGCGGATATTTTCCCGTACCGCCGGTGGATTCGCAGCAGGACATTCGCTCGGCCATGTGCCTGGCGATGGAAGAAATGGGTCTGCGCATCGAAACCCATCATCACGAAGTCGCCACCGCCGGCCAAAATGAAATCGGCATGGTGTTCGATACGCTGGTGAAGAAGGCGGACGAACTGCAAATTTACAAATACTGCGTGCATAACGTCGCGCACTCTTACGGCAAAACCTCGACCTTCATGCCGAAGCCCATCGTCGGCGATAACGGCTCGGGCATGCACGTGCATCAATCACTCGCCAAAGACGGCAAGAACCTGTTCAGCGGTAACGAATACGGTGGCTTGTCGCAAACCGCTTTGTTCTACATCGGCGGCATCATCAAGCACGCGCGCGCCCTAAACGCCATCACCAATTCGCTAACCAATTCTTACAAGCGTTTGGTGCCGGGTTTCGAAGCACCGGTGATGTTGGCGTACTCGGCGCGCAACCGTTCGGCCTCGATCCGCATTCCGTACGTGCCCAATCCGAAAGGCCGACGCATCGAAGTGCGGTTCCCGGACGCCGGCAGCAATCCGTATCTGGCGTTCGCCGCGATGATGATGGCCGGTCTCGATGGCATCATGAATAAAATCCATCCGGGTGAAGCCATGGATAAAGATCTGTACGATCTCGAACCGGAAGAAGCGAAAAAAATTCCGACCGTGTGTCATTCGCTCGACATGGCCTTGGAAGCGCTCGACAAGGATCGCGCGTTCCTCAAGGCCGGCGGCGTCTTCACCGACGACGTTATCGACGCTTATATCGAACTCAAGATGCAGGAAGTCACGCGCATGCGCATGACCACGCATCCCATCGAGTTCGACATGTACTACAGCGTCTGACGACATGGCCTCGCGAAACAGACCCTGCTTTATTCCCGCCGGGGTGCGCAAGAATGTTGCGCACCCGCTCGACGGCGCCGATGTCCACTGGACATCGGCGACTGCTCCGTCTCACCTCCCGCATCCGCGGGAGAGGGAGGCGAGCCGAGGCGCGAAAAACGCGCACCTCGTAAGGTCTGAGTTCGATATGTACTACAGCGTCTAAATAAGGGGCGGATGTTTGTTACCTCCGAACGCCCCCATTGGGGGCGTTCTTTTTTAGAACAGCTAGCACGTCGCTAAGCGCACGAAACGGTGCATGCGGCTGGCAGTGCCCAGGCTGTGTTAACTTAAAAGTATTGCCAGGAAATTTTAGCTAGCGTGAATCAAGCTTTATTAAGCCCGCGAAGCACTCATAGGTGGCCCATGCTCACAGCATCCTCCGCACGCATACTCGAAAACCTAGCGACAACGGTTTTAACTTTCGACTCACGTTTGTTTCTCACCAGCATCAACCCGGCTGGGGAAATGTTATTTGAAGTAAGCGCCAAAAAAATCGTCGGTCAAAAATTGATCGACCTGTTGCCGCACGCCGCGCGCATGATCAAAACATTGAACCAGACTTTACAAAGCCGCCACCCTTTCACCGCGCGCAGCCTGCGTCTGAAACTTCCCGGAGGAAGATTCGTCACCGTCGATTGCACGGTGTCGCCGATTTCCGACGGCGGCCCGGAAACGGCGTTGCTGGTAGAGCTGAGCCAAGTCGATCGCTTACTGCGTCTAGCGCGCGATGAAAACATGCTCGATCGGCAGGCGGCGAATCGCGCGGTGATGCGCGGCTTGGCGCATGAAATCAAAAACCCGCTCGGCGGTTTGCGCGGCGCGGCGCAACTTCTGGAACGCGAGTTACCGGATAAAGCGCTCAAAGAATATACCGGCATCATCATTCACGAGGCTGATCGCTTGCGTAAACTCGTGGACCGCATGATCGGCCCGCATCAGCCGCTTGAGAAACAAGCTGTCAATATTCACGAAATTCTTGAGCATGTGCGGCGCTTGATGCTGGTCGAAGTACCCGTGGGTCTCACTGTTGAGCGGCGCTACGATCCCAGTCTTCCCGACCTCATGGCTGAGCGCGAACAGTTAATTCAAGCGGTGCTTAACATCGCCCGCAACGCCGTGCAGGCGATGCAAAACCAAGGCGTTATTCAACTGCGTACCTGCATCGAACGCCAATTCACCATCGGTCAAAAACGCCATCGCCTGGTCTTGCGCACCGATATCGAAGACAACGGCCCGGGCATTCCTCATGAAATTCAAGAATATATTTTTTATCCGATGGTGACCGGCCGCGCCGATGGCACCGGTTTAGGTCTTTCGATCGCCCAGGACATCATCGCCAAACACGGCGGCTTGATCGAGTGTGATAGTCGTCCAGGACAAACTGTATTCAGCATTTATCTTCCGTTGGAGAATGACCGTGGCTAGACAAGATATTATTTGGGTCATCGATGACGACCGCTCAATTCGCTGGGTGCTGGAAAAAGCGCTCACGCAAGCCGACATGCTGGTAAAAAGCTTCGACTCGGCGAACGAAATCGCCGATCTGCTCGACCGCCAACAACCGGATGCGATCATCTCCGATATCCGCATGCCGGGCATCAGCGGTTTGGATTTGCTCAAGACCATTCACGCCAAGGCGCCCGAGATTCCGGTAATTATTATTACCGCGCACACCGATCTGGAAAGCGCGGTGGCGTCTTATCGCGGCGGCGCGTTTGAATATCTGCCCAAACCTTTTGACGTGGATGAAGCCGTGCGCTTGGCGCGCCGCGCCATCGAACATCGGCGGCGGCAAAAAGTAGAAACCCCCAGCAATGACAGCACGCCGGAGATCATCGGCTCCGCGGCGTCGATGCAGGAGGTATTTCGCGCCATCGGCCGGCTGTCGGGTTCGCACCTGAGCGTGCTGATCAACGGCGAGTCCGGCACCGGCAAAGAACTGGTGGCGCGCGCGCTGCACAACCATAGCCCGCGCGCCGATAAAGCTTTTATCGCCATCAACATTGCCGCGGTGCCCAACGAATTGCTCGAATCCGAACTGTTCGGGCATGAAAAAGGCGCGTTCACCGGCGCCACCAATCAACGCAAAGGCAGGTTTGAGCAAGCCAATGAAGGCACGCTTTTCCTGGATGAAATCGGCGACATGCCGCAAAGCCTGCAGACGCGTTTGTTACGCGTGCTGCAAGATGGAAAATTTTATCGCGTCGGCGGGCACGAGCAAGTGGAAACCAACGTGCGCATTATTGCCGCTACCAATCAGCATTTGGAAAATCGCGTCAAAGAAGGAAGATTCCGCGAAGATTTATTTCACCGCTTGAATGTAATCCGCATTCACCTGCCGCCGCTACGCGAACGTCACGAAGACATTCCGGCGCTGGCGCGTTATTTTCTAAAGAAATCCGCGATTGAGTTGAGCGTGGAAGCCAAACGCCTGACGCCACCCGCTGAAGAATACATGTCGCGCTTAGCGTGGCCCGGCAATGTGCGTCAACTCGAAAACACTTGCCGCTGGTTAACGGTGATGGCGCCCAGCCAAACCGTGCGCGTCGAAGATTTACCGCCGGAACTCATGGTCGGCGATGCCAACAGCGCACATGGACCCGATTGGGAAGCGCGCCTTAAGAATATCGTCGAACAACGACTGGCGCGCGGCGAAGATGAAATTTTCAAAGCCATTAACGACAGCTTCGAGCGCATTCTGATCGAGGCCGCGCTCAAACACACGGGTGGCCGTAAATTGGATGCCGCCAAGAAATTAGGCTGGGGCCGCAATACGCTCACGCGCAAACTAAAAGACCTCGGCTTGTCCTAGCCGAGGTCTTTGTTCTCTTTATCTCACGCCACCGAGCGCATCGAAGGCGGTGACATTTGACCGCGCGTGCGAATCTCTTGAATGAGAGTGGCTTGGCGATCGCGGCGTTTGATGTCTTCCGCGTTGCTGCGCTTGAGCACTTCTTCCTTGAGCCGTTGGTTTTCGGCGTCGAACTGGCGAATGTCTTCGGCGCTGAAAATCGTTTCTTGCCCCTTGGCCACGTACGCGCGTTCGTAGCCCAAGCTATCGAGCACATCGCCGGCGGTCGATTCGAAAATGCGGATATCTTCGACCGACGCTTGCTGTAAAAACTTGCGGGTGTTATCGGCCATGATCGGTTTAATCACATTGCCCCACAACTCGCTCGAACCCGCCGCGCGTTTAGCCTCGTCGGATTTGTAAAAGTCGAGCATCGACTTGCTGAAGCGCACGCCCAGAAATTTACACAGCATACGCATGGTCAGCTCCGGTTCGCTGGTCAAGGATTCGTAACTAATACTGAAGAAGCGGCCGCTGCCGATACGTTCGCGCATCGCCAACGCTAAACGCTGAGCCTCGGCCCATTCCTTGGCAATGTGATAGAAATGTTTTTCGCCCACTACCGCTTTGCGGAACGAGCACGCTACGTCGCGACCGTCGCGATACAAATAGATGTAGCGCGGACTGCGGAAGTGCGCTTCGATCTGCGGCAAATATTGAATATTGGCCATGCTCTTACAGCACCAGGTCTGCGCCTTCCAGGTTTTGGCCATGACGTTGTATACCGCCTCATAAACCGCCATCAGCGTGTGCCGCCGACAACGTCGCAGAATATCTTTGCGGTTCAGCGATACGCCTTCCCACGGAACTGGGTTCAGTTCAACCAGGCGACAAACATCCTCGACCAACTGCGCAAAATTTTCGCGCTTCTCGAGATCGCCGTAGTTTCCCACCAGCGGCAGCATGCGCTGCAAAATATGCGGCGGATGCGGCGCCGCCACGCGCGGCAATTCGTTTAACATTAAGCGCAGCAAGTTCGAACCTGAACGTTGAGTGCCAATCATAAAAATAGACATGGTTCTGTTCTCCTGAAAAAAAATCTCCATTAACGAAGACGCCATTCACACTTCTCAAAATTGTTTCAATATAAAGCCCAGCCCATCAAACCGGCGGTCGGAATCACCCACACCGCATCCACGCGAAAACGCAGCAGCGCAAACAACGCACTCACAAAGATAAATATCGACAACCATACCGGTGGCGCGGTTTGTCCCACCACTACCGCGGCAGCGAAAATCATACCGACCACCGCCGGCCGCACGCCGCGCAAAGCCGCTTGAATCGCGCGCGCGCGGCGAATGCGTTCGAGCATGTGCGTGCTCGCCACCATTAAAAGCGCCGCCGGCAAATAAATGCCCAGCGTAGCCGCCAACGCGCCAGACAGGCCTGCGATCTTCAGGCCAATAAAAGCCGCGCTCACTAAAATCGGCCCGGGCGTAATTTGGCCCATGGCCACGGCGTCGATAAATTCTTGCTGCGTGACCCAACCGTGTCCTTGAACCACAATTTCCTGAATTAACGGAATGAACACATACGCGCCGCCGAACAGCATCAAACTCATGCTGGCAAACGTGACAAACACTTGCAGAATTAAATGCGGTTCAAAACTAAGCAGTGGCACCGCGCTGGAAACCAGGCCCGGTGTCAGCAAGCTTAAACTGGAATGTGCGGATAAGGTCGCAACTTTGGCTTTTGCTGGAGCGCTCGGACCTGCGCCTGGTGTTTGCTGGCCGCGAAACATCAGCCAACCAGCGATGCCGGCGCCAAAAATAATCGCCAGTGTGCTGAAAAAACCACCGACGCCGAGCAGGATGGCGGCGGCTGCGGCGGCCAGCACTGCTTCACGAATACCGACAATGGCTTTACGACTCATGTTCCAAGCCGCGGCGACGATGATCGCCGTCATTGCCGGAATGAAACCCATGAAGAGTTTGGAAACCGCGGGCACTTGTCCCCAACGGAAGTAGGCAATGCTCAAGATGAGTATGAAGCTCAGCGAGGGCAGCACGATCGCCAGCGCGCTTATCAAAGCGCCTAAACCGCCGCGCAGGCGATAGCCGACATACACCACGACGTTCACCGCCACCGGGCCCGGCAATAACGATGCCAGCGAAATTCCATCCAGCATTTCTTGATGGGATAGAAGTTTTTTGCGTTCCACCACCACATTTTCAACCACGGAAATGGTGGCCATAAAACCGCCAAAACTGGTGCAGGCGATCTTAAAAAAGATCCAGAACAGCGTGGACAAAGAAACTGCAGGAGCCATTTCGCGTCTCGCTTAAAAATCGAACCGCATTTCCCGCAAGCCGAACACGCGGTGACGCGAAGCGCGGTGCGCAGCGGGGGAATACGGCAATTACAACAAATTAAAGCCGCAATGTAGAACGGCGCACGACCGCCAGAACCGGCCGCCTGACCACTGGTCGGTCGATTCTAGTTGTAACGCGGAGTCACAGGCAGGTCGGTGGCGGTCATTTGGTTCATAAGCAAGTCGTTATGCACCAGAATCCGGTGATGCGTATCGAATTCGAGCACTCCTTGGCGGCGTAATAAATTTAGTACGCTGGTGACGCTTTGGCGCGTGGTGCCGATCATATTAGCCATCTCTTGATGCGTTAGGCGCATGTCGAGACATACGCTGCCATTTGCGGCGCGATGGCCGTGACTCGCGGCCAAACGCAAAATAAGCTGCACCACCCGTTCGTTAACATCGTTCGCCACCAAGCTTTGAATAATATGGCCCAAACTGCGCAGGCGCCGCGCCAATACGTCATTGACCAAGAGTGCGGCGGGCGGATGGGTCTCGAGAAAAGTTTTGAAATCCTCCTGGCGCACGCAAAGCAGTTCCGAGGGCTCGCGGGCTTCGGCATACACTTGGCGACCGCCGCCGTGGCACACTTCGGTCAGACCGAATATTTCGCCGGGAAAACAAAACCACAAGAGAATTTCTTTGCCAGTGAGGCTCAGATGATAAATCTTGACCCGGCCAGATTCGAGAAAATATACGTAATTGCCGGCGCTGCCGACTTGAAAAATCAATTCATGGCGCGTGACATTGCGGCCGGTCGCCAGCCGCAGTAAATCTTCACGATCTTTTGGCGCCAAACACGCGATAAAATCAGTAATGTGTTCAGGGTCAGGAGATGAAGTGGCGTCTTGGGTCATAACTTATCCTTAAAATTTTTTTGTACTTCCTTTTCGAAGGCGATAAATTTTATGTCGGCCAGACGACAGAATTGCAACGCCCGTTCAGCTCATATTTCCATATCATCCATTAAAGCACTACTGGCATTTGCTTCGATGGAATTTACCCATATCACATCAGCCAAACCAAACCACCATACCATAACGCTGGAGAACAACTCTATGTCCAACATTGCCCGTTTCCTTGTGCGTCTGTTATTAGCTGGTTTCACGCTGCTAGCCGTCACCCCGCTTTTAGCGGGAGACATTACATCCAAAATGCAGCCGAATATCGATCGGTATAAGAAGCAGGCGGTGGCCTGGGCCGCCGACCCCTTGATTGTGCAAGCGGTAAAAGAAATCAACGCCAAAGGACCGATTCCAGGAATGGGCAACGCCAAATGGCGCGAAATTAAAGATACCGATCCCGTGGTACAAGGTTTTATCACCAACCCTGCCGGCCAATTACTAACCAAGTGGATGAATGCCGACGCCAAAGGTATTAATAAAATCGTGCTATCCGGCGCCAAAAGCGAACGCGTGGCGTTTACCTCCATGCCGGCGGTTTACCTTGGCAAGGGTAAGCCGAATTTCGACGAAGCCATCGACGGTAAAGTATGGCAGCAGCCTGAATCCAAACCCGACCCCAGCACCAACATCGACACGGTGCAAATCGCCGCGCCGGTCAAAGATGGTGGCGAGGTTATTGGCGTGCTATTGGTTAGCCTGACAGCAGAAAATTTGGCGAAATAATTCAGCTCAGCATGAACCAACGGGAGGTTAAGGAATGAAAAGCTCTGTCACGAAAAACGGCGATGAAATTGTTTCCGCTTCGGGCCATGGTTTTATCGGCAACCTGTTTGAGAATATCCGTCTCGCCGGCGGTTCGCCCGGAAAAACCTTAGGTGGTTTTGTACTGGCCTGGGTCGCGTTTTTCTTGATCTTGTATGTCTTACCTTTACCCGAAGTCACCAGCATCGATGGCAAAGTGAGCGTGCTAACGCCCGCCGGCAAAGCGGCGCTCGCCGTGGTGATATGGGCCTGCATTATTTGGATCAGCGAAGCCATGCCGGTGGGTATCACTGGCATTGCCATACCCATGTTATTGGTTTTGAGCGGCGCCGTCGGTAAGTTTCCGCAAGCGGCGAGCGGTTACACCACGCCGGTGGCGTTCTTGTGTCTCGCGGCGTTTCTGTTCGCGGCGGTGATGCAAGCCGCCGGCATCGATCGGCGCATCGCCTTGAACATGCTGCGCAAGATGCGCGTCAAGGATGTCGGCGGCGTGATCTGGAGCATGTTCGGTGTGAACATCGTGTTGTCTTTTATTATTCCCGCCGCCAATGCGCGCGCCGCGACTTTGTTGCCGGTGGTGAACGGCATCACGCGTTTATTCGGCGACACCCCGCAAGAACGCGCCGGCAAAAAAGCCATTGTCATCCAAACCCTGGTATACGGCTCCATGATCAGCGGCATGATGATCATGACCGCGCACTTGCCGAACATGGTATTGGTAGGTCTGTTCGAAACCGAACTGGCTTACAACCTTTCCTATTTCAATTGGTTTCTGTTGCAGTGGCCCTACCTCGGCATGTTCGTGTTAACGCAGTGGTGGGTGCGTCATTATTTCAAAACCCAAGGCGTCGGCATTCCCGGCGGAATCCAAAAAGTAGAAGCGCTGCACAAAGAACTGCCCAAGACCACTCAAGCCGAATGGTTGATCATCGCCGTGTTCGTGCTTGTCGGCTTGCTGTGGGTGACGGAAGAAGGTTTTCCTTTTCTTAATTGGAAAGGTCACGGCATCAAATCGCACAACGCCGCCATCATCGGCCTGGCGATCATGTTCTTGCCCGGCCTGTTTGGTTTTAAATGGAAAGCCTTGCAAGACCGTACCATTTGGGGCACGTGGCTGTTGCTGGCCGGCGCCTTGTCCATGTCCGCGGCCATGGGTAGCTCGGGCTTGGCGCAATGGCTGGCGGATGCGATTCATCCGATCGCGGCCGGTAAACCATGGTGGGCGATTTTGCTGATTCTCATGCTCGGCACGCATATTATCCGTCTCGGCATGCTGTCCAACGTCGCCGCGATCACGATGTTGGCGCCGATTCTGATTGCATTAGCGCCCAAACTCGGACTACATCCGGTCGCATTCACCATGCTGGTGTCGGACACCGATACCTTCGCTTACATTTTGCCAACGCAAATCACCGCCGCGGTGATCGCCTATTCAAGCGGAACATTCAGCATGACGGACTACGCCAAGGTCGGTTGGGTGTCGGTGCTCATCGCCATCGCCTACGGTATTTTGATCATGGCGCCGTGGTATGCATTTATGGGAATGCCGGTGTGGGATCCGAGTGCACCGTGGCCGTTTAAATAAACAGCCTGAAGGATAAACGTCCGGTTTTTTCGAATTCATACTTGGAGATCTAGCGTATGAAAAAAATGTCCGATGCCGAGTTGCAGCAAAAACTCGGCGATTACTTCGCGCCCCAAGGCTTGTACCAGAAAACCAAAGACATGCCGTTTCTGGGCAAGGTCAGCTGTAACGTCGAAAAGATGGTCGCCGGTTCGTGGCAGGAAATTATTCTCGACTACGAACTCGGCGCCTCGGGCATGGCCGACGGTTCGTGGTTCAAGGCCACGTTCCGGTTTTATTCGGATTGGGCCTTGTTTCAAACCACCGATCCCAAGGGTGCGAATTATATTTCCGCCGAGTATCACGCCGGACCTCTCGTGCCCAAGCAATCGCCGGCCACGGTACAAGCGCTCAAAGTGCGCTTCGATCAAAAAGGCCATGAGCGTCCGTTTCAAAAAGCCGTGATCGTGGATTCCGTCGACGGCTATTTGAAGGCCGGTGACCGCATCGTGATCCGTCTCGGCGATCGCCGCTTCGGCGGCGCCGGCACACGCGTGCAAACTTTCGTCGAGGAAAATTTCCGCATTCGCTGCTACGTCGATCCGCTCGGCACTTCGCGCTTCGCGGCTGTGCCCGGCGATACCGTCATTCCAATAGTGGCCGGCTTACCGGCGCAGTTGCTATTCGCCGGTTCGCGCTTGGTGCGCGCCGGTGAAAAATTTCCGCTGCGGGTGCGCGCCGAAGACGAATGGGGCAACACCTGTTGGAACCAAGGAGAAAAAATAATCGTCAGCGCCACCCTCGCTGGCAAACCGGTGTACGAAAAACAAACCACGCTGGCGGCCAAAGGTTGGGCGGTA
>JACQBD010000110.1 GCA_016194665.1 Gammaproteobacteria bacterium
CATTTAATTCCCTGTAAATCCTGTTAATCCTGTCTATCAAATTATCATTTAATCCCCAGCGCCTGCTTCTGCCGCGCGATCAGCTGTTGAATGCCCAGCTGCGCGAGCTTTGTCATCGCCGACATTTCGTCGAGACTGAATGTTTTACCTTCAGCGGTGCCTTGCACTTCGATAAAGCCGCCGTTTTCGTTCATGACGTAATTCATGTCGGTCTCGGCGTTGGAATCCTCGGCATAGTCAAGATCGAGCACCGCTTCACCGCCGAAAATGCCGGCCGAGACAGAGGCCACCAGATAACGCAAAGGATTGTCGCTAATCAAACCGCGTTTGCGCACAGTCGCGATCGCATCCACCAACGCCACGCAAGCGCCGGTGATGGAAGCAGTGCGCGTGCCGCCGTCGGCCTGGATCACGTCGCAATCGATGGCAAAAGTTCGTTCGCCCAATTTTTTCATGTCCACCGCCGAGCGCAGCGCGCGCCCGATCAGACGTTGAATTTCCATGGTGCGCCCGCCCTGTTTGCCGGCGGCGGCTTCGCGCGCCATGCGGTTGCCGGTGGAGCGCGGCAACCCACGCGCGTTTCGCCGAACTCGATCAACACCGAACCTTCGGCGTGCTTGGTGTAATGGCGCGTGATTTTGATATCGCGCAGCTGCTCGGGTCGGCGTCCGCTCGGTCGCATGAATTTGGTTTCCAGGGAAGATGAAGAGAAAGGTATTCTACCCCAAAGATAGAAGGGGCAAGTTTTTTGTTTTTTAATTGAAGGTTGATTAAGGGAAGCTTAACAATCCCCTCTCCCGCAGGGAGAGGGGATTCGTGCCAATGTTTATTTATGTAGGAACACTAAGGCTTCGGCTCGTACTTCTTTAGAAAATCTTCCAATTCTTGAATGCGGCTTTGCAGCGGTTTATTTTTATCCGCATCCGGTTCTTCGGCGGGTTTGGATTTTCGCGGCGGAAACTTCTGCATCGATGGTAAATAATGCTTGGCTTCCTCGCGCAAGATTTCCTCGGTGATGCGCACCGCGGTATTTCCTTGCAGCGGCGCGCTGGTGGTTAAGTTATCTTCCCAACGCAGACAGGCGGCGCTGACGTTGTCGCAGGTGCGCGCCATTTTTTTCTTCGCCGCCAGCAATAATTCTTCTACGCCTTCATCCAGCGCCGGACGTTTAAGATAAGGCGCCATTTCTTCCGGCGAAAACGCTTCCCATAAACCATCGCTGCACAGCAGCAATACATCACCGCGCTGCAACAGCGTTTCCTCGCCGACGCTGATCGAAGGTTTAAAACGGCTGCCCAAGCAATTCAGCAAGTGACCTTTTTGCGGATGGTCGAGCATTTCGGTTTCCGTCAGTAAACCGTCGCCGTGCAGTTCATCGATGGCGGTGTGATCTTGGGTGCGCAGCAGAAAATGATTTTGCCGAAAAAGATACAAACGGCTGTCGCCGACGTGCGCCCAATAGGCGTAACCATTTTGCACCAGGCACACCACGCAGGTGGTGCGCGGTTCGATTTTGGGACGGCTGTCTTGGCCGCGCGCGACAATCGCGCGATGCGCGTGCAGGATGCCGAGCGCCAGAAACGCCGACGGCCGCTGAATCAGCGGGTGGCGCACGGTCTGAAACGAATGCAGCAAAGTTTGCACTAAAATTTCCGCGGCGATTTCGCCGCCGCGATGGCCGCCCAAGCCGTCGGCCACGGCCATGATCATGGCGTTGTTGCGTTCGGCGTAACCGACGCGGTCTTCATTGACCGGGCGCGCGCCGCGCAAAGTGTATTGCGCCACTTGATACTTCATTTTATTTACGCACCCACGGCAACTTTTGGTTTAGGCGCTCGATAAGCGAAGGCGGCACCGGCGCCGGCATTTCGTTCGGCAGTTGATTTAAAACATTCAGCAACTCATCGACGTTTTGCGGGCGCGCCAGCTGGTCCATTTGCAAACACCAATCCACGGCCTCAAGCAGTTCGCGCGAATAGTAACGCGCGAACTGGTGCACCGCCGGTTTGTATTTGTCTTTTTCAGCGCGCTTGGTGGCGGGCGGCGGCGCTTTGCCGCAGAAGCACGCCCACATGGTGGCGCCGATGGCGTACAAATCGGTCCACGGTCCGATGTGCCCGCGGGTGTGTTGTTCGAGCGGCGCGAAGCCGCGCGTCAACGTATGCGGGGTTCTTTGACGCTCGCTGACGAACGACGATTGCGCGGCGCCAAAATCCAACAACAACGGCGAACCGCCGGGACGCAGATAAACATTCGCCGGTTTAATGTCGAGATGCAGAATATGGTTGTTGTGCAATTCGCGCAGTCCTTGCAGCAGCGGCGGAAACACCGTGCGAATAAATTTTTCGGTCATGCGCCCGTGATGGCGCTTGATATACCAACGCAAGTCGCGGCCTTCCTCGTAGCGCATGACCATGTAAACGGTATTGTTCTCGCGGAAGAAATCGATCACGCGCACAATGTTGGCGTGATTCACTTTGGCCAGCGACATGGCTTCATCGAAAAAACGTTTCATGCCGCTGTTGAAGGTGGTGGCGGTTTCGACCGACAGACTCTCGACGCTTTCGCCGTTGCGCGTGGCTTGTTTGCCCGGCAGATATTCCTTGATGACGACGGATTGATCCGATTGCGTATCTTTCGCCAGATAAACAATGCTAAACCCCCCGCCGCCCAGGGTCTTGATAATACGATAGTGATGCAGCAAGTAATCCTGCGGTAAAGCGTTGGTGATTTTCATGAAGTCCGGTTTTATATTGAGCTGCGTGGCTTTCCCTCTAATGATTATATATGCCGGATTTCACCGCGTGGCGATTCAAGTTTCACCCGCGCGCGTTTCGGTTTACCATCCGTAGCGTCGCCGAACCACGGAAATTCAAGCTCATGACCTATAGTATGACCGCCTTTGCCCGCCAAGAAGCCGCCACGCCCTGGGGCGTGCTCACCTGGGAATTGCGTTCGGTCAACCACCGCTATCTCGAAATTGCCCTGCGAATGCCGGAGGAATTGCGCTCGCTAGAGCCACGCGTGCGCGAATTGTTAGGCGCGCGTTTGGCGCGCGGCAAAGTTGACGGCAGTCTGCGCTTTCAGCCGAACGAAGCGGTCGCCAGTAAAATTGAAATGGACGCGGAACAAGTGCAGCGCTTGCTCGACGCCGCCGGTCATCTACGCGGCCTGGCAATCGATGTCGGCTCGCTGCGCGCCATCGACGTGCTGCGTTGGCCCGGCGTTATCAAGATGCCCCAGCTCGACGTTGAAAGCCTCGGCGCGCGCGCCTTGGAAGTTTTATCGGCCTCGATCGAAGAGCTGGTAAAAACCCGCCAGCGCGAAGGCGCGCGCACGCAAGAATTCATGATGCAGCGTTTGCAAGGCATGGAGCAAATGGTGGTTAAAGCCAAAGAGCTGCTGCCGGAAATGACGCGCTTATTTCGCGAGCGACTCGACGCGCGCCTGAAAGAAATTAAACAACAACTCGATCCCGCGCGCGTCGAACAAGAAATCGTCATGTTCGCGCAGAAGGTCGATGTGGCCGAAGAAGTCGACCGCCTCAGCGCGCACTTCACCGAAATTCGCCGCGTGTTCAATCAAAACGCCCCGGTCGGCCGGCGGCTCGATTTCTTGATGCAAGAGTTGAATCGCGAAGCCAATACCTTGTCGTCTAAATCGGCGGACACGCGTCTAACGAATGTTGCGGTCGAGCTCAAGGTGTTGATCGAGCAGATGCGCGAGCAAGTTCAGAATATAGAATAATCGTAGGATGGCATTGCCCACCGATCAATAGAATAAATTTTGAAAAATAAAAAACCAAAGTTGGGCGATGCCCAATTGCGAAATAGAAAATGAATCCAGGCAAACTCTTTATTTTCTCCGCCGCCTCCGGCACCGGCAAAACCAGCTTAGCCAAAGCACTGGTCGAACAAACGCCGAACGTGGCGTTCTCGGTGTCGCACACCACGCGCGCGCCGCGCCCGGGCGAGCAAC
>JACQBD010000118.1 GCA_016194665.1 Gammaproteobacteria bacterium
CGCAAAAAACGCTAACCCATCCTACATTGAATATAATTTTATGGTTCGCACTCCGTCTTACGAATAAAATTCAACGCATCGGACAAAACCGGCGCGATAAATTTCAGCCGCGGCGCCAGCGCAATTAAAATTTCAGCATGCCCCACTCCCTTGTAAACGATCACCTGCGCTTTACCGCCGCGATCTTGCAGCGTTTGCGCCAAACGATAAGTGTTGCGCGGCTTAACGCTGGTATCGGCATCGCCGGTCAATAACAATATATTCGGGTCGGTGCGATCGGCGTAAAAAACCGGTTGGGTTTCAAGCGCACGCTCGGCGCTGTGGAAAACCTGTTTTACGTCGGCGTCTGCGAACGGCAGAAAATCATACGGCCCGGCCAAACCGATCATGCCGCAGGGATTAATTTCACTGCCGGCCTGACGCCGTAAACTTTGATCCAGCGCCACCATCGCGGTGATGTGCGCTCCGGCGGAGTGTCCCATCAAAAAAATTCGCCGCGGGTTGCCGCCGTGCGCTGCAATATTTTTTTCCACCCAACGATAGGCCGCGGCGGCGTCGCCGATAAAATCGCGCCAATCGACTTGCGGATACAAACGATAATCGGGAATCACGCTGATGACACCGTTCGCCGTCAGGCCGGCGGCGGCGAAGCGATAATCGTTTTTATCCCCCGTTTGCCAGCGCCCGCCATAAAAAAATATCACCACATCGGTATTGGCGGTTTTGTCGGTAGGAATATAAATATCGAGTTTTTGTCGCGGCGCGGAACCGTAGGCTTGATCGGCCACGCGGCGATAGCCGCTTGAACCGGCCGTGGCATTCAACACATCCAGCCGCGAACAAGCACCGCTAAACAAAGCGATGATAAGAATCAGATAAAGCGATGCGCTGCGGCGGGAAATCGAAATCATTTAAGTTAAGGTATCGACGACAATTTAATTTTTCATAGTGCTCAAGAATGTCGCGCCCCTACGCACTGTCTCGCAGGCGGTTATGCCGACACTCTCTTGGCTTCAGTAACATTTGCTACAGATCGATAACGCGTGTTGCACGATTCTCGACCCTGCTACGAATTCCGTAGCTAACGATAGGAACTAAACCATGAAATACAAACTTAGAGAACTGGCGGCCGCTATGCTGATTTCGGCTGCCTTAATAAATTCGGCGCATGCTGGCGCCAAGCTCGACGACGCTACTATTTTCGCGATCTTCGACGAAACCAACACCGCCGACGTGTGGGCCGGACGCATCGCAGTTATAAAAGCGCATTCCGCGGACGTGCGCGAGCTGGGCAAAATGGTTGCGACCGATCACGAGGCGGTGCAGCAAAGCTGGCGCGATTTGGCCAAGAAGCTTAGCATCATTCCCACACCGCCGCAGAACGATAGCATCGCCGCCAAACTGGCCAAGACGGTGGCGTTGTTGCAATCGAAGTCGGGTGCGGAATTCGATAAAGCTTATTTAAAACACGAAATCCTGTTTCATCAATCCGTGATCGACGCGATCAAAGCTTCGCTACTGCCGGCGATCAAGAATGAAGAATTCAAAGCGCTCGTCACTCAGGCTTTGCCGGCTTTCGAACATCATTTGGCCGAAACCAAAGCGGTGGCGAAAAAGTTGGGCGTCGAGTAACAGATAACGGAGCGTTAAAAAATAATGAAGTCCAAGATCGATCTGGAATCTTTCGATACTTTCCGGCATATGTCCAAGGTCGGCAAAGCCATGCTCGGCCCTGGGCTTCATTACACTCGCTTCGACAAAAAAACCGCGGTGCTGGGCAAGGGTCAAGCGGTGTCCGGCGCATACGTGGTAATCAGCGGGCGGCTGCGAGTTTTTACGCTCTCGCCCGACGGCAACGAAGCCACGTTGTATTGGATCGCCCCCGGCGAAACTTGCGTGCTGGCCTTGAATTGCATTTTCAACGATCTGCTTTATCCCGCGTGGGTGGAAGCCGAAGCGGCGACGACGATTGCGGTGATTCCCGGGCCGCTTTATCGGATGTTGTTTGAAAACGAGGCGGTGATACGCAATGTCACGGTGCAAGCCTTATCGACCTTGGTTTTCCGGCTTATGGACGAACTGGAACGGATTCATTCGAGCAAGTTGGAACAGCGCTTGGCGAATTTTTTGCTGCTGCGCGCCGCTGCCGATGGCAGCGTGCGCATGACCCAGCAAGAAATCGCTGCGCATCTCGGCACTAGCCGCGAAGTCATCGCGCGTCTGTTTCGCCAGTTCGTCGCTAAAAAATATGTTTCGACGCAACGCGGTGCGGTGCTGATTAATCAGCCGGCGCGGCTCATGAGTTTGGTGAAAAAAGATTTTTCTTAAACGCGAGCCAGGGTTAATAAAAAATAAATGGACAGGATTAACAGGATTTAAAATCCTGCAGTTCAATGTAGGTTGGGTTGAGCGCCAGCGAAACCCAACAAATTTTACTTCTTTTCCGTGCGATTGGTGGGCACTGCCCACCCTACAAAAAAAAATAGGCGAATCACTCCTTCAACACATACACCGCGCCACAATAAGGACAGCGCTCTTGGCCGCTGGCTTCGATCGGCAAATAAACCCGCGGATGCGAATTCCATAGGCTCATGGCCGGCATCGGACAGGACAACGGCAAATCGGCGCGCGTGACTTCGTAGCGGTTTTGCGCGTTGGCGGGGATTTGTTTGCTGGGGTCGATTGATGTGTTAGTCATATTCGCTCTTTATATAAACCGGGTTAAGCGCCATACCATCACTCAGCGACTACATGCGGCGGGTTACGGCGCTACACGCCTAACCCGCCCTACATTTATACTAAGGTCAGCCACTCGGCGTATTTGGCGTTGCGGCCGTGGACGATATCGAAATATAACGACTGCAATTTTTCGGTCAGCGGGCCGCGTTTGCCGCTGCCGATGGCGCGGCCGTCGAGTTCGCGGATCGGCGTGACTTCGGCGGCGGTGCCGGTGAAGAAAGCTTCGTCGGCGATGTAGACTTCATCGCGCGTGATGCGTTTCTCGATCACTTTAATTCCGAGATCGTTGGCCAACTGCACGATGGTGGCGCGCGTGATGCCATCCAGTGCCGAGGTCAGGTCTGGCGTATACATCACACCGTCGCGCACGATGAAAATATTTTCGCCGCTACCTTCGGAAACGTAACCTTCGGTATCGAGCAGCAGAGCCTCGTCGCAACCAGCCGACAGCGCTTCGCGCAAGGCCAGCATTGAATTCATGTAATTGCCGTTGGCTTTGGCGCGGCACATATTGATATTCACGTGATGCCGATTGAGCGAGGAAGTGCGCACGCGGATGCCGTTGTTAATGCCGTCATCGCCCATGTACGAGCCCCAGGACCACGCCGCGACGATGACGTGTACTTGCAGGTTATCGGCGCGCAGGCCCATGCCTTCGGCGCCGTAAAAACACATCGGGCGGATGTAGCCGGATTCGAGTTTATTCTCGCGCACCGCGGCGCGCGTGGCGTCGTTGATGGTTTTTTTATCGTAGGGAATTTTCATTCCCAGAATATGCGCCGAGCGGAACAAACGGTCGGTATGGGTTTGCAGGCGAAAAATCGCCGCGCCCTTGGCTGTTTTGTAAGCGCGCACGCCTTCGAATACGCCCATGCCGTAATGCAAAGTGTGCGTCAACACGTGCGTGGTGGCGTCGCGCCACGGCACCAACTTACCGTCATACCAAATAAAACCGTCACGATCCGCCATCGACATCGTTCAAATCCTCAATCTTTAAAAGTTTCGTCCCATATCCTGCGCACCTGCGCCGGCCAATCGCTTAGCTCCGCGGCATCGGCCAGCGCCCCGCGTTCCATCAGCTTGAGTCGGTGCTCCACGGAAAGGTAGCGACGATAAGCCTCAATCAACGACAGCGCCTGCGCGGAATCCAACAAATTCTCCGCGCTTAGGGCTTGCAAGATATAGATGTTGTCCGTGTGGCGGGTCAGCCCGGGATAATCGTGCGCCCACCGCAGGACCCAGTATTGCACCATAAATTCGATATCGACGATACCTCCGGCGGTGTGTTTCACGTCTATTAGCTGGGATTTAGCCGGCGCGTGCGTGGCTGCCATCTTGGCGCGCATGTCGCGCACATCGGTTTTAAGTTTTTTAGGGTCGCGCGGCAGGCGCAGAATTTCCTGGCGCAACTGTTCGAACGTCCGCCGCAACAGTTGATGCCCGGCCACCGGACGCGCGCGCACTAAGGCCTGATGTTCCCAGGTCCACGCATGATTTAGTTGATAGTCGCGAAACGCACCGAGACTGGTGACTAACGGACCGCTTTTGCCGCTGGGCCGCAAACGCATGTCGACGTCGTACAAAATGCCGCCGGGCGTGCGCGTCGTGAGGATGTGAATCAAACGTTGGCCGAGGCGCGCAAAATAAGCCTCGTTGGGTAGCGGCCGCAATCCCTGCGTCGCCCCTTCCTCACATCCTTCGTAAAGAAAAATCATATCAAGATCGGAACCGTAACCCAGTTCGCGGCTACCGAGCTTGCCGTAAGCGATGACGGCAAAATCCGGCGGCGTGTCCAGGCCCGGGCAACGCGGTGCGCCGTGGCGCTCAATCAGCGCGCGCTGCGCTAATTCGAGCGCCTCACACACCACGGCTTCGGCGATTGCCGCCAAATGCGTGCCGACTTTTTCCGCCGCCAAGCCGGTGCCGACGTCCGCCGCGGCCACGCGCAACACATTACCGTGACGAAATTCGCGCAACACTTCCATCTGCAATTCAAAATCTTCGGCCGGGATGTGCGCCAAACGTTGGCGCAGTTCATCGCGTAAATGCCGCGGCGTTAACGGATCGTACAAGCTGCGCGGATCGAGCAACTCATCGAGCAAAATCGGATGCTGCGCGATCCAATTGGCGATCCACGGACTGGCGGAAAAAAGTTTTACCAATTGCGTCAGCGCCATCGGATTTTCAATCAGCAAGGCCATGTACGCCGAACGCCGGCCGATGGCTTCGAGCAAATGAATCAAACGCGTGAGCGTGGTCAGTGGATCGGGGCTATGGCCGGCGGCGGCGATGAGTAAAGGCATCAAGCGATCCAAACGCGCGCGGCCTTCGGCGGAAAAACTTTCGTAGGCGTGGCCTTGGCGCAAACCTTCCAGCAAGGTTAAGACTGCCGTCGGTTCGCCGTAACCCGCGGCGCGCAAAATTTGCGCTGCGGTTTCCGCTTCCGCGGTGTTCATCCATATTGCGTGCCAACTGTCTTTGGCCTCGGGCGCGGACTCGCTCGGTGGCGCACTGAACATGTGCGCGAACAATTCCTGCACGCGTTGACGATGACGATTTAGCTCCAGCGTAAACGCCTTCCAATCGCTAAAACCCGAGGCAAACGCCTCAACTGCAGCGCCTGCACTAAAAATTCGATCTCGCGAATCCCGCCGTGACCGAGCTTGATATTGTCTTGCAATCCTTTACGCCCGACTTCGCGTGCGATCAGCGCCTTCATCGCGCGGATGGCTTCGATCGTGCCGTAGTCGATGTACTTGCGGAACACGAAGGGGCGCAAACTCGTCAGCAATTCCGCACCGGCGACACGATCGCCGGCGACGGCGCGCGCTTTGATCAGTGCATAGCGCTCCCATTCGCGTCCATGGGTTTGATAGTAATGTTCCATGGCGGCGAACGACAACGCCAACGGACCGCTGGCGCCGTTCGGACGCAGGCGCATGTCGACGCGGAACACAAAACCGTCGGCGGTGTTTTCATGCAAAACATTAATCAGCGACTGACCCAGACGAATAAAAAATTCATGATTGCTCACACTGCGCGCGCCGCCGGTTTCACCGTCTTCGGGGTAGGTAAAAATCAAATCGATGTCGGAAGAAAAATTAAGCTCGTGGCCACCGAGTTTGCCCAATCCCAAAACCACCAGCGATTGCGGTTTCGCGCTCAACTCACCTTTGGGTTCGCCGTTTTTTTGCACCGCCCACGCGTGCAATTTTTTTAACGCTTCATGCACGCAGCCATCGGCCAATTCCGATAGCGTCGCCATGACCTCATGAAGATCGGCCCAGCCCGCCAAATCGCGCCAGGCAATGCGCAGCATTTCGCGCCGGCGTAATTGTCGCAGACGAATTTTTAATGTGGCCTCATCGGGCACATCGCTTAAGACCTGGCTTAGCCGTTGTGTCAGTTCATTCCTTGTATAGGCACGGAATAAATCATTCGAACTCACGAGGTCGCGCAATACCTCCGGTTGCTGCGTGCATATGCGCGCCACAAATTCGCTGGCGGCAAACACGCGCGTTAAGCTGCTAAGCCAATCGCCTGGAGGCAGATCGGCTAACGACGACGCCAACTCTTGCCACCGCACGGAAAGCGGCTGGTGCAGCGCTGCAGGAACCGCTGTCAAACTCTGCTCAAGTAAGGAATGCAGTGGCTGGCTCATGACGATGGTTGAAAGCGTTTCGGTTCTAGGACACATGCATCATAATGGATATCTCACGGGACAATAACCCACATAGGTCACCGCCATGCTTTCAATCATCCCCCCAGCGCTTGAAGACTATTGCGTCGCGCATACCACACCAGCGGAAGCGCTGCTCAATGAGCTAGCGGCTTATACCCATGCCCATTGCCAACTGCCACAAATGCTGACCGGCCCGGTGGAGGGGACTTTATTGCGCATGCTGGTGCAAATTTCCGCGGCCCGCCGCATCCTCGAAGTAGGCAGCTTTACCGGTTATTCGGCACTCAGCATGGCCGCCGGTCTTCCTGACGACGGCCGGCTCATCACTTGCGATATCGACACAGAAACCACGGCGATCGCCAAATCTTTCTGGGCGCGCAGCCCCCACGGACACAAGATCGAATCGCGACTCGGGCCGGCGCTGGAAACAATTCAAGCTTTGCCGGCGGATATGCAGTTCGATTTCATGTTTCTTGACGCCGACAAAGAAAACTACGTGAACTACTACGAAGCGCTATTGCCGCGGCTGCGCCGCGGCGGCTTGATCGCCGTCGACAACGTGTTGTGGTCGGGCAAGGTGCTCGATCCCAAGGAAAAATCCGATCACGCCATCGTCGCGTTCAACCAGCACGTCGCGCGCGATGCGCGGGTTGAACAGGTGCTGTTGTCGGTGCGGGATGGCGTAAGTTTGATCAGAAGACTTTAAACAAAATAAGTTCGGTTCGATGCATTAAATAATAAAGGCCGCTCAAGAGCGGCCTTTATTATTTAATGCCTGTGCTAACCCGGATACCGCAAAACTTGTTGTCACCCTTCGGGCGGCATTCCGTTATTTCTGAACGGTGGTCTTGCTATTAACGTTAACCACGCTCAGGTAATACACCACGTCGCGGATCTGTTCGTCTGTCAGTTCCTGGCCCCAAGGCGGCATGAAAGCGGATCGGCCCATGGCAGCGCCGCCATTGCGAATAATCATTTCCTTGTATTGATCGTTCTTGGTGCTGAGACGCAGATTTGCCGGCGGTGGATTGTAATTCCTGGCGGCGCGGCCGTTGCCGTCTGCATTGATGCCGTGACATAGCACACAATGGGTTTTGTACACGATATAACCGCGCACGTCCTTGAACGTTTCTTCCGGTCCCGGCCGATCCACCTCCGCAGCCTGCGCTGACAAGCCGAAACCCAAAGCGACAAACCATAACAGCATCTTAAAAAAATTCCTCATTTTGTAACCTCTATCACCAACTTCATTTGCGAGTGGATGGCGCATTCGACCTCCACGACACCGGGATTATTAAACGTGATCGCTCTGCCCTGGCCCTGCGGATAGGACCCCAAATCAAACGTTTTGGCATCGGACAAAGAAAACACGTTATGAAAAAATGGATCGCCATTGACGAAGTTCACCGTGTCGCCAGCCTTGATCTTGAGATGCGATACGCTGAACTGCTTATCTTTCTGATCAACTTTAAATTCTGCCGCAGAGGCGTTCGCCGCTATCGCAAATAATAGACAACCGAACAAATTTCTAAAAAACATGGTTTACTCCTTATCGTGGTAATTGGGGAATGGTCACCAGCACGGGTTGGCTGGTAAGACTTTTGAGAAAAGCCACTAAATCCTGCTTTTCCTGTAACGTTAAATTCAACGGTTCCATGTTGGGATCCAGATTGTCCTTAACGTCGCCGCCACGATCGTAATGGTCGACGACTTCTTCCAAGGTTTGATAAATACCGTTATGCATGTATGGCGCGGTCAAGGCCACGTCACGCAAGGTTGGCGTTTTAAATGCACCGTGATTGATCTTGACCTTACGTTGGTTAAAGCGGCCTACGTCCTCTGCCATGTCCTTCAACGTTTTGAGACCGATGTTGTGAAAACCGTTATCGGTAAAATTAAATCCTTCGTGGCAGACACTGCATTTAGCTTTGCCGGTAAACAATTCGAAGCCACGCTTGGTGGAATCATCCACGGCTTTTTTATTACCCGCATGCCAACGATCGAATGGCGAATTGGTCGAGACGATGGTGCGCTCGTAACTAGCGAGCGCCTTCGCAATGGTTTTTTCCGTGATGCCCTCGCCGGGGTAAGCGTGTTCGAACGCCTTGCCATATCCGGGGATGGCATTGAGCCGCTCCACTAAGATCGTCATGTCTTGATCCATCTCGGCCTTGGCCTTGATCGGACCGGTGGCTTGATCTTCCAGGCTGGCGGCGCGGCCGTCCCACATAAAGATAGTGTTGTAAGCAACATTTAAAATCGTCGGTGTTGCCCGCGGCAGTTTCTTCATGCCGGCGCCGATGGCCGTCGGCAAACCATCCGACCAACCGAGGGCCGGATTGTGGCAACTGGCGCAACTTATCCATTGCGAACCGGACAAGCGCGGATCGAAAAACAGCATCTTGCCCAGCTCCACGCGCGCCGGCGTGGCGGTATTGTCGGCGGGTATCGGCGCCATGCCTGCGGGACGATAAGGGTCCGCCTTGCTGGCTGCTGCATCGACGGTGCCCACGCTAAACAGCCAACACAACAAGAGTGTTGTCAGAGCCGAGCGGCATATTAAATAGCGGTTGATATACATGGTCACTCTCCCGTTTTTACAATCAGTAGTTAACGCTCTTTATCTTTAACGTTTTGCTTCAAGCTCAAGGCTTGGCCAGTCGCAATCTTTTATTACGCGACATGGAGACCGGTCTTGCCGACTTGCCTGCTCTCTCCGGCTCGGCTTGGACGGCTTGATTAGGCGCTATCGCGTCCGGCGTCTGCGCGTGTTTCGGCGCGTCGTCGATCTTAAAAATTTGCACCACACGCACGAGATGTTGCGCCTGCTCCATAAGTATGGAAGTAGCTGCCGTCGTCTCTTCAGCGAGTGCGGCATTTTTCTGGGTGTCATCGCCCAGTTGCGTGACGGCGATGTTGATATGTTCGATGCTTTGGCTTTGTTCGCCGGAAGCCAGGGCAATTTCCTGGATGAGCGCGCTAACACGCTCTACCTGCGCCACGATGCCATCCATCGAAGTGCGCGCCTGATCGACGAATTTGCTGCCATCTTTGATTTTGGTTTCGGAATCGGTAATGAGGCCCTTGATCTCTTTTGCGGCGGTGGCCGAACGTTGCGCCAACGCGCGTACTTCGCCGGCTACCACGCTAAAACCGCGGCCGTGTTCGCCGGCGCGCGCTGCCTCGACGGCGGCATTCAAAGCCAGAAGATTTGTCTGAAAGGCAATTGCATCGATGACACCAATCACGCCTGTAATCTGTTTAGCGCTTTCGTTAATGCGGGAAATGGTTTCCACCACCGCACTCATGCGCGCCGCGCCGACTTGCGCGTTCGCACGCGAACTTTGGGCCGCTTCGTTGACCTGGATGGAGTTATCAGCGTTGTGCCGCACCGTCGCCGTGAGCTCTTCCATGCTGGAAGCGGTTTCCTCTAAAGAAGCGCCTTGCTCACCCGTGCGCTGGGCCAAATCGGAGCTACCCATTGAAATACCTTGCGCCGTGGTCATGATCGACTCGCTGGCCTGTCGCGCTTGACGTACGATCTGGGTAAGATCGTC
>JACQBD010000107.1 GCA_016194665.1 Gammaproteobacteria bacterium
CTCGGCGCGTCCGCCCAAGACCAAGGCCAGTGCATCGATTAATATGGATTTACCGGCGCCAGTTTCGCCGGTGAGCACGGTGAAGCCTGAGTCGAAAGTGAGACTCAATTCATGCACGATGGCGAAGTCGCGAATGTAGAGCTGTGTGAGCATCAGAATTTCCGACCCCAGTGTAGCTTGATGCGCAAAACTTCAAAATGGCTGCGTCCCGACGGGTGAATCAGCTCGACGTCGATTTCAGCGCGGCGCACGTACACACGGTCGTTGTCTTCCAGCGAATAAGTCGATTGGCCGTCGAACGTCACGTGCGCGCGTTGGCCGGCGACGCCGGTGATTAATATTTCGACGATGCTGTCGCTCGATACCACGATCGGACGGTTCGATAAGGTGTGCGGACAAATAGGCACCAATGCGATCGCTTGCAACGACGGATGCAGAATCGGACCGCCCGACGATAAAGCATACGCCGTCGAGCCCGTGGGACTGGCGACAATCACGCCGTCGCCGCGGGTGCTGTTGACGAATTCGCCGTCGAGATAAGTTTCGAATTCAATCAAGCGCGCCAGCTCGCCTTTGCTGACGATGACGTCGTTGAAAGCTTTGGCGGTGTACACGATGCGGCCTTTGCGCATGATTTCGGCGTGCAGCAATAAGCGGCTTTCTCTTTGATAATCGCCGTCGAGTATTTTGCTGATCTGCGCGGTCATGCTGTCGGCTTGAATGTCGGTTAAAAATCCGAGCCGGCCGAGATTAACGCCAATGATGGGCACACGGTGCGGCGCCAAATCGCGCGCGACATTGAGCAGGGTGCCATCGCCGCCGACGACAATCGCCAGCTCGATTTCTTTGCCGATGTCATGCCGCGAACGCGCCGGACCGATGGGCTTGCTCAGCAAATCCGCGGTCGCTTGATCGAGCAAAATTTTGTGCCCGCGCTGCAGTAAAAATTCGCCTAAATGGAGAATGTGCTCGCTGACGATAGGGTCTTGGTATTTCCCGAATAGGCCGATGGTTTTGATTTTTTTGTCCATAAACAAAAGTATTGAATGGTGCTTACCTAAAGATTATTGGGTGTGCGCTTCTTTAAAAAGTAAGCCATTCTATTCTAAATGCGCTGGCGATAAGCAGCGCTCCACCCATGAACTTGGCACTCTATCTCAGAGAGTGCTAAAGTCCGTTTCTCAAGTGGAAGATTTAGCATGACCCTAAACGTACGCGCCGAAATTTTGCTCAAAACTCTGATCGAGCGCTATATCGCCGACGGCCAGCCCGTGGGTTCGCGCACTCTCGCGCGCCAAGCCGGTCTGGAGCTGTCGTCGGCGACGGTGCGTAACGTCATGGCCGATCTGGAAGAAATGGGCATGGTGCGCGCGCCGCATACTTCGGCGGGACGCGTGCCCACGGAACTCGGTTACCGCGTTTTCGTGGACACTTTGCTTAAGATCAAGCCGCTTAATACCAGCGAAGTACAAAAATTAGAACATGAGCTGCTGAGCAACCAAGATCCGCAGCAGTTGATTGAAAATACTTCGCAGCTGCTCTCCGAAATCTGCAAACTCACCGGCATCGTCATGGCGCCGCGGCGCGAGGAACAGCTGGCGTTTCGGCATATCGATTTCGTGAGTCTGTCGGACCGGCGTATTTTGGTGATCTTAGTCACCCAGAACGGCCAAGTGCACAACCGCATCCTGCAAGCGGAGCGCGAATATTCGTCTTCAGAGCTTACCCAAGCGGCAAATTACTTTAATGAAACCTATTCCGGTTCGTCGATGACCGATGTGCGGCGCGCGCTGTTGCATGAAATTCAGCAGGACAGCGAAGACATGCAACGCATCATGAAGTTGGCGGTAAGTATGGCGCGTGCGGCGATAGACCCCGATGATGAGACCAAAGCTAAGACCGACGACCTGGTGGTTAGCGGTGAATCGAATCTCATCGATATCCCAGAACTCGGAGATATGCGCAAGTTGCGCAAATTGTTCGATGCGTTTACAACCAAGCGCGATTTATTGCAATTGCTCGACCAAAGCATGCGCGCCGGCGGGGTAAAAATCTTTATTGGCAGCGAATCCGGTTGCGAGGCCCTGGCCGATTGCAGTTTGGTCACCGCTCCTTATACCGTGGATGGGCGTATTGTCGGTACCTTGGGCGTTATCGGCCCCACGCGCATGGCTTACGAACAAGTGATTTCCATGGTGGATATCACCGCGCGCCTGCTCAGTAGCGCTTTAAGCGCCGGCAATCGCCTTGAATCTTCCGGGCGTTAGCCCCATACAAACAGTGTCATTTATTATCAGCATGGAGATTCTTGGGTGGATGAAATAAAGCAAGCCTCAGCCGTTCCGGGCCCGGAAGCGGCTGAACTGTCCGATCTGGAAACCAATCCCGAGATCAAGCAATTACAAGCCGAGCTGGAAAAAGCCCGTGCCGAAGCAGCGGAAAAAATGGATCGCTTGCTGCGCGCCAAGGCCGACGCCGATAACGCGCGCAAGCGCGCCGAAATCGATATCGCCGCCGCGCGGAAATACGGCATCGAACGTTTTGCCGGCGAAATCATTAATGTTCGCGACAGCCTGGAGTTGGCGCGCATGGTCGAGCTGCCGCAAGAAACCAGCCCGGCGGTGCAAAAAATGCACGAAGGTTTGGATTTGACCTTGAAGATGATGGACAACATCTTCCAGAAATTCGGTTTGGTCATTCTCGATCCCAAGGGGCAGAAGTTCGATCCCGAGCGGCATCAAGCGATTAGCATGGTGGATTCCGCGGAAGTGCCGGGGAATCATGTAGTGAATGTGGTGCAGAAAGGGTATTTGCTCAATGATCGTTTATTGCGCCCGGCCATGGTCGTGGTGGCGCGCACCGAAACCGCGGCCGAGGATGGGGATTCGCGCCACGAAACAGCCGGTTAGAGGCAAATATGATTTTGCCGCCGCAGCTTGAAAACCATCCAGCATAACCCCATTTTCAACCCTAAATATTTTATGACTTCTTTTTAGAAACTTTTGAGGCAATCATCATGGCGAAAATAATTGGAATAGACCTAGGCACCACCAATTCCTGCGTGGCGATCATGGAAGGCGACAAAGTCCGCGTGATCGAAAACAGCGAAGGCGATCGCACCACTCCTTCGGTGGTGGCGTATACCGACGAAGCCGAAGTGCTGGTCGGTCAAGTCGCCAAGCGTCAGGCGATTACCAATCCGGCGAACACGCTTTACGCCATCAAACGTCTCATCGGCCGCAAGTTCGAAGACGAAGTGGTGCAGCGCGACGTGAAGATGGTGCCGTACAAAATTATTAAAGCCAAGAACGGCGACGCCTGGGTCGACGCCAAGGGCAAGACGCTGTCGCCGCAAGAAGTGTCCGCGCGCATTTTGCAAAAAATGAAAAAGACCGCGGAAGATTATTTAGGCGAAGAAGTGAAGGAAGCGGTCATCACCGTTCCCGCGTATTTTAACGACTCCCAACGCCAAGCCACCAAAGACGCCGGCCGCATCGCCGGTCTCGACGTCAAGCGCATCATCAACGAGCCGACCGCGGCGGCGCTGGCCTATGGCATGGACAAAAAGCCCGGTGATTCCAAGGTCGCGGTTTACGATTTGGGCGGCGGCACGTTCGACATCTCCATCATCGAGATCGCCGAAGTCGATAAGGAGCATCAGTTCGAAGTGTTGTCCACCAACGGCGACACCTTTCTCGGCGGCGAAGATTTCGACAAACGCGTTATCGATTATCTCGTGGATGAATTCAAAAAAGACAACGGCGTCGATTTGCACACCGACCCTTTGGCGTTGCAACGTTTAAAAGACGCCGCGGAAAAGGCCAAAATCGAATTGTCTTCGACCCAACAGACCGAAGTGAATTTGCCGTACATCACGGCGGATGCCAAAGGTCCGAAGCATCTTAATATGAAAATCACACGCGCTAAACTTGAAGCGCTGGTGGAAGATTTGGTTCAGAAAACCATCGAGCCGTGCAAGATCGCGCTCAAAGACGCCGGTCTTAAAGCCTCCGACATCGACGATATCATTCTTGTCGGCGGCCAAACGCGCATGCCCAAAGTGCAGCAGCTGGTAAAAGATTTCTTCGGCAAAGAACCGCGCAAAGACGTGAATCCGGATGAAGCCGTGGCCATCGGTGCCGCAATTCAAGGCGGCGTGTTGGGCGGCGACGTGAAAGACATCTTGCTGCTCGACGTGACGCCCTTGTCTCTCGGCATCGAGACCCTCGGCGGCGTGATGACCAAGCTCATCCAAAAGAACACCACGATCCCAACCAAAGCCGCACAAGTATTTTCCACCGCCGATGACAATCAGCAAGCGGTGACGGTGCACGTGCTGCAAGGCGAACGCGAAATGGCGACGGGCAATAAATCCCTCGGCCGTTTCGACTTAACCGGTATTCCGGTGGCGCCGCGCGGCGTGCCGCAGATCGAAGTGACTTTCGATATCGACGCTAACGGTATTTTGCATGTGTCAGCCAAAGACAAAGCCAGTGGCAAAGAAAGCAAGATCGTCGTCAAAGCCGGTTCGGGTTTGACCGAAGCCGAAATCCAGCAAATGGTGAAAGACGCCGAAGCCCACGCCGAGGAAGATCACAAGGCGCGCGAGCTGGTGGAAGCGCGCAACCAAGCCGAGAGCATGATGCACGGCGTGCGTAAATCCATGAAAGAAATGGGCGAGAAGCTGGCGGCCGACGATAAGGAAAAAATCGAAGCCGCATTGAAAGAGCTCGAAGCGGTGGTGCACGGCGAAGATAAAGATGACATCAAGAAAAAGACCGACGCGCTCATGGAAGCTTCGCATAAACTCGCCGAGCAAATGTACGCTCAGGCCAACGCCAACGCCACGGCCGGTGCCACCGAAACCGCGGGCGCGCAAGCCGGCGCCGAAAGCAGCGACGCCAAAGACAATGTGGTCGATGCGGAATTTGAAGAAGTGAAGGAAGGCAAGGGCGGCAAAAGGTAAAAGATGGCTTCGGCGTATTGCTTGTTTAAGATTCAGACATTCAGGCGAGAAAGGCAGCAGGAATGGCAAAGGCAGATTATTACGAAACGCTCGGTGTTCCGCGCAACGCTTCCGAAGCGGACGTGAAGAAAGCTTATCGGCGTTTAGCCATGAAGCTGCATCCGGACCGTAACCCCGGCGATAAAACATCCGAAGCTAAATTCAAGGAAGCCAAAGAAGCCTACGAAATCCTTTCCGACGCGCAAAAACGCGCGGCTTACGATCAGTTCGGTCACGCCGGTGTGGATCCTTCCGCCGCTGCCGGGGCCGGCGGTTTTTATTCCTCCGGCGGCGGCGCTAACTTCGCGGATATTTTCGGCGACGTGTTCGGCGATATTTTTGGCGGCGCCGGCGGCGGTCGCGGGCGCGGCGGCCAGCAAGTTTATCGCGGCGCGGATTTGCGTTACCGCTTGGACTTATCGCTCGAAGACGCGGTGCGCGGTACTGAAGTGCGCATTCGCGTGCCGGCGATGGAAGCTTGCGCCACTTGCCACGGCAGCGGCGCCAAGCCCGGTACTTCCTCCACCACTTGTCGTACTTGCAGCGGTCACGGCCAAGTGCGCATGCAGCAGGGTTTCTTTTCCATCCAACAAACTTGCCCGACCTGTCACGGCAGCGGCAAGACCATCAGCGATCCTTGCACGATTTGCCACGGCGTCGGCCGCGTGCAGCACACGAAAACCTTGTCGGTAAAAGTTCCCGCCGGCGTGGATGAAGGCGATCAAATTCGTCTCGCCGGCGAAGGCGAAGCCGGCGAACACGGCGGACCCGCCGGCGATTTATTCGTACAGATTCGCTTAAAGCCGCACGCTCTGTTCAAGCGCGAGCAAGATAATCTTTATATCGAAATGCCGCTCCCGGCACCCAGAGCGAAAAAGTTTTCCGCCTGCGCGGCAAAGGCGTGCGCAATGTGCGCAGCGGCCAAGTCGGCGATCTTTATTGCCGCGTCAGTGTCGAGACGCCGATTAATCTCACGCCGAAGCAGAAGGAATTGTTACAGCAGTTCGATAAGTCGGTGCGCGAGGGCGGGACTCGTCATAGCCCTCGCGAGGCATCATGGCTTGATAAAATCAAGGGCATATTCACCTAAGTCGTTTGACGAGTCCGCGAGCGCTCACGACGGTCACTTCCCTTCGCTTCGCACTCGAAACGAAGGCAGTCTATTACCTAAATTAAATTTAAATGTAGGGCGGGCGATGCCCGATCTACGAAAAAATCAGGCGCTCTTTATCTGAATCAGTTTCATGCGCCCGGACACTCCGCTTTTGATTGTGACGGCGGACTTGCGGCAGCCAAAATGTTCTGCAATTAAAATTATTAATTCCTTATTGGCCTTGCCATCTACCGGCGGCGATTTCAATTCAGCTTGCCAGAGATTTATATCGTTCAATGGATGCAGTGAACTTTTGCGAGCGTTCGGCTTGACCTTCACTTGGATTATCTTCGCTTTACTCATGGCTGTCTAAGTTGCGTGCCGGCGACCACTATCTTTTCTCAGGCGGAATGGTCTTAATTGCGCTCGAAAACAGCGCATGCGCAGCAGGATCAACTGGCCTGTGCCTGACCTTAGTGCTCGCCGGATCTTTTCCCAGAAAGTTGTCGCCTTTCCAATTTTTGGACGGTCTGATAGGTCTTGGAACAAAGTCTGGTGGTAGTAATTTGTTGCAGTGCTCACAGTTGGGTCTGAGTTCAAGCATGATACTTCCTTTTCGGTAGGCTAAAATCAGAAACCATATTCTTTCTCTATACGGCAGACACGCACGCGAAAACCTGAATACCATTCTTTGGCTTTTTTCTGCGTGGCTCGATGTTCGGCATTTTCCTTCCAAGCTTTTATCGCTTCGAGGCTGGACCAATACGAAACCGATATGCCTATTTCTTGACGCGCGGATTCGAATCCGAGAAATCCCGGTTGTTGTTCCGCGAGCTTGAGCATATGTTCGGCGGCTGCGCTGTATCCGTTATCGCCCAGTGTACGCACCGATGTGAAAATTACTGCGTAATAGGGAGGCGGGGGAGTGGTTGCGATTTTCATTTGTGCTTGACTCATTCAGCGGTGCGACGACAGCGTCGCTGTGTCTTTAATTTACGTTTTAGTCTTCGAGTGCAAAAGCTCAATTAGCTCCGCAAACTTAGGCATGGTGTCATACCGCGTCCCTTGTGCGGAAATCGTATCCCATGAAGCCCTGGATCCGACATGTAAGTGGGCGACAATTTTTAATTGATCGGCATCGTCGAGCAAGCCCGCGGGAACCCAAACATACGGCATGTTGCGCAGCGGATTGGGAACCGGCGATCCACATTTAGCGCAAAAATCCGAACGGAACCCTGTGTCTTTAACGTAGGACGAAATATATTCCTGGCCGCAAACCCAGCGCAAATTTTTCGCCTCGATGATGAAAGACGTATTCGAGGCAGAGCCGCCTTGTTTGCGGCACAGCGAGCAATGACATTGGTAGAGTTTTGGAACAGTCCCGGTAATCTCAAACTCAATTTTCTCGCAAAGGCATTTACCGCGCATAGATGAGCTATTCCAACAACCAGCGCAAGGCTTCGTCAAAGTCAGTATGTACCTTTACGTTTACACCGCGATTCACTGCCACGTTCTCGACAAAATTGTCCGGCAGTATAACTTCCGCACGGTTTAGTAGGGCAATCTTCGAAATGGTCTCGCGTGTTTTTGCCGCGTACACGGCAACTTGAAATCTGGCCATGATAGGCATGGCGCCGGTCATTTTTCTACAGTCGAGCAGAACTTTGCGGCAATTGGTTTCAAGCGCAGCGGCGATCATGGCGTCAATGCATTGCTTGCCCGCGGTTTCGCTGAATATGCCGCAGAATTCAGTCAGAAGATAATCGCCGTGATTGCTGATGGTTAGATTTTCAAGCATGGATTATCCTAGCATTTTGCAGTGTGAGTCAGCTAGACATGCAGACTTAGATTTTCTCGCAGAGCTCCAACAAGTTGCTAAAACTCTGGAGCGCATGCGGATGTTCGGCGCCACCGACCAATATGCAATCGATACCGGCATTGTTTGCGCCCCCTAAGTCTCTTCGTGGCGAATCGCCTATGACGATGGCCGCCGCTTTGGAAATGCCGAGCTGATTCAAAACCAGTTCAAAAGATTTTGGCGATGGTTTGACCATTCCATGATCGGATGAAAACGACATCGCGGAAAATAAATGAGCGATACCGGCGCGATCAAAGGTTTCGAGCCACGCGGTTTTGGGTGACCAGATGTCGATGACCGCAGCCAACGTAAAGCGTTGCCGCAGTGTATGCAACGCCGCCGCGTAGTCCTTGGGAATGTATCCCAATTCATGGAAGGCAAAAGTTTCAACTATTTTTTTAATTTCATCCTTACCTAACTGTGCGCCGGTTAATTCGTGAATCGCGGTTTCCACGGAAGGGAAGTTATGGCGAAAGTTTTCGTCCGGATAACGCGCGTCCAAGTATTTATAGACGCTACGTATGATGCGATTGATTTCGCCATGCGCAAGTGTTCCGCCAATTTTCGAATAGTACAGAGAGAAATCTTCAGCATCGCTGAATCGATCTTCACCGAACATGAAGGTGCTGTTCATGTCCAGCAGCAGCGCTGTTTTTTCTGAAAACAAGTTCGGACTCCGAGTGTTATTTGAATATCGATTCTAACGGATATTAATCATTCGGCGGGTTACGGCGCGCCCTCACCCTTGCCCTCTCCCGCTCGCGCGGGAGAGAGGGAGTTGGCGATACGGCGATCTTATTGTTGGCGCCTAACCCGCCCTACATTTAAGAATTCTTTCCGTTCACGCCACAATACAATTTACGCCAAGCGCATCACAGGTTAGGATTCAACTTCATCACAATTAACTAGACACTTACATGATTAATATCGCTATCAATGGCGCAGCGGGCCGCATGGGCCGTAGCTTGATCGAAGCTTGCGCGCGCGCCGAGGGCCTGCAGCTGGCGGCGGCGGTGGAACGTTCCGGGAATGCTGCCGTGGGCGTCGATGCTGGGGAACTGGCGGGGACTGGCAAGCAGGGCGTGACCATCCGCGCCAGTCTCACGGGTCTCGACTTCGATGTGTTGATTGATTTCACCAGCCCCGAGGCGACACTGCTGAACGTCGAGCATTGTCGCCAGCATAAAAAGAAAATGGTGATTGGCACCACGGGTTTCGATGAGGCTGGAAAAAAGCGCATCGCTGAAGCGGCCAAAGAAATCGCCATCGTGTTTGCGCCCAACATGAGCGTGGGTGTGAACCTGTGTTTTAAATTGCTTGAAACCGCGGCGCGCGTATTGGGCGATGACGTGGACGTGGAAATCGTCGAAGCGCATCATCGCCATAAAGTCGATTCGCCTTCGGGCACGGCCTTGCGCATGGGCGAAGTAGTGGCGCAGGCGTTACAGCGCGATCTGAAAGAATGCGGCGTCTACGGACGTCATGGCATCGGCGGCGAGCGGCCGCGACGCGCCATCGGCTTCTCCAGTATTCGCGCCGGCGATATTGTCGGCGATCACACCGTGATGTTTGCCGGCGGCGGCGAGCGCGTTGAAATCACGCATCGCGCGGAATCGCGCATGAACTTCGCCAACGGCGCACTGCGCGCGGCACGCTGGCTGATGGAGCGTAAGCACGGTTTGTATGATATGCAGGACGTTTTAGGCCTACGCTAAATCTTTAAAGTAGGGTGCGCCCTGTGCTGTGCATGGATGCACGAATGCCGCGAGCGCAGGATGCGCAGGAGCGGCCGCACCGGTCGATTCGATGGCTGCAATCAAACCATCGGTGCGTGAGACGTCTACGAAAATAGAAATAGATAGCAAGTCACAGCGCAAGCCGCGCGCGCTCGACGCCATTTTGATCCATCGCTCGCACCTCGCTGTATTCGCCTTTTTCTACTGCCAGCATTAAGCACGGTTGTGTAATGACTTGCGCCACCATGCTGCCCGCTGCCGGCTCGCGCCAGACGATGGGAATATTGAGAACGGGGCCATTCAACGGCGCGCGTGCTGAAGCCAAATTTAATAGGTAGCCGGCAGTGGGACGCATGCCCATGCTTATTATTAAGACGCGTTCATTCTTAAGCACAGTGTTGTCTGCCGGTGTGGAATTAGGCAAACGCGCGCTTAATACTTGGCTTGCATCTACTTCCACGATCGATGCCTTTTCTGCTTTTGCGCATGGCGCGTTGGCGGCGAGAACGCGCAGATTCATTTCCTTCGTGTGGCGATTTGCATCGGGTCCGGTGCAAGCACTTAGTGTGAGACTCAATATTAAAAGATGGCGATACATTTTTACGCTACTGTTTGTTGAGCTTACGCGCATAGCTTTGCGCCGGTAGAGAGGGCGTGGCTTGGGTGCCGAGAATCGGCGCAAAGCCGGTGACAAAATTAATGTCGGTGATAGGCGTGCCGTTGACGTGCAGCGTTGTTGGAAGATCCAAGGTGGGATAAGCGCCGCAGGCTTCACCCGGATCGCAGATGACAAAATCATTGTTGAGATCGCTGCCCGCCAGCACAAAATAATCTCCCGCCGCCACACCATCGATGTTGAAACGATAACCCGTGTCGGGACTGGCAGTAGTAGTATATTTAGTCTCGCTGGTGGCGGGATCGATGAGTAATACGTAATGCAAACCAGCATCGCCGGCACCTGCGCCGCCTACCTGTAACGTGACCGGCACGCTGACATTTTTAGTGCCATTGCCGGAAAAAATTATGCTGGCCGCATACACACCGGGAGTTAGGCCGGCGTCGTTGACCGACACGGTGTAATTGCCTAATCCGGAACCGGAGATCGTGAGCCAGTTGGCGCCGGTAACAGCGGTGACATTATTGATCGGCGCGCCGCTGCTGGCGACGGTCAGCGATTGCGGCGTACGCGTGAGACCGAAATTGAGCGCCGTGGGAGTAATCATCAATACCAAAGGCGACGCGCCGCCGTTCGCCAAAATTTGCGCGCGCTGCACCGCTTGCAAGGCGTCGATCAGCCCATAACCAAAAATATCGTCGCGCCCCGGCGCGCCGAGATCTTGAGTGATGGTGTCACCGGCTAATTCCGCGTCCAACTGTGCCGGCGTCAGCGCGGGATATATCGCTTTCATTAGCGCCACGACACCGGCCACGTGCGGTGCGGCCATGGAGGTGCCTTGGTAATAATTATAATTATTAGTGATGATCGCGCTGCCATTGGCGTCGTAAGTTTTGTTGGCTAGCGTGCTCAGTATGCCATCGGGGAATCCATCGCCGTTGAGATCGACGGACATATCGCCGCCGGGTGCGGCGACGGCGATGCTGGGGCCGAAGTTAGAGTAGAACGCTTTATCCAGATTGGGCCCGATGGCGCTTACCGAGATGACGCCGTTGTAGGAAGCGGGATAAGACGGGCGATTGGTGTTTTCATTGCCCGCGGCGGCGATGACGATCACGCCGGCGTTGCGTGCGGCGCTAAAAGCGTCTTGTTCGTTTTGCGAAAATCCGCCTCCGCCCAGGCTGAGATTGATAATGTCGGCGCGTTGCGTGGGGATGACGCCGGAATTATTCGACAGACCGGCGGCATAACGTACCGCTTGAATGAGATCGTAACTGGTTCCGCCTTGTACACCCAAAACCCGCAACGGCATAATTTTCGCCCCCCACGAAATGCCGGCCACTCCTATGCCATTGTCGGTCGCGGCGGCGATGGTGCCGGCGACGTGTGTGCCATGAAACGAACTGGTTCCCGAAGTAAGACTGTCGCCGGGGTCGTTGGGATTCGGATCGATGCCGTCACCGTCGAGAGCATTCGTTGGATCGCTGATGAAGTCGTAACCATCGACAAATTTCCCGGCTAGATCGGGATGATTCAGCACCACGCCGGTATCGATGACAGCGACGATAATTTGACCGCTGACGGGTATTCCCGTCGTGATGTCCCAAGCTTGCGGCAAACGAATCAGCGCAAGATCCCACTGGCGCGAATAAAAAGTGTCGTTGGGCGTGCGCGCTGAACGACGGATGTAATTGAGATCGGCCGCCGCCACGTCTGCGCGAGCGCGCAATGCTTGCACGGCGCGCACGGTATCGCGTTTATGCGCGGCTTCGGTATCTGCCTCCACACTTTCCTGCGCTGAATTATTTTCAGCGATGCCGAGCGCACGAAAAGCCTTGGTTCGTCCCGCGCCCTTTTCAAGCCGCATGCGCATAGGCCGGCCAGCGCTTCCGGAGAGCGGTGTGAGACCCACCGCGGCCGCGCGTGCCGCGAGCGATTCACTCGCCGCCGATTTTGTTTTACCGCCGCGGTTTTGGAAGCGCACGATAATCTCGCCCGGTACAAATTCCGCCTGCGTATCGACGCTGGCAAGTTTCGGCGTAGGCCGGCCGATACTTAATATGTAATTGGTGCTTCCTGCCTTGGCTGTCACTTCGATTACATAAGTGCCGTCCGCCGGTGCCGTGACTAATTCAGTGTGCGTGAAGCCCTGCGAGGCCTGAATTTGATTCTGTCCGGTGGAATCCAGCAGACGCAGATCGAGGTTGAGTGAAGCGCTGGTTTGCCCGGCAGGCATGTTGAAAGAAAGCGTGATGGCCTGACCGGCAGCCAACGAAACGCGATAATAATCCACCGGATCGGGAGTGGATTGAAAACGGTCGCCGGCAACGCCTGTCGGAGTGGCGCATACAAAGCCGCCGACGACCGCGGGATTCGGCAAAGGTTGCGCCTGCGCCGGTGTGTTGTTGGGTGTGTAGGCTTCGTCTGGATTGTTTACGTCGCTGTCGGTGGCGTTGAAAGAAGGCGCACTGAGTGCGCCACTGACCGACACAGGACCGGGAGCCGGCGGCGAAGATCCTCCGCCACCGCCGCCGCTGCAGGCAAACAGGCTTAAGCTGCTAACAACAACCACGGCTAGTGCGGCAGAAAACCGCCACGCGGCAGGCAAATTTATCATAAGAAGTGTTTCATTCTATTCAGCGGACGACACGATAATAACTTTTCTCAAGCCGCGAAGCATGCACTTGATGTCAGCTTCGACCAAACCCATGTAAGTCATTGAGAACTCTGGCTGACAGCTTCCGATCATGCTCGGTTTTGGGAGAAAACCAGTTAATATAGTCTGGCTCGCGATTCGATTTCATTTATTAAGGAGAGTTTCATGCGTCGCTATCTTTTTTTACTGTTGCTGCTGGTGGTGGGTTTGTTGGGCGGTTGTGGTTATAACACCTTTCAATCCGCCGACGAGCAGATCAAGGCCAGTTGGTCGGAGGTGTTGAATCAATATCAACGCCGCGCCGATCTGGTGCCGAACTTGGTGAGAGTCGTGCAAGGTTACGCCACGCATGAAAAAGAAGTGCTCACGCGCGTTACCGAAGCGCGCGCCAAGGTCGGTTCGATTCAGGCCACGCCGGATCTGATCAACGATGAACAGGCTTTCGCCAAGTTCCAGGCGGCGCAAGGAGAATTATCTTCCGCGTTATCGCGACTGCTGGTGGTGTCGGAAAATTATCCGCAATTAAAAGCCGATGGATTATTTCGCGATTTGCAGGCGCAACTGGAGGGCACCGAAAACCGCATTGCAGTGGCGCGTAATCGTTATATCAAAGCGGTGCAAGACTATAATGTCACCGTGCGTTCGTTCCCGAGTAATTTAACCGCGATGATTTTTGGGTATAAGGCCAAACCGAATTTCACCGTCGAGAACGAGAAAGAAATTTCCAAACCGCCTACGGTTGATTTCGGATCGCCCGCCGGTGCCAAGTAAAAATTTTTAATAAATATAAAATTTCACCGCAAAGGTGCAA
>JACQBD010000113.1 GCA_016194665.1 Gammaproteobacteria bacterium
GTCGCGCTGCAAAATGCGCAAAGCATCTTGCTCGCGCGCCAGCGCGCCGAGGAAGAACTGCAGCGGGCTAAGATCGCTCTGGAAGAAAAGATGCAAGAACTCGCGCAGCAGCGCGAGTGGTTTCAAACGACGCTCTCCAGCATTGGCGACGCCGTCATCGTCGCCGACGAGCAAGGCAATGTCACTTTTCTAAATCCTGTCGCCGAAAAGTTGACCGGCTGGCGTTCCGGCGAAGCCAGCGGTCAGCCGATGAAAAAGATTTTCAACATCATCAACGAAAAAACCCGCGAGCCTGCGGTTAACCCTGTCGCCAAAGTTTTGCGCGAAGGAATTATCGTAGGCCTAGCTAATCACACTGCCTTGGTCTCCAAAGATGGCGTCGAAATCTCCATTGAAGACAGCGCCGCCCCCATCAAAGACGCCAACGGGACAATTTTCGGCGTAGTCATGGTATTTCATGACGTGACCGAGCGGCGCCGCGCCGAAGAAGCGCAGCTGCGTCTGGCGGCAATCGTTGAAAGTTCGGACGACGGCATCATCGGCAAGACTCTAAGCGGCATCGTCACCAGCTGGAACCAGGGCGCGCAACGCATTTTTGGCTATTCCGCCGAGGAAATGATCGGTCAATCGATCACCAAGATCATCCCCGTAGAACGGCATGCGGAGGAAGATTTTATTCTCGGTCAATTGGCGCGCGGCATCCGCGTTGAACACTACGAAACGGTGCGCGTAACCAAAAACGGTCAGCGCGTCCATGTTTCACTGACATCGTCACCGATCCGCGATAGCGCGGGGGAAATTATCGGTGCGTCCAAAATCGTGCGCGACATCGATGCGCACAAACAAGCGCAAGAAACTTTGCGCGAAAACGAAGCGCGCCTGCGCGCGATCTTCAGCCAAGCGGCGGTGGGAATGGCGGTGGCCGACTTGGACGGACGTTTTCTCGAGTTGAACGAAAAATTCCAGCAGATTCTCGGCTACTCCGCCGCCGAACTGCAGCACATGACAGCCGCAGACATCACTCATCCGGATGACCTGCCGCCAACACGCATCAACATGCAACGCTTGCTCGCGGGCGAGATCGCCGATTACGCCCACGAAAAACGTTACCTGCGCAAAGACGGCGCGGTCATGTGGAGTTTGACGACCGTGACTCTATTAAAAGACGCACAGAGTCAACCGCGGCGCTTCATCGGCATCATCGAGGACATCACGCAGCGCAAACAGGCCGAAACGGAGCGCGCGCGACTTGCGCACGTACTGGAAAAGAGTCTTAATGAAATTTATATTTTCGACAGCGACACGCTGTGCTTCGAGTACGTCAATCAAGGAGCGCTGTTAAATCTCGGCTATTCACTAAAAGACATGCGCTCGATGACGCCGCTGCACATCAAACCGGCCTTTACCGAATCTTCTTTCCGCGAAATGATCCGGCCGCTGCTCCAAGGCCAGCTGGAAAAGCTGATGTTTCATACTATCCATCGTCGCTTCGATCAAACCGATTACCCCGTGGAAGTCCATTTGCAGCTGGTGACCCACGCCGAGCGACGGGTGTTTGTGGCGGTCATTCTCGATATCAGCGAGCGCAGGCAAGCCGAGGAAGAACGCAAGCGGCTGCTCGAAAGCGAACGCCGCGCCCGCGCCGAAGCGGAACGCACCAACGATCTCAAAGACGAATTCCTCGCCAATCTGTCGCACGAGTTGCGCACACCGCTCAGCGCCATTCTCGGTTGGTCGCAGGTGCTGCGGCTGCGCAGCGCCGAAGACGCCGATCTGCGCGAAGGGCTCGACGCCATCGAACGTAACGCGCGCATGCAGACGCAGCTGATCGAAGACTTGTTGGACATGAACCGGATTACTTCAGGCAAGGTGCGGCTGGATATTCAGCCGGTGGAACCGATGACCTTCATCGAAGCGGCGCTGGAAACCGTGCGCCCCGCGGCCAACGCCAAGGGCATTCGTTTGGAAAAATTGCTCGATCCCGCGGCCGGGCCGATCACCGGCGATCCGCACCGGTTGCAACAAGTAATATGGAACCTGCTCACCAACGCCATCAAGTTCACGTCCAAAGGCGGCAAGGTGCAAATCGTGCTGGAGCGCGTGAACTCACACATTGAAATCCACGTCGCCGATACCGGCATCGGCATAGAACCTGAATTCCTGGCGCACGTTTTCGAACGCTTTCGCCAAGCCGATGCCTCGACCACGCGTAAATACGGTGGACTCGGCCTAGGACTTTCCATCGTCAAGCACTTGGTCGAACTTCACGGCGGCGTGGTACGCGTTAAAAGTCCGGGCAAGGACCAAGGCACCATCTTCACAGTGCATTTGCCGCTGACCGTAATTCATCATAAACCCAGCAACGAAGAACGATTGCATCCAAAATCGCCCAAAGCCATGGCCCTCGATTTCCGCGCCGCCAATCTTTCCGGCGTCAAAGTGCTGGTGGTCGACGATGAAGCCGATGCGCGCGAATTGATGAAGCGCGTGCTCATGACGTGCCACGCTGAAGTACTCACCGCGGGGTCTGCCGCCGAAGCGCTGCGGCTGGTGGAATCCGAAAGACCGCAGGTACTCGTCAGCGACATCGGCATGCCGGAAATGGATGGTTACGAATTGTTAAAGCACGTGCGCGCGTTGGGACCGGAGCGCGGCGGAAAAATCCCCGCCATCGCGCTCACCGCTTTCGCCCGCTCCGAGGACCGCACGCGCGCCTTGCGCGCCGGCTTTTTGATTCATGTGTCAAAACCCGTCGAGCCGTCCGAATTAATAGCGACTATCGCCAGTGTTACCGGGCGAACTGACGTTGCCGAGTAGCGGTACGTAGAATAAAAAATTGTGTCAAAAATTCACCGTCGGTATATATTGAATTCCGTTGTAGACCGACAAGCGGGTGTAGTTCAGTGGCAGAACGAAAGCTTCCCAAGCTTTAGATGTGGGTTCGATTCCCATCACCCGCTCCATCTTCTGGAGAAGCACATTGAAAAAAACTCTAAAAATTCTCGGCTGGGCGGTCGGCGGTCTTATTCTACTGCTCGTCATCCTCGCTCTCAGTTTGGCTTTCTTCATCGATCCCAATCAATACAGAGATAAAATCGTTGAGATCGTCAAAACTAAAACCGGGCGCGAACTGCGCATCGAAGACAAATTTAGTTGGTCGTTCTTTCCCTGGATCGGCATTGAAACCGGCGGCTTGCAGCTGAGCAACGCGCCCGGTTTCGGCGCCGAACCCTTTGCGCACTTGGATAACGCCGGCGCCAAAGTCGAGTTGCTGCCGTTGTTGCGCAAGCAGATCGTGGTGGACACGGTATTCATCGACGGCCTTAAGCTGCGTCTGGCGCGCAATGCTGCGGGCAAAAGCAATTGGGACGATTTAACGGCGGCTTCCAAAACTGAAAAACTAGAAAAGCCATCAGAAAAAAACAAGCCGGGCGAAGCGCCGGCCATCGCCGGCATCAGCGTCAACAAACTCGATATCCGTAAAGCCGATGTCACGTGGAAAGATGACACCAGCGGCACGAGCTACGCGGTGCACAATCTCGATCTTAAAACCGGCAAAATTATTTCCGCTCAGCCGGTGGACCTGCAGTTGTTCTTCGACTTGGAAAGCGGCCAACCGCCGGTGCGCACGCGCGTCGAGTTGCAGTCAAAATTAAATGTCGATCTACAAACCCAAACCGGCGAAGTTTCGAATCTGAAACTTACCGTCGGCGATTTGACCTTGCTCGCGAATCTTAAAGCCAGGCAAATTTTCGACGCGCCGGCGGCCAATGGCAACTTGGAGATCGCGGCGTTTAATCCGCGCGCGCTGATGCAAAAATTAAATATTAAATATGACAACGCCGATGCCAAAGCGCTGGAAAAACTTTCTCTTAAAACCAACTTCGCCTACGCCGCGGATAGCATCGAGCTGAAAAATTTAGCGATCGCGCTCGATGACAGCCGCTTGACGGGCGACTTAGCGGTGCGCCACTTCGCCAAACCGGCGTATCAATTCGACCTGGCAGTCGATCAAATCGATATCGACCGCTATCTGCCGCGCGCAGCGCCGCCGGCGGCGGCATCCAAACCCGCCGCGGCAACGCCGGCTACTGCACCGGTTGCCGTGCCATTGAGCGCGCTGCGCGCGCTAACCTTACAGGGCAAACTGCGCGTGCAAAAACTGAAGGCAATGAATTTACAATCGACCGATGCCACGGTGCTGCTGGCCGCAGCCGACGGCTTGATCACGCTCGGCCCCAATCAAGCCAAGCTCTACAGCGGCAAATACGCCGGCCGCACTTCGCTCGATGTGCGCGGTAAAACGCCCTTGCTCAACATTGAAGAATCGGTCAGCGGCATTGAACTGGCGCCAGCGCTGAAAGACGCGTTGCAATTCGATAAGTTTACCGGCACTGCGAACTTAAGCGCCAAAGTCACGGCGCAAGGTGTGGACGCGGAACAGATTAAACAAACCCTCAACGGCACGGCGAATTTCGCGGTGCAAAACGGCGCCATCCAGGGCATCGACCTGAAGAAAACCATCGACGCCATTGCCGCAGCAGTAAAGGATAGGTCCTATCAGAAACTCACCGAGATCAAACCGGCGCCCGACGATCAAACGCGTTTTTCCCAATCGGGTGGCAGCGTGCAAATCAAAAATGGCATTGCGCAAAACAACGACCTGAAAATTCAGAGTCCGGATTTGCTCAACATCGGCGGCAAAGGCTCCGCCAATCTGCCCAAAGCAAGCCTGGATTACACTCTTATGCTGGGTTCCTACCCGTTGCTGATCGACGGTCCGTTCGCGAAACTTCACTTCCGGCCCGATTGGAACGCCATCGTCAAGGGAAAAGTGGAACAGAAAGTGGAAGAAAAGAAAACCCAAGCGAAAGAAGAATTAAAAAATAAATTCCAAGACAAATTGCGGGACAGATTAAAATTACATTAACCCGCATGTGGAGGCGATGGGTCGGTGTAACAATTTTATTTGTCGTCGGCCTGGCCGCGCCGATCGCGGCATCCGCCACCACCATCGAGCGTCTGGAAGTCAAGCATGCGGATAACCGTTACACGCTGACGTTCGAAGTGGTTCTTCATGCTGAACGCAGCAAAGTCTGGCAAATCATGACCGACTACGAACATCTGCCGCGCGTATCCGATGTCATCGTCGACAGCCATATGCTGATGTCTGCCGATCCGCGGCGGCAACGCGTCGCGGTCACGTTTCACGCGTGCGTATTAATTTTTTGTAAAACGATGAAGAAAACTCTCGACATTCAAACTTGGCCGCAAACCGCCATCGTGGTCATCGGCGATCCGGCCTTGAGCGACTTCAGCTATTCGGTCGAACGCTGGCGCGTGTCGGCCGAAGGCGCGAACACGCGCCTATATTACACCGCGGAAATGGTGCCGAATTTTTTCATTCCGCCCTTGATCGGACCGTGGATGGTGAAATCGTTTATGCAAAAAGAAATAAAAGCCACGGCTGCCAAAGTGGAGGCGTTGGCGAAACATGAGTGAGCGCTCCATCAGCCGGCGTTTGCTCAGCTGGTACGATCGTCACGGCCGCAAGACCTTGCCGTGGAAACGTAAACGCGATCCCTATCTGATTTGGGTGTCGGAAATCATGCTGCAACAAACTCAAGTCACCACCGTCATTCCTTATTTTAAAAATTTCATCGCGCGGTTTCCCAATTTACAATCCTTGGCGCGCGCCAAACTCGATCATGTGTTGCATTGTTGGACCGGCCTCGGCTATTACGCACGGGCGCGCAACCTACAACGCGCAGCGAAGATTATCGTGCAAGAACATCGTGGGATTTTTCCGCGTACGCTGGAAGCGCTGGTGGAATTACCGGGCATAGGCCGCTCCACCGCCGGCGCGATTTTGGCGCTGGCCTTCGATCAACGTCAGGCGATACTCGACGGCAACGTCAAGCGCGTGCTGGCGCGCTATCACGCCATCGACACGCCGCTCAACAATCGCCAAGCGGAGGAACGTCTATGGCAATTCGCAGAACAATACACGCCGCGCACGCGCGTCGCCGAGTACACGCAGGCGATCATGGATCTCGGCGCCACCGTGTGCACGCGCACGCGCCCGCAATGCGGCGTTTGCCCCTTGCGGAAAAATTGCGACGCTTACCGGCTGGGCGCGCCGCAAAATTATCCCGTGCGCGCCACGGCGCGCGCGACGCCAATTAAAGCCACGCACATGCTGATGATCCGCGACCGGCGTGGGCACGTGTTGTTGCAACGTCGTCCGCCGACGGGCATTTGGGGCGGCTTGTGGGGATTCCCCGAATGCGCCGGCGACGACGCGCGCCAATGGTGCCGCAAAACTTTAGGGCTCGACATCCAAACCGACACGCCGTGGCCGATGCTGCGCCACAGCTTCAGTCATTTTCATCTCGATATCACGCCGATACCCGCGCGCATGCTGGGGGGAACGAATCGAGCGATGGAGAATGCCGAAACAGTCTGGTATAACCTGCGCCGACCGGATGAGCGCGGCTTAAGCGCGCCGGTGAAACGCTTGCTTAAACAATTGGAGTGAACATGGCCCGTATGGTGAAATGCGTCAAACTCGGCCGCGAAGCCGAAGGCTTGGATTATCCCACTTATCCCGGCGAACTCGGAAAACGCATTTGGGAAAATGTTTCGAAGGAAGCGTGGAAGCTGTGGCTCGGCCAGCAAACCATGCTCATCAATGAAAATCGTCTCAATCCGCTCGACCCCAAAGCGCGCAAATTCGTCGAAGGCGAAATGGAAAAATATTTCTTCGGCGAAGGCTCGCAACTGCCAGCCGGCTACGTCCCGCCCGCCAGCAAATAAGCCGTATCGCGCTAATCCCGCCGCCACATCGCGGTTTGGCTTTATCGTTTCCGCTAGTCGCCCCTGGTTTGTACAAAACCCGACGCCTTCCTTATAATGCGCCGCTCCCGGCCGGGTAGCTCAGTTGGTAGAGCAGCGGACTGAAAATCCGCGTGTGGTTGGTTCGATTCCGACCCCGGCCACCAATTTCAAACATTTGCAGCATGTTCTTAGCTGCGCAAACTCATTTATTCCTCACGCTGCTTTCTTCGTTACCAAGACCTTCACCTTCGGCCGAGCCTGTTGACTCACTATCCACAGGTCGTACTGTGCCTGCATATTCACCCACAACTTGGGCTCGGTGGCGAAAACGACAGCAAGCCTGACTGCCATATCCGGTGTAACCGGAGACCGAGCATTCACAATCGCTGACACGTGCTTGCGAGTGACGCCCAGCGCCTTTGCGGCCTTAGTGATGGTGATGCCCAACGGCTGCAAGTACAGTTCGCGCAAAATCTCGCCGGGGTGCGCGGGGCTGTGCATACGCGAAATCTTTTTAGTAGTCGCCATAGTCATCCATGCCATTTCTCTAATCAACGCCGACCGCACCCTCCGCTCTTAGCTGTAGCTTGCGCGTCTGCTTGAGCCACACCACCGCTACCAAAATTATAACTATCAGCGGCATAACGCCGAGGTTTACCCCGCGCCAACCAAAAAGGTGCTGCAAAGCGCCGGCGGAAAAACTGGCGGCGGTCACGCAAGTAAAAACCAGAAAATCGTTTAAGGCTTGGACCTTAGCTTTTTCTTCCACGCTGTAAGTTTCCGTTAGCAGCGTGGTGGCGCCGACGAATAAAAAATTCCAGCCTATGCCGAGCAGGGTGAGTTCTAACCAGAAATGAATCACGTCGGTGCCGACAAAATTAACCGCTACACATAAACCGAGACACAGCGCGCCCGCGGCCATGATGTTCAACACGCCGAAGCGGCGGATGAGATGGCCGGTGAAAAACGACGGCGCGAACATGCCGAGCAGGTGCCACTCGATGACGAACGCGGTGTCGCCGAAGGAATGCGCGTGCTCGTGCATCGCCAGTGGCGTGGCGGTCATGACCAGCGACATCACCGCGTAACCCAGCGCACCGCCGAGCAGCGCGACGATAAAGGTGGGTTGAGCGGCAATGGCGCGTAGCGGACGGCCACTGCTTAAACGTTCTTGCGCGCTCGGCCGCGGAATATGCATGAAAAATAACGCCGCAAACGACAGCGTGTAAACGCCCACGAGACTCAAATAACTGCCGGCGAATTCGGTCGCAGGAAACCAATCGTGCGTCCAGCGCGCCAAGTTTGGGCCGATTAACGCCGCGGCGACACCGCCGGCCATGACATAAGAGATCGCGGCGCTGCGGTAATCATCCGTCGCCACGTCGGCGGCGGCGAAGCGATAATACATACCGAAGCCGTGCGAAACGCCCAGCAGCGCCGCGGCGATACAAAAATACCAAAAGTTACTATGCACGATCGCATAGCTGGCGAGCACGGCGCAGGCCATGGCGGCCGCGGCGCCGACGGCAAATCCCGCGCGGCGGCCAAAGGCCTTCATCAAAAACGATGCCGGAATGGTGGTGAGCATGATCGCCAGCGAAAGCATGGCTACCGGCAAGGTGGCGTACGCCGAATCCGGCGCCAGGCGCGCGCCCACGAGCGCGGCGGTGGCGATGAACAGCGAGCCGCCGGTCATCATCAGCGCTTTGCTGAGCGACAGCATCCACACAGTTTGTTTCATTCGGTTCATGCCGTGAGCTTACGATAGTCGGGCGCGTATCGCGAGTCGTCTTGCGTGCGCACCGCTGTCTCGAATCCAATGCTAAAGTTGAATCATGGCCATCCCGCAACTCGTCGGTCACCGCGGCTACCCGCGGCATTATCCGGAAAATACTTTGATCGGCATCGAAGCCGCGCTCGCCGCCGGCGCGCGTTTCGTGGAAGTCGACGTGCAGATTTCGCGCGACCGCGTGCCGGTGTTGTTTCACGATCGCGACTTGCAGCGCATGTGCGGCGTGCCGGGTAAAATTCACGACTTGCATTACGACGAACTGTGGCATTTACGCGCCGCGCAAGCCGAAAAATTCGGCGAACGTTTTAATGAAGTGCACATCCCGCGTCTTGCGGAGCTGGGACATTTATTACGACGCAAGGCCGGCGTGACCGCCTTCATTGAACTCAAACGTTCCAGCCTCGAATGCTTCGGCGCCGAGGCCATGCTCGATCTAGTGCGGCGCGCGCTGAAGCCCGCTGTGACGCAATGCGTGCTGATTTCTTATTCGCTCGAAGCACTGTTGACTGCGCGCCGCGCCGGATGGGCCGAGATCGGCGTGGTTATCGACCGCTGGGATGAACGCGAGCAAGACATGGTGACGGCGATTCGTCCGCAATATATTTTTTGCGACGTCGAAGGCTTGCCGGCGCAAGGCCGCTTGCACATGAGCGGCGTGAAACTCGCGGTGTTTGAAATCGTCGATACGCAGGTGGCGCTGACGCTAGCCGCGCGCGGCGTGGATTTGATCGAGACCTTCGCAATCGGTGAAATGCTTGAACAATTTTCGCATCTCTCCTGAGCGTTCATGAATTACGACATCGTCGTGATTGGCGGCGGGATTCACGGCGCCGGCGTCGCGCAAGCCGCGGCGGCCGGCGGCTATTCGGTATTGCTGCTGGAAAAAAATTCCATCGCCAGCGGCACCTCGAGCCGGTCGAGCAAACTCATTCACGGCGGCTTGCGTTATTTGGAAAGCGCGCAGTTTGGACTGGTGCGCGAATCGCTGCACGAGCGCGAAACTTTACTGCGCATCGCGCCGACGCTGGTGCGGCGCGTGAATTTTTTTATTCCGGTGTACGCATCGACGCTGCGCCGTCCATGGAAAATCCGCGCCGGCCTGTCACTGTATGCTTTGCTCGGCGGCGGCGCGCGCGGCACCGGCTTTAAAACCCTGGCGCGCACGCGCTGGCACGAACTCGATGGCCTGGACACGCGCGGATTACAATGTGTATTTCAATATCAAGACGCCCAGACCGACGACGTCGCGTTGACGCAAGCGGTGGTGCGTTCGGCGCAAACGCTGGGCGCGCAGATTGAATGTGGCGCTGATTTTTTAGCCGGTACGCGCCACGACGCCGGCTTTGAGGTGCGCTACCGCCACGCGAACGATGAAAAAAATTGCCGCGCCGGCGTGCTCGTCAACGCCGCGGGACCGTGGGTCAACACGGTGCTGGAGCGCATCAGTCCGCGGCCCTCGCAGCTTGCCGTCGATTTGGTCCAAGGAAGCCACATTCTTTTGGAGGGCGAAATTCGTCAGGGTATTTATTACATCGAGGCGCCGAGCGATCGGCGCGCGGTGTTCGTCATGCCGTGGAAAGGCAAAACTTTAGTCGGCACCACCGAAACCGCTTTTGACGGCGATGCGGATGCGCTGCATCCGCGGCCGCAGGAAATTATTTATTTGCAGGAAACTCTGCGGCGCTATTTTCCGCAAGCTTCCGGCTCCCTCATCGCCAGCTTCGCCGGCCTGCGCGTGTTACCGCGCGCGTCCGGTTCGTTGTTTCATCGTTCGCGCGAGACCACTTTGCATGCCGATACAACGGAGCGTGCACGCCTCATCACCATTTACGGCGGCAAGCTTACCGGCTATCGCGCCACGGCGACTAAAGTAATGCAGCGGCTTAAAACTTCGCTACCCGCGACAACGACTCGGGCCAATACCGCGCATATCATGCTTTCGGCTTAACCAAATGTTAATCCGCTAATAATCAAGAAATCTCATTTCCAGCTCGGTAAACTGCATCGACATTGCCAGCGAAGCCTTTGCTGCGAAAGCACTTTTTCAAAGTGTGCTAAATATACCTTGTCAGCGCGTTCGGCTTTATTCAGAATGCTAAAAAAAGCGCGGCAAAGCGCTAGGAAATAAGGGAAAACGGGGAATGAATATTTTTGTAGGCAAGCTTGCCGCCAGTGTCACCGCTGAAAATTTGCGGCAGGCGTTCGACGGCTACGGCACCATTATCAACACTCTCATCGTTCGCGATGCCGCCACCAACCTGCCTTTGGGTTACGGTCACGTTTACTTGGTGCCGGATCAGGCGGCGAAAAAAGCTATCGCCGATTTAAACGGGGCGCATTTGCATGGCCGTCAAATTTCAGTGCGCGAATGCACCTATCGCGCGCGCCACGAACGGCGCAATAATCGAACGTCGTGGCAGCAATCCGAACGCCGCGTTACGGCGGCGCGCCGGCATAATAATTCTGACTTACAACAACAGCGCGCCGGCTAATTCTACCAGCCGAATATCCGCTGCAGCGTCCAATAAAATGCAATAGCGGCGATGATCATCGATAGCGGCCGCACCACGCGCGCGTGATACCAGCTCTTATCCTTCCACCACACACCGATCAAGAAAAAAGCCCCGGTAATTATCGTCAACTGACCGAGTTCCACGCCCAGATTAAACGTCAACAAGGCGGTGAGAAATTCCGCGCGCGGCAAACCGATTTCAGCGAGCACGCCGGCGAAACCCAGGCCGTGCAATAAACCGAAACCGAACACGACAAACGGGCGCCACGGTTTTAATTCCGTAGTGACCATGTTTTCCACCGCCACATAAACGATGGAAGCCGCAATCAGCGGCTCCACGATCTTGGGCGACAGTGAAATAATTCCATAAATCGAAAGGCCTAAGGTAATCGTATGCGCCACGGTGAAGGACGTGACCTGTACCAGCAGCGGACGCCATTTCACGCTCAATAGAAATAAACCGAGCACGAATAAAATATGATCCAAGCCTTTGGGTAATATATGCGTAAAGCCGAGTACGGTGTATTGCCGCATCACTTCTGCGCGCGAAATTTCCTTGGCGCCGGTTTGCAAATTATACGGCTCGCTGCGGGTGCCCTCTTTCAACCATTTCGCGTCCATGCCTGCAGCGCCCTCGCGTTGCTGACGCAAGACGCTGGCGCCGAATTCCGGCGCATAAGTCCAACGGAACTCACGCGCGCCGTGGGGAATTTTTCCGGCGAGATGCAACACGCTTATGCGCGCACGTTGCAGATCGCCCACTTCCGGGACCTCCATTGAATTCAACGTTGGAAAATCCCTAACACCGTCAAATTCTATGTTGATGCCGGAGAGATAAGTTTTTAGATATTCTTGGATGCGAACTTGAAGTTGCGGCGACGGCAATTCTCGCAGTTGATTATAACTGCGTGCATTCGGCGATTCATTCGTATCCGCATGCTTGGGACTAACGCCAGCCAATACCGCTTCCATGTTGGTACTGATGTCGGCAAGATAATGACCGTCCGTTTTAAATGTCAGCGTCACAATCGCCGGGCGAATCTCATGCGCCAATACACTCACGGGCCATAGTAAAACCGCGAGCACCCAGCAAGTACGGTAAAAATTATTTTTCATCATGGATTCACTTAAAAAATTTTGTGTGCTGCGGCGAGTAAGTTATGATGCTTCGACCATTTTGTATTATCACACATCAAGTCTCATTATGATTTTTACCAAACACCGTCAGTTTACTGCAAACCGCCTTATCGCCGGTATGTTTTGCGTTTGGCGTTGGAGTTTTATTTTCTGGGTCGGAACCGCGCAAGCGCACGATTTTTGGATCGAACCCGAACGCTTTCGGCCGGCGCTCGGCGATAAAGTTCCAATTCATCTTTACGTCGGCATGGATTTCAAAGGCGATTCGGCGCCGTTTATTCCAGAATGGTTTCAGCGCTATGTATACGTTGGCTCGCAAGGTGAAAAACCCGTTCCCGGTTCACCCGGCGATGATCCGGCGGGTATCGTTCCCATTGCTACACCGGGCTTAACAGTCATCGGCTATCGCAGCACGCAATTTTCCGTCACTTTCGACACTCTGGACGAATTTGAAAAATACCTGTTAAAGGAAGGTCTAGAACGCAATCTGGCGCTGGCTAAAAAAAATAAATCGGCCAGCGGAAAAATTGTCGAAAACTATTATCGCTGCGCGAAGTCGCTGGTGATGGCTAAAAGCCCCGATACATCACCGGATCGTTTACTGGGTTTCCGAATTGAACTGATGGCGGAAAAAAGTCCTTACGTTCAGGCCAAGCACATTCCGTTTCGCTTACTCTACGAAAATCATCCCCTCGCGGGATCGCTGGTGGTGGCTTTTAATAAAGCCGCGCCATTGGAAAAACTCAAAGCCCGTACCGACAAAAATGGGCGCGTGCATTTTGATTTCAATCGGCCGGGCACTTGGTTAGTAACTTCCGTGCACATGATTCCGGCGCCGGCCGGCGCCGGCGCGCAATGGGAAAGCGCCTGGGCCTCGCTCAGTTTCGAGCGGCCTTAGCAAGCGTCCACTGACCAACGATGCGCGCCAATTCGTTCACGCCATCGGTCAAGGCCGCGGGACCAGGCTGTAAAATCAGCGGCGATTTAATTTCAAACAACTGACCGTTGGCGACGGCCGGGGTTCGCTCCCAACCTGAGCGCGCGCAAACTTTTTCCGGACGGAATTTCTTGCCGCACCAAGAGCCGATAATAATATCCGGCGCGCGCCGCACGACTTCGGCGGGATCGATGATAATACGATTCTTGGCTAGCGATTCGCGCGCCAGCTCTGGGAAACAATCGTCGCCGCCGGCGATGTCGATCAACTCCGATACCCAGCGAATACCGGAAATCATCGGTTCATCCCATTCCTCGAAATAAATTCGCGGTCGGCGCGGCAACTTTTGCGCTTGTGTGCGAATCGCTTGCAAACTTTGCGTCAACTGCTGAGCTAACCGTTCAGCTTTATCCAGCACACCAATCAACGCGCCGAGCGTACGCAGCATGCGCAAAATTCCGGCGACATCGCGCTGGTTGAAGACATGCACTTCAATGCCGGCGCGAATCAATTCGCGCGCAATATCGGCTTGCAGATCGGAAAATCCCAAGACTAAATCCGGTTTCAATTCCAGAATCTTATCTAAATTGGCGCTGGTGAAGGCGCTGACTTTAGGTTTTTCCTTGCGCGCCCGCGATGGACGCACCGTGAAACCGGAAATACCGACGATGCGCCAGTCTTCTTCGAACAAATATAACGTCTCGGTAGTTTCCTCGGTGAGACAAACAATGCGCTGAGGATAGCTGTCGCGCATAGAGACCGAGATAGTTTGACGCTGAGTATTTTTGTTGTAATGATTTTGCATGGCGCCATCTTACGCCAAACGCGGCTAGGCTCGAAAGGATGTTATGGAATTAATTAGAAATGAATTTCGCCTCAGCACCAATCCAGCGGAATTGGATCTCGATGTGATTCACGGTTTTCTGCGGACCGCGTATTGGTCGGAAAATATTTCGCGCGCCTTGCTCGCCAAGGCGATACAAAATTCACTTTGCTTCGGTGTTTACGAAGAGCGGCGTCAAATTGGTTTTGCCCGCGTTATCAGCGACTACGCTAGCTTCGCCTATCTCGCCGACGTATTCATACTCGAAGCCTTTCGCGGCCGCGGATTGGCGGCGTGGCTCGTGGAAAATATTTTGCGCCATCCCGATTTGCAAGGTCTACGACGCTGGTCGCTGGCCACGCGCAATGCGCACGAGCTGTATGCAAAATTCGGTTTCACGCCGCTCAAGCATCCGGAAATTTTCATGGAGATACATCGTCCGGATATTTACAAAGAGCAATTAAATCGATAAATGTCACGCCCTAAGAGCGCTTTCTTTTAAGCTTTGAACCCACCGCGACGATGGCATTGATCGCCGGAATCAACTCGCGCCCCAGTTCAGTCAGCGCGTATTCAACCGAAGGCGGCGACGTGGCCACGACGCTGCGCGTAATCACACCCTGGCCTTCGAGTTCGCGCAGACGCGCGCTTAGCACCTTCGCGGAAATGCGCGGAATGTCGGTGCGCAACTCGCCAAAACGCCGCGGACCGGCGCTCAAATACCAAATCACATTCGGCGTCCACGCGCCGCCCAACAATGTCATGCATTCGCTCAACGGGCACAGCGGTGGTGGGGATTTATTTTTGCGTAAGCGTAGCGCCATGGAATGCATTCTGCGGTAAGCGATTAGAGACCGCAATTGTTTGTGGCTGGCTTCCAACAGTCGGTGCGATGCGGCCGCCTTGTTTTGGCGACTGCTAGCTATATGCTCCTTACAGTAGGGCGCAATAGCGCAGCGTATTGCGCCGTATGATCGATGCATCCCAATCTATTCACATCGCACTAAAACACTATCAAACTAACCGGTTATTCACCAAGTTTAAATCAGCGGCGTAGAAGCATTTGTGCGCCATGCGGCGCAATACGCTGTGCCATTGCGCGCTTTTTTCGGTTACCGGAGAGATACTACAATTTTTGATAACCTATGGTTATGTGGTATACAAATGTAACTTCAAGCTGTTAATCTCCTCCAGTCACAATCAACCAGTCGAAAAACTTCAACACTAACAACAAGGAGATTAAACATGAAACTTTATTATTCGCCAGGCGCTTGCTCGTTGTCACCGCACATCGTCGCGCGCGAAGCCGGCATTCCGATTGAACTGATCAAAGTAAATCTGGCGGCCGGCAAAACCGAAGACGGCGGCGACTATCGCCAGATCAATCCCAAAGGCTATGTACCGCTGCTGACATTGGACAACGGCGAACGTTTAAGCGAAGGCCCGGCCATCGTGCAATACATCGCCGATCAAGCCTCGGCAAAAAATCTGGCGCCGGCCAACGGCAGCATGGCGCGTTACCGTCTGCAAGAATGGTTGAACTTCATCACCAGTGAATTGCATAAGGGCTTTAGCATCTTGTTCAACAAGGCCATGCCCGAAGAAGCCAAAACGGTCGCGCGCGCCAAGCTGGGCGAGCGATTCGGGTGGATTAATCAACAGCTCGAAGGCAAAACCTTTCTCATGGGCGACAATTTCACTGTCGCCGATGCCTATCTCTTCACCGTCGCCGGCTGGGGCAAACTGGTCGGGGTAGACATCTCGTCGTTTTCCACTCTCGGCGCTTATTTAGGCCGAATAGCAGCGCGCCCCGCGGTAAAGGAAGCGCTCAAAGCGGAAGGCTTGGTGAAATAAATTCAAGCGCTCGATCTGGCCGCGCTAGCCAGATCGAGACGCGCTTTAAAGATTATTCGCGGTCAATTTAGCGACGATTTTGCGAACCCACGGCGCTACCACCAACACCGTGGGGAATGCAATCGGCCAGGCTGTACCAAAACCCTTTGCCCAATGAACTAAAAACTTCGAGTCGACACCTTGCGTCACCAGCACCACCGTGCCTGAAATTATCGTAACCATAATCACCGATAATATACCGCCAAATAATACATTGCTGTAACGTGCGGGAATTTTCATGGATAGCACCGCTCTCTTACCTGATTATCGCTGCCGCCGGAAAATCCAATGCCGGACTAGCCACGTGATTAAAATAATTCGAGAACACGTTGAGCGCCACGTGCGCGATGATTTCGCCGATTTCTTCATTCGACCAACCGTGCGCTTTCATTTTGGCAAAATCGTCATCGGCAATGAGTCCGCGATGTTGCAATAGCGTATCGACAAACTGTAAGGCCGCGGCATTCTTTGGATCTGGCGCTTGGCTTTTTTGTGTGGCGCTGAGTTCGTCTATCGACAAACCGAGCTTAGCGCCGCGAAACGTATGCGCTGACACGCAATAACCGCAGTCGTTAATAGCCGCCGTTAAAAGCGCGATGCGTTCGCGCATGGCGCTGTTCAACACGCCTTTCCCCAAAGCGCCGCGAAATGCCAGATAACCGTCGAGCGCCGCGGGCGATTGCGCCATGGAACTATACAAGTTGGGCACGCGCCCCAGCTGGGCTTTGGTGGTGTCGAGAAGTTCTTTAGCGCGGCCCACGGCGGTGGTGGGATCGATAGAAGCGATGCGAGTCATAAAATTATTTCTCCTGAAGTTTGTATGTCGAAAGCAAAGTTGCCGCAACCTTTTTCGCCGCCTTGGCTGAGCCGGGTTTTCTTTCTCGCACGGCGGTAACAATCGCGCCGTCCATTAATAATAAAAACGCCTGGGCCAACGCTTCCGGCTTCTTCACGCCGGCTGCGGATAATAATGCGCCCACTATTTGCTGAACCTTTTGTTTATGTTCGGCCGCGGCTTGATGCGCGACATGATCGCCATCGGCCATTTCCACCATGGTGTTAATGAAAGCGCAGCCACGGAATTCTTTACTCGAAAAACGTTCTGCCAGCGCATCGAATATCGCCAACGGACGGTCCTCGACCTTAGGCGCCAGCCGCGACAACGCCGCTTCAAACCAAGCGCGCCAGGCGGCATCGCGGCGTTTTAAAAACTCCAGCACCAGCAAATCCTTGGACTTGAAATGCTTGTAAAACGTCATCTTGGCGACGTCGGCTTCAGCAATGATGCTGTCGACGCCGACCGCGCGGATCCCGTTTCGATAAAACAAGCGGCTGGCGGTTTCGAGTATTCGATCGCGGGGGGTGAGCGAAATAGGCTTACGGGAAGTCATGACAGGCATGATACAGACAGGTCTGTATACTTGTCAAACCTGCAGCTGCCAGGAGTATTTAGCAATATCCCCTGGCAATCAGAATCATCCTGACACCACGCTGTCAGGAGCCGCGGTGTAGGCTGGGCTTCTCGATCCACTACTTCTTTCAATAAAAATGTGGCAAGCGCAATACATAACGACAACCGATGTTCCGGCTGCTAACTTGTTCGCGACCATCGCTGACGTCGACAGCTGGAACAAATGGGACGTAGATCTTGAGTTCACACGCATGGACGGCGCAGCCCAAGTCGGCGCTGGTTTTATTCTCAAGCCGCGAGGCGGCCCGCGGATAAAAATATTTATCGAGGAATTTCAAACGCCAGCACGCTTCGTGGATGTGGCACAGCTGCCGCTGGCCAAAATGCGCACCGTTCACGAATTTATTCAATCAGGCCGGCGAACCACTATCCGCGTTACTATCCAAACCTGGGGACCACTCGGATTTTTTTGGCGCAAAATCGTCGCTGAAAAACAAATTCGATCCGCGGCCGCGCAAACCGCGGCGTTCGTCGCTTACGCGCGCGAGCGCTTTCAACACGGTGACGTATAAATTAGGCTATTGTCCGCCTCCAGCGAAAGATTCTTACTCCATGCCCACTAACCATACGCAAACGCTGGCCGCGCTGCGCCGGTCCTTGAAACACAGCGCCAACCCGCGGCGCGCTCAACTGCATCGGCGCTTTTTTAAAACCGGCGCCGGTGATTACGCCGCTGGCGACCGGTTTCTCGGCATCACCGTTCCAACGCTGCGCACGCTGGTTAAACAATACCGTGACTTGTCCTTGCATGACGTGAACGCTTTGTTGCGTTCTCCCTGGCATGAACAACGCTTGCTGGCTTTGCTGATTTTGGTAGACCAATATCGACGCGGCGATGCTAGTTTGCGGCGGCGCATTCACCGTAAATATTTGCGCAACGTGCGCCATATCAACAACTGGGATTTGGTGGACAGCTCGGCGGAACACATCGTCGGCGGTTTTTTGGCGGATCAGGATAAACGCCTGCTATGGCGGCTAGCGCGCTCGGCGAATCTGTGGGAACGACGCATCGCCGTGCTCGCTACGTTCCATTTTATCCGGCGCGGACGCTTCGCCGAAACACTGAAGCTCGCCGCTAGCTTGTTGCGCGACGAGCACGATCTGATTCACAAAGCGGTCGGCTGGATGCTGCGCGAAGTCGGCAAGCGTGACCGTGCATGCTTGGAAGGTTTTCTTACTCGGCATCGTGATCGCATGCCGCGCACCATGTTGCGCTATGCCATTGAACATTTTCCGAAGCCGCAGCGGCAACGGTATCTTCAAAGGACAGCCTAAACTGCCAGCGTTAACCATGATATCAACAACTAAAGCTTGCGAATTAGGCGGCCTTAAGAATATCGGCATCCACACCGCGCGCTGGTTGCATACAATCGGCATTCACACTAAAAAAGATATGCAGCGGTTCGATCCGCTAAACGCCTATCGAATTCTCAAAGCTCAGGGCTATCCGGTGAATCTTAACTTCGTTTATGCCTGGCACGGCGCGTTGCGCGACGTGCATTGGAATAAATTGCCGGCGGCGCTCAAGACCGAATTGCGCGCGGCGCTGGCGGACGCCGTGAAACCGCGCTGCCCATGGGCCGGCAACGATCCGCTTTACCGGCGCTATCACGACCAAGAATGGGGCGTACCGGTGCACGACGACCGGCGCCTGTTCGAGTTTCTGATTTTGGAAGGCGCGCAGGCGGGGTTGAGTTGGATCACGATTCTGCGCAAGCGCGAGAATTATCGCGCCGCGTTCGACGGCTTCGATCCGCGCCGCGTGGCGCGTTACGACGCCGCGAAAATCAAACGGCTCATGCGCGATCCCGGCATCGTGCGCAACCGCCTCAAGATCGAATCCGCTGTGAGCAACGCGCGCGCGTTTCTGGCGGTGCAAAAAGAATTCGGCAGTTTCGATAAATATATCTGGCGCTTCGTCGACGGCCGACCGATCGTCAATCGTTGGGCGTCGTTGAAAAATGTGCCGGCGCGCACCGCCTTATCCGACGCCGTGAGCGCCGATCTCAAAAAACGCGGCTTCCGCTTCGTCGGTTCGACCATCGTCTACGCGCACCTGCAAGCGACCGGCATCGTGAACGATCACGTCGTTTCCTGCTTTCGCCACCGCGCCTGCGCGCGCGGTGCGTAATCATTCCTGACACCATGCTGTCAGGAGCCGTGCGTTAAGCTCTAACTAGAACTTGCCTCAAAAAAGATAAATGTAGGGTGGGCACCGCCCACCGCCATATCGTCAGTTAAGCCGCGTTGGTGGGCGATGCCCACCCTACAAACAATAAGCCGTTGCGTCTTCGACAGACTCAAACCGAACGGCGAGTCGCAGGACTCAGGACGAGAAATTAATCAGAAGCTCCTTAGGAGAATTGAAATGAATAAGACCAATCGCGTATGCATCGAATTCGTAAGCTTTCGTTTGAAGAAAGACGTTGAGGTGGAGGCCTTCCTCGCCGCCTCGCGTCGTTTCGATAGCGAATTCCTGAAAAACGAACCCGGCTTTATCGAAAGGCGGCTGCTGCGCATGGACGTGGACGCCGACGGTTCCATCTGGGCGGATCTGGCGCTGTGGGAAAATGTGGCCGCGGCCAAGCGCGTCGAGGCGAAATTCATGCACGACCCGGTGAGCGCCGCGTACGGTTCCTGCATCGACGCGAATAGTGTCAGAATGGAGCACTTTTCCGAACTCAGCGTGTTTGCGCATAACACATAACATCATCATCTCAACATAAGGAGGAGACATGGATATCAAACGCTGGTCCTTGGCGACATTGGCCGCTTTCGTCGTGCTGTTCGTTCTGGAGTTCATTGTCAACGACGTGCTGTTAAAAGATCTATACGTGCAAACCGCCGCGCTGTGGCGCCCGGCGCCGGAAATGCAGCGGATGATTTGGCTGTTCTGGCTGGCGTATGCGATCTCCGCCGCGGTGTTCACGCTGATCTATGCGCAAGGTTACGAAAAACTCAAAGCCGGCGCAGCCCAAGGCGCGCGCTATGGTTTGTACATGGGCGTGTTCCTAGCGGCGAATTTCTGCCTCACTCTTTACACGGTGCTGCCGATCCCAGGCGTGCTCGCGGTCTACTGGTTCTGCGCCGGCGTCGTCGAATACGTCCTCATGGGCGCTACGGTCGGCTGGATTTATCGGAAAAAATAAGCGCCCGGCACATTCAGCCAACAGCCCGCTACTCCGCGCATGCGCCGCGCCGATCGTTTGTTTCAAATTCTGCTGCTGCTGGGGCACGGCAAAGTGACGACCGCGCAACGCCTGGCGACGGCGCTGGAGATTTCCGAGCGCACGGTGTATCGCGATATTCAAGACCTGATGGCTTGCGGCGTGCCGATCGACGGCGAAGCCGGCGTCGGTTACATTCTGCGCAGCGGTTATCAGATACCGCCGTTGATGTTCACCGCGGAAGAATTGGAAGCGCTGACGCTTGGCACACGTGTGGTACAGAGTTGGGCCGACAAAAGCTTAGGGCTGGCCGCGGACAACGCGCTCGCCAAAATCGAAGCGGCGCTGCCGCCGCGGCTTAAAAAAAATACCGTCGAGCAACGCCTGTTCGTGCCGGATTTCCACGTGCCGCCGGCGGTCACCGCCGCCATGGCGACGCTGCGCGGCGCGCTCCACGCGCAACGTAAAGTCGGCTTCGGCTACACGCGCGCCGACGGCGCGCCATCCGCACGCCAGGTGCGTCCGCTCGGGCTGTTTTACTGGGGCGGTAAATGGACCTTGGGAGCGTGGTGCGAACTGCGCCATGACTTTCGCGATTTTCGTTTGGATCGCATGCATGACGTGCAGTCCTTAGTCGAAAACTTCAGACCTGAACCGGGCAAGACGCTGCAAGATTATTTACGGCGTGTTTGTGAAAATACGCCGCCGGACCAGGCCACCTGAAAACACTTTACAATGGCGCGTGGAACGCGCCCAACATTAACTAAAAATAACGGAGACGCCAAGATGATTACGCTTTATCAATTCCCGCCGGTATGGGGCCTGCCCAACGGCAGTCCGTTTTGCATGAAGGTCGAAACTTATCTGCGCATGACCGGCCTGCCCTATCAATTCGCGTCGAACGCGGATATTCGCAAAGCACCGAAAGGAAAATTTCCCGTCATCGAGGATAACGGCAAAATCATTCCGGACTCCGGATTTATTCTCGAATACTTGCAACAAACCTACGGCGACAAGTTGGACGCCCATCTCGCGCCCGCGGAACGGGCGGTGGCGCTGGCCATGCGCCGCTTGCTGGAAGAAAATTTATACTGGAGCATGCTGTATGCGCGTTGGGGCGTGGAAGAAAACTGGCGCGTCACGCGCGCCGCCTACTTTAATTTTATACCGGCGCTTATCCGGCCCTGGATCACCGGGATGATCCGTAAAAAAGTACTTAAAGCCATGCACGGCCATGGCATGGGCCGGCACACGCCGCAAGAAATTTATCATATCGGCAAAACCGACATCAGCGCGCTGGCGAATTTCCTCGGCGATAAAGCGTTCTTCATGGGCACGCAGCCGACTTCGCTCGACGCCGCTGCTTACGCTTTCTTGGCCAATCTTTTGTGGGCGCCGACGCATTCGCCGCTCAAGGCGCACGCCGAATCGCTGCCCAATCTCGCGGCTTATTGCGCGCGTATAAAGGCGCGTTATTGGCCAAGTACATAGGCGTAAATCAATCAGTCGTCAGCGCCGCGCGCATTGCTGAATGCCAATGCCGATAACGGTCGTCGAGTTTACGATTCGCGCGCGGCTGAAATTGTTCGACGGCTTGCGCTTCCCATTCTGGCGGTGCGGCTGCCAATAGATACGCCGTGCCGCGCGCCGTGGCTTCGTGTTCTGCCGCTCGCTCTACCGGTGCGCCGTTTAAATCCGCTAAGCGTTGACATAAACCGTCGTAACGCGCGAGGCCGCCGCTGATAAAAATCCCTGTCATGCGCGGCGAAATTTTTTGCATCAGCTCAAAGTTGGTGTGTAATAAAAAAACTATGGACTCCACCACTGCCACCGCTCTTTCCCATGCGTCGCCTGCGCCGACCAAACGTGAAGTGAATTGCGCCTTCCAAAACGGCGCGCCCAGACCCGCGACGCCATTGAGAAACAGCGGCACGTCGTCAGCGCGCGCCAACCACTGTGGCAATAGTCTCTCGATGTTTTGCAAACCCCATGCTTGTTCCGCCCATTTCAGCGCCGCGCCGGCGCCGTTCACCGTGCCTTCCAAAACGTAGACCGAACGTTCGGCATCTCGATAAACGACGCCGCTGAGTAATCCCGCCGCCTGTGCGGGCTGCGCGAAAACACGCTGGATAAAAGCACCGGTACCTATATTGATGTAAGCAAGTTGCAGCCGCGGCGCGCCGAGAGTGAACAAAGCCGCCGACTGATCGCCGGTCATGATAGTTAATGGGATGCGCCGCTGGTTGACGCTGAGCATGCCGTAGTCATAACGGGTAGGCACGCAGGCCGGAAGTATTTCCACGGCGATGCCGAAAAGTTTCAGCAACTCGGCATCCCATTCGCCGCGCTCAAGGTTGTACAACAAACTGCGCGCGGCATTGGCTGGGTCAACGAGCAGTGGTTTTTCATCCAGCAAGCGAAACAATAGAAAACTAGCGAGCGGGCCGATGGCTAAACGTTGGGCGTGGTAAGCCGCTGTCACCGCCGGCAGATGATCCAAACACCAACGCATTTTCGATGCGCCATAATGCGCCGACAGCCGCAGGCCGGTGCGTTGTTGGATGTCAGCGGCTTGCGGAGAAAACTGCTCAAGCCACTTATGCGCGCGTCGGTCTTGCCAACTGATCGCGGGCGACAGCGCCACGCCGGTAAATTTATCCCAACAGACAATACTGGAACGCTGCGTCGCGATCCCTGCGCTGACGATGCGTTGCGCATCGTCGCCGAGCGACGTCAACGTTTGCGTGATCGCGGTTTGCAAAGAGCTCACCAGCTCTTGCGGATCGTGCTCGACCCAATCCGGCTGCGGGAAACGGGTGGCGACTGCGCAAACCGAACTGGCGCGTAACCCGCCGCGCGTATCGAACACCAGCGCGCGGCTGGCGTGCCCGCCTTGGTCGATGCAAAGATAAAGAGGCTCGGTTATTGCCGCGGCCATTTATGCGGCGGGCAGGTGACGGTACCAATCGTAATCGCCGGCGCCGCTCACCAGAAACCACGGATTGAGCAAAGACGATTTGTTATACGCCAGCGCCTGACGCTGCATATCGGTTACGCGTCCGCCGGCGGCCTCGACCACGCATTGCGCCGCGGCCGTGTCCCATTCCATGGTCGGCCCGAGACGCGGATAAACATCGGCCGCGCCTTCCGCCACCAGGCACAGCTTAAGCGCGCTGCCCATGCTGATGACATGGTGCTCACCCAAACTTTTTAAAAACGCTTCGGTTTCCGGCCCCGCATGCGAACGGCTCGCGACGACGATAGGTTGCTTGCCGGCATAACGGCGTACACGTATGGGTATCGCCGCGCTTTCGCCGAGTTGTTTGAACGCGCCCAGGCCATCGCCGGCAAAATACATGACCCGCGTTACCGGCACGTACACCACGCCCAGCACCGCGCGGCGATCTTCGATCAAGGCGATGTTCACCGTGAATTCGCCGTTACGATTGATAAATTCCTTGGTGCCGTCGAGCGGATCGACCAACCAAAATCGCGGCCACGCGGCGCGCGTTGCATAATCGATCTCCGCCGATTCTTCGGATAGCACCGGAATGTTGGGCGTGAGTGCATTCAGCTGCGCGCTGATAAGCTCATGCGCGGCGCGATCGGCTTCGGTCAGCGGCGAACGATCGGCTTTTTGCTCCACTTTGAATTCGCGCTCATAAATTTCGAGGATGCGCACACCGGCGGCGCGCGCGATGGCGTTCACGGTGTTGACATAATTGGCGGGATTGAAATTTGTCATCCGTGTTCTCCCATTAATTGCTCGCGCACCATGAACAGCGCGGCGATCGAGCGCGCTTCGGTGCATTCCTCGTGAACGCAAAGTTCGGCCAAGCGCTTAAGCGGCCACGGCACGACTTCGATAGCTTCGGGTTCGTCGCCTGCGCGGCGCTCGGGATAAAGATCGCGCGCCAACACGATGTGCGTGACGTGACTGAAGTAACCCGGCGCCAAACTCACCGATTTCACATGCGTAAGCTGACGCGCGCCGTAACCCACCTCCTCCATAATCTCGCGATTGGCCGCCGCTAGAATCGACTCGCCGTCTTCGATGCGGCCCTTGGGCAAGGCCAGCTCGTAGCGCTCGATGCCCGCAGCGTATTCGCGAATCAACAATACCGTGGCGTCGTCCAACAGCGGCACCACCAGCACCGCGCCGTTGGGCGAACTGCGTAAACGCTCGTAGCTGACTTCGCAACCATTGGAGAAACGCAGACCGACCTGCTCCACCTTGAAAAGGCGCGTATGCGCAATAATTTCAGTGCCGGTAATCGTGGGTTTGCGGTTCGTGGACATGCAGTGAATGAAAGGTTAACGGTTTTAACGCGCGCCGTCACGGGCGTGCTGTCGCGCGCGGCAATCCGGGTATAATGCCGCCCCACCGCCAATCGCCGATACATTCCTTATTTAACGATGATCGCCTGGAACCAACTCGATACGCTGTTGCTCGATCTTGACGGCACCTTGCTCGACTTGCACTACGACAACCATTTCTGGCTCGAGCACGTACCGCGGCGTTACGCGGAAAAAAACGCCTTGCCGCTGGACGCCGCCAAAACCGAAGTACTGGCGCGCTACAAGCGCGCCGAAGGCACGCTCAATTGGTACTGCGTGGATTATTGGAGCCGCGAGCTCAAACTCGATATCCCGCAGCTTAAGGAAGAAGTAGAACATCTGATCGCGGTGCATCCGCACGTGCTGGATTTTTTGGCGGCGGTGCGCGCGCTTAAAAAACGCATCGTGTTGGTCACCAACGCTCATGGCAAAACTCTCAGCATCAAATTCCGGCGTACGCCCTTGGCCGGTCATTTCGACGCGGTGGTGTGCTCGCACGATATAGGATTGCCGAAAGAACATTTGGATTTCTGGGATAAAATGCAAAAGGTGCAAGCTTTCCAAAAAGAATCGGCGTTGCTGATCGACGACAGCTTGCCGGTATTGCGCTCCGCTAAACAATACGGCATCGGTCAATTGCTCGCAGTTTACAAACCGGATTCCAAATTGCCGGAAAAAGACGTGGGCGAATTTCGCGCCATCCGCAGTTTCCGCGAGCTGCTGCCCTAACGCCGATGCGCACGCATTTTCTCAAATCGTTTTTCCATTTGTTCACGATTTTACCGCTGCCGCTGGCGCACGCCGTGGGCGCGGCGATCGGCTGGCTGTTTGTGGTCATTCCCAACAAGCGCCGCGACACTGCGTACATCAACTTGGAACTATGCTTTCCGGAAATGCGTCCGGCGACACGCCGGCGTTTGTTACGCCGCAACATGATTGAATTGGGGAAATTCTTCACCGAGATCGGCGCTTTATGGACGCGCAGCGACCGCAGCATACGCCGGCTGGTGCGACGCGTCAGCGGCGAAGATATTTTAAAGAAGGCCTTGAGCCAAAAAAAAGGCGTCATTCTCGCGGCGCCGCATCTCGGCGCGTGGGAGATGGTCGGCATGTGGAACTCGTTGCATCACCCGATGACCAGCATGTACCGCGAGCCGCCGATGTCGCAGATGGGAAAATTAATGCGCAGCGCGCGCGAACGTTTCGGAGCGCGTCTGGTGGCGGCAGACAAAACCGGCATTCGCGCGCTTTACAAAGCCTTGGAGCGCGGTGATATCGTAGGTATCCTGCCGGATCAAGTTCCGGCGGCGGGCAGCGGCAGCGTGTTTGCGCCGTTTTTCGGTATTAACACCAGTACGATGGTGTTGTTATCGCGCCTAGCGATTAAAACCGGCGCGCCGGTGGTGTTCAGTTACGCCGAACGTTTGCCCGGGGGCCATGGCTACCACCTGCATTTTCTGGCGGCGCCGGATGAGATCCATCAGGGCGATATCGAGTCTTCGGCGGCGGTGGTCAACGCCATGGTCGAGCATTGCGTGCGCGAACTGCCGGAACAATACCAGTGGATCTATAAACGTTTCCGTAACCGACCGGGGAATGAAAAATCTTTTTATTGATCGGCCGCGGCCTCACGCCGCGATTAAGAATTTTAAAAATTAAAAACTGATGTCCACGCCGATGTGTTTGCCGGTTCCGCCAATTTTTACTTTTTGGCTGCTGGAATCTTTAACCGTTGCATAAGGATAGACAAGACTCCGCATCTCAAAATATCTCTTGATCTCACGGCCAATAATGCACTGAAATAAGGCCACGAGCGTCGCCGGCGGATCATTTTTTACCGCTGGCTAATTTGCGCAAACGTGCATCCCAATTCTTAAAGCGCTTGCGGCAATAGGCCAGCAAGGCGTCGTAGCCGGGGAAGAAAAGTTCGAAATCTTCTTCGCCACACGGGCCTTCGAATTCACAACCGTCGTTCGAATGTTCGCGGCAAATTTGCGGGCGGTTTTCATATATACCACACAGCCCGCCCGGCTGTAGATGCAGACAACTGCTGTTCATCAATAAAAACCAGCCGTCTTCGTCTTTATAGACCTGAGTATTGCTGTGCGAGATCTGCCATAACAGCAAATCGAAATCTTCCATCGAGCGCGGCGCGTCGATGTGATGCGTGAAATAAGTACAGCAGGTGGAACCTTTGCAGAAACTGCATTTGTTCTCGGGGGTGATTTTCACCTTGCCGGTGAGGCGGATCGGGATAATTCCGGTCATGGAGATTTATGGCTAACGTCACGAAAGAGCGGTTATTATAGCGGCGCACAGGGGATAAGACGAGACAAGAACAAGGCCTCGCTGTCGCCAGCGATGGCGCCGATCCTGTCATACAATAGGTCCTGACAATAACGGAAATCCTAAATTTACAGCGAAAATGAAACTAAGCGCCAAAGAATTCAAAGCCTGGGACAACAAGTGCATCACCCTGCTCGGCATGTCCGGGGTCGGTAAGACGCGCCTGGCGACGCGGCTGCGGCGTAAGAACTGGTTTCATTATTCCGGCGATTACCGCATCGGCACTTGTTATCTCGATGAGCCGATTCTGGATCACATCAAACAGCAAGCGATGCAGGTGCCGTTCCTGCGCGATCTATTGCGCTCGGATTCCATTTATATCCGCAACAATATTACCGTGGATAATCTGCAACCGGTGTCGAGCTTCTTGGGTAAGTTGGGCAATCCCGAACAAGGCGGCCTCGGCCTGCAAGAATTTAAACACCGCCAAGAATTGCACCACAGCGCCGAGATCGCGGCGATGCGCGACGTGCCCGATTTCATCGATAAGGCACAGGAGATTTACGGCTACCGGCATTTTGTCAACGACGCCGGCGGTTCGCTGTGCGAGCTCGACGACGCCGCGACTTTGAAAATTCTCGCCGAGCACACGCTGATCCTGTATATCAAAGCCACGGAAAAAGACGAACAGGAATTAATTCATCGCGCCGAAGAAGATCCTAAGCCGCTTTACTATCGCGCGGCGTTTCTGGACGAGCAGCTGGAAATTTATTTGCGCGACAAGGGTCTGGCCTACGTCGCGCAAATCAATCCCGACGACTTCGTGCGCTGGATGTTTCCGCGCCTGTTTTATTCGCGCATCCCGCGCTATCAGGCGATCGCCGATCAACACGGCTACACGCTGACCACCGACGAGCTTAAGGAAGCGCGCGACGAAGCCGGTTTTCTGCGCTTGGTGGAAAAAGTTTTGGAACGCCAAACATAAATTTTATGAAACACCTAGTGAGAATCTTGCGGAAGCAGCAAAACCAAAGCGGAGCGAATATTATGGAAGCGTTTGCGTGACCGGCAGCTCTCTGGATTTAAGTTTCGGCGGCAGGAAATGATTGGTCCGTATATAGTAGATTTTGTATGCTTTGATCCGAAGTTGATCGTCGAAGCAGACGGCGGTCAACATGCAGTTTGCTTCGACCAAGATGAAAAGCGCAGCTGTTATCTCGAATCTTTAGGATATAGAGTCGTAAGATTCTGGAATCATGAAATACTCAGTAACATGGATTCAGTACTTGAACGTATTTATACATTGCTTAAATCCCCTCACCCCTGCCCTCCCCCTGAGGGGGATGGAGAAAGCTCGTTGAGCCGCACAATACCCTCTCCCACAGGGAGAGGGTTAGGGTGAGGGGATCTAAAAAGAAATTAATACAACAATGCCGCTAGTCGCTAACTCCAAGCTACCCACCTTCGAGCGCCTGAAACAGGAAGGCGAAGTCGTGGTGTCGCGCGATGCCGCGATTCACCAAGACATTCGCGAGATGCACATCGGCTTGCTGAACATGATGCCGGATGCGGCGCTGGCGGCGACCGAGCGGCAATTTTTTCGTCTGGTCGGCGAATCGAATCAGATCGCGCAGTTCTACATGCATCCGTTCACGCTCAAGGAACTCAACCGCGGCGCCGACGCGCAGGCGCACGTGGCGCAATACTACGAAAGCTTCGAGCAGATTAAAGAGCAAGGTCTGGACGCGCTGATCATCACCGGCGCCAACGTGACACAGCCGGATTTGTCGCTTGAGCCATTTTGGAAGCCGCTCATTAAAGTAATCGATTGGGCGTATGACAACGTGGCGTCGACTTTATGTTCCTGCCTGACGACGCACGCGGTGTTGCAATTTCGTTACGCCAAAAAGCGCCGGCCGTTGGGCTTCAAGCGCTGGGGCGTGTACTCGCATCGCGTGGTCGATCGCAAACATCCCTTGGTCGCGGACGTGAACACGCGTTTCGACGTACCGCACTCGCGTTTCAATCAGATCGATCGCGAACAATTCGAATCCGCCAAATTGCGCATCTTGGTCGAAAGCGAACTCGCGGGCGTGCACTTGGCCACCAGCGAGGACGGTTTTCGCATCGTGTTCTTTCAAGGCCACCCCGAATACGACACCGTCAGTCTGTTCAAAGAATACAAACGCGAAGTGTTGCGCTTCACTCAAGGGGCCAGCGCCGACTATCCGCCTTTGCCGGAAAATTATTTCGCGCTCCATATTCAAGCAATTTTGCTGGAACACCGCGAACGTATTCTCGCGGCCAAGACCAAGGGCAAATCGATTCCCGATTTGCCGGAGTCGCTTATCGTCGGCAGCCTCGATAACACTTGGCACGACACCGCCGAGGCGGTGATCGACAATTGGATCGGCAAGGTTTACCAGACCACTAACATGGATCGGAAGAAACAGTTCATGGACGGCGTCGATCCGAAAAATCCGCTGAAATTAACCGGTTAAATTTGGGTTTAGGAGTCGCAGGCATAGAACTTGCTCTTATAATAAATAAGAAGAGCGAGCAAGATTTCAGCATAGAAATAACAATGAAAGGGGAGTGCCGGCATGCCTTTCTTTAAGCGCGCGGTAAAACGTCTGGTGTATGCAGCGGGCTGGTTTGTCGCTGTTACTTTGCCGTTTCCTGTACCTGCCGCGGAAACCAATAATTCACCCGCGTACAAATTCGGCGCCTTCCCCATGATCGCCGTCGGCCAGATCGATAAAGTTTTTTCGCCGGTGGCGGCGGAGTTGGCGCAAACTCTGGGACAGCCGGTGCACTTTCGCACCAAACCGACGTTTGATGAATTTCGCCAAGAGCTCAGTCGCGAAACTTATGATTTCGCGGTGGTGCAACCTTTCGATTACGTTCTGGCGCATGACAGCTATCATTATTTGCCGCTGGCGCGTTTCGAAGATCCGTTGCGCGCCAATATCATGGTGTTATCCGATAGCGCGCTGCAACATTTACAGGATCTAAAAGGGGCGACGCTCGCTCTGCCTCCCATTACCGCCGCCACTTCGCGTATGGCCAAAAAAGCGCTCAAGGAAGCCGGCTTCGATTTAAAACGCGATCTAACGCTGCAATACACCAAATCGCTCGATTCTTGTTTGCAATTGGTTGTGGTTAAAGCAGTCAGCGCATGCGTGTCGTCGCCGCGTGCGGTACATATATTCGAAAGTACCTGGGGCCAACGTTTTCGTACTTTGTTCGAAACGCCGAGTATTCCGAATACATTGTTCGTCGTGCATCGCCGCGTGCCGAAAGACAAACGCGATTTGCTGCTGAAGACTTTGACATCGTGGCCGGGAACTTCCGAGGTAGGCCGCGAATTTATTAAATTAAATAATATGCGCTTAGTGCCGGCGCACGATGCCGAGTACAACGCGGTTCGCCGATTTCCGGCGGAACTCGATAAGGAATAAAAAAATGGCGCTGCGGCTCTCTTCACTGCGTTACCGCATCGCCGCCACGATTTTTATTCTCGAAGCAGTGATGATGGCCCTGGTATTGTGGCAAACGCTGGCGCTCGCGGTGCAAGCCAGCCGCAATCAACAATTAGCCCACGAAGAAGCGACGCTCAACGCCGCGGCTGAAATAAGCCGCAATGCTTTGTTGGCGGAAGAATTTTCCGAACTCCTGCCTTATATCCGATCGGTGCCGTACGTCGGCGGTGTGAGCCATGCGTTCGTGTCCGATCATCGTAACGTCGTCGTCGCCAGCACCGACCTAAGTTGGCTGGGACAACCGGTGCCACCGCTACAAAACACCGAGACCGAGTTCTGGCGGCAACGCTTCCAACGCCAAAATGTTCGACTCCATTAAAGATGCGCGCAATCTGGGTATAACCATCGCCATCGGCGGCATGGCAATCATCGCCGTGGTCGGAACTTTGATGGGCTATTTATTGACACGCCGCTTGGAAATTCTAGCCGTCGCGGCGCAGCGTTTTGCCGGCGGCGATTTGCAAACCAAGGCCGGCTTGACGGGCAAAGACGAAGTCGCCGAAGTCGGCCGCGCCTTCGATCAAATGACGGCAAAAATTCAAGAACACATCGGCATCATCGAAACCAGCAACCAACGGTTCGCGCTGGCGGTGGCGGGAAGTAACGATGGTATTTGGGATTGGGACATTGCCCGCGATGAAGCCTATTTTTCACCGCGCTGGCGGGAAATGCTCGAGATCGAAGCCGACGATCCGACATTTCAAAATAAAATTTCCACGTGGTTCGAGCGCATCCATGCGGATGATTACAAAATGGTCAGGGCCGCCGTCGATAGGGTTTTGCTTGCCAGCGACGAATCGCTTTTTCTCGAACATCGTCTGCAAAAAAACACCGGGAAATATATTTGGGTGCTAATGCGCGGCAAGGTATCGCGCGATAGCGAAGGGAAAGCGATTAGAATGAGCGGTTCGCTCTCCGATATCACCGAGCGCAAACATCAGGAGGTCACGATTCAGCATCAAGCGATGCACGATTCCATGACCAATCTCCCTAATCGCCTGGTTTTGCACGAGCGCTTGCGTTTAGCCCTACAGGAAGCCGAGCGCGAACAAACGTCGGTAGCGGTGCTGATGATGGATTTGGATCGCTTCAAAGAAATCAACGACACCCTCGGTCATCACGTCGGCGATTCGGTATTACAGGAAGTAGCGGCGCGCTTGCAAAATCTGGTGCGCAAATCCGACACCGTAGCGCGTTTTGGCGGCGATGAGTTTGCCATGGTGTTGCCGAGTGTGAGCACCGCGACGGCGGTCTCTGTCATTAACAAAATTCTCAAGGCGATTGAACCGACGGTGATTGTCGATCAGCACAAACTGCATATCGAAACCAGTATCGGCATTGCTTTATTTCCGCAGCACGGTCAAGACCCCACGGCGCTGATTAAATTCGCCGACATCGCCATGTACGCCGCAAAACGCGCCAACAGCGGCTACGCGATTTACGATTCGACGCATGACCCGCACAGTGCCGACCGTTTGGTGCTCACGGCCAATTTGCGCCAAGCCATCGAAGCCGACGAGTTGACCGTCCATTATCAACCGAAGATTCATTTAGCAACGGGAGAAGTGACGGGCGTAGAAGCTTTGGTGCGCTGGCCGCATCCGACGCTAGGTTTATTGTTCCCCGACACATTCATTCCGTTGGCGGAACGTTGCGGGCTGATCAATCCCTTAACCTTCCGCGTACTCGAAGCGGCGATCCAACAACATCAGCGCTGGTTACGTGATGGCTTGAAGTTGGCTATCGCCATTAATCTTTCGGCGCGCACCCTGCAGGATTTAAATTTTCCAACGCAAGTCGCCGCCAGCATGCAAAACTTCGGCATCGATTCAAAATATATCGAATTCGAAATCACCGAAACCGCGATCATGGCCGACCCGGTGCGCGCCTTAAAGGTACTGACCGAGCTGAATCAAATGGAGATCCGCCTTTCCATCGATGATTTCGGCACCGGCTATTCGTCGCTCGCCTATCTGCAGAAACTCCCGGTCCAGGCCGTGAAAATCGATAAATCTTTCGTTATCGATCTGATCAGTAATCCGAGCAATCTGGCGATCGTCCGCTCCACGCTCGATCTGGGACACAATCTGGGACTGCAAGTAATCGCCGAAGGCGTTGAAGATCGCGAAACTTACCTGATGTTGAAATCCCTCGGCTGCGACATGGCGCAAGGTTATTTTTTCAGTCATCCGGCCGGCGCCGAACTGATCGCGCAAAAAATAAAGCTATTTTCCAGCGATCAGCACTTGCCCATGCGTGAAATACGTCATGCCTGAAGCTATTAGCGTGTAAACCGGTTTGTTACCCAAAAGAGATAGCAACAAAGCAATATTCCTTATTTACCCCCATCGGCCTACAAGTAGTAATAGGCGGCTTCAGTAGGGCTGTGACTATTCACAATCGCGGTAAATTTTTCTTGGAGGTAGGCATGGCGCTCGAACTCGACGGCAAGCAATACGAAACCGATGAAGAAGGTTTTCTGCTCGATCCACACGATTGGAACGAACCCTTGGCGCGTTACATCGCCCAAGGCGAAAATCTCGAATTGAGCGAAGAACGCTGGGCGGTAGTGCGCTATGTGCGCGAGCACTTTGACAGCCACGGCCAAGTTCCGGAAGCGCGCTATGTGCTCAAGGAGCTGAGTAAGCATTTCGGCAAAGAAAAAGGCACGCGCAAATTTCTCTACGAACTTTTTCCCTACGGTTACGGACAGCAGGCGTGCAAAATCGCCGGCATGCGCAAGCCGCGCAAACTCATGCTCGACGTCTGAAAAATTTCTAAGCACTGATTATTCCATCGTGCGCGCAACGCGCTATGATGCGCGTATCGCCATCATGAAATCCTGTAAATGAAAAATTTAGGTTTTATTGTATTA
>JACQBD010000114.1 GCA_016194665.1 Gammaproteobacteria bacterium
ATGGTGCTGCGCACCATCACCACCCAGATTCCGAAATTCGAAGACCTCAAGTTGCCGCCGGTATTGAAGGACGTGACGCTGACCAGGCGCGGCCTCGTGATTCTGGTGGGCGGCACCGGCTCGGGCAAGTCCACCTCGCTGGCGGCGATGATCGACCATCGCAACGAGAACAGTTACGGTCACATCATCACCATCGAAGACCCGGTGGAGTACGTGCACAAAAACAAGAACTGCCTTGTTACGCACCGCGAAATCGGCACCGATACCAACAACTGGTTCGCGGCCTTGAAAAATACTTTGCGCCAAGCTCCGGATGTTATTCTCATCGGCGAAATCCGCGATCGCGACACCATGGAATACGCCGTCGCTTTCGCCGAAACCGGCCATCTTTGCATGGCGACACTGCACGCCAACAGCGCCAACCAAGCGCTCGACCGTATTATCAATTTTTTTCCCGAAGAACGCCGCGCGCAATTGCTCATGGATTTGTCGCTCAATTTAAAAGCCGTGGTATCGCAACGCCTGGTGCCGCGCACCAACGGCAAGGGCCGACGCGCGGCGATTGAGATCTTGCTGAATACGCCGATGGTTTCCGATTTAATCTTCAAAGGCGAGGTTCACGGCCTTAAAGATTCCATGTCCAAATCCAAGGAAGCGGGCATGCAAACTTTCGATCAAGCCTTGTTCGATCTTTATGAAGCCGGCGAAGTTAGCTACGAAGATGCGATGCGCAACGCCGATTCGGTAAGTGAATTCAAACTCAACGTGAAACTCAACAGCAAGCGCCGCGCGAGCGAAGACGGCCGTCCCAAGATGGAGCTGAGTCTGCAGCGTATTTCCGGCGACAAGGAGACAGATAAGTCCAGCGAAGATCAACCAGCGACATTCCAAAACTCACAGCCAGCCGCCGACTCACCGCCCAAAGCCGTGATCACGGGTCGCTAGGCCAATGAGAACTAAACCAACTCCTATTAGCCAGCGCGTGTCGAAAATTTCCGGCACAGATAATTTATCCGCCATCGACGATGTCGCCACGCCGTTGGAGACCGTTGACCTGGCGCAGATCGACCTCGATTTCGCCGGCGATGAACAACGACACACCGACGCGACAACGGTGCGCGCGGCCGGCGGCGTAGTGACGACAACGGCTAGCGCGCCTGATTTGGCGCGGGTCGATTTGTTTCGCGGTGTAGGCGGCGCCGATCTTGCGCTATTCGCCGCACAAACTTGCATGATCGATGCCGCGCCCGGCAGCGTGTTGCAAGCGGCGGGACAATTGAGCGACAGAATATTTTTTGTTATCGCCGGCGAATTGCGCATGTACGCCGACCGCAAAGAAAAACGACCGCGCGGAATTGTCGATGCCGGGCAATCCGTGGGATTATCCTGGGCGCTGCTACGTCAGCCGACTGAAATCGCCATCATCGCCACCGAAGCCGCGCGCGTGCTGGTGTTACGATTGCCGCAATTAGATGAGTTCGCGCGCCGCTCGCATGCCTTTGCCTGCAATGTTAACGCCCTATTCGCCGCTTATCTGCGCGGCGACAACTGCCTGAATGTCGGCGCGCGCGCACTCGCAGCCTTGCATCAACGCCGCGGTTATACCGATGAGCTGACGCAATTACATAATGAGAACTGGCTAATGACGATGCTGCCGCGACTGCTTAGGCGCAATAACTTCGATCGCGCGCCGCTTACGCTGGCGATGCTGGCGATCGACAAGTTCGATGAGATCAATCGCGAATTCGGCAGCATCGCCGGCGATCAGATGTTGGCGGCGGTAGGACAATTGCTGCTCGACCGAGCGCGCACCACCGATTTACTCGTGTGCGACAACAACCGTCGCTTTCTGGCGATTTTGCCGAACACCACTGCCGATGGCGGACGAATTTTTTGTCAGCATTTGCTCGACGCCGCGCGCTTGCTGCGAATCGGCGCGCCCGACGACCAACCCCTTCCCGCTCTCACCCTTGCATGCGGCATTGTGCAATACAGTCACGAGTCATCCGCTCCTGACTTATTCGCCAAACTAAACACGTTAACGCAGCAGTCGATGAAAAATGGCGGTAGCGTTAGCTCGTAAACGAATTTCATCTTCAGAGTCAAACCATATATGCAATGTCAGAGGCGCCGCTGGGATGTACGAATATCGCCGTCTTCAAATCTTCGGCGGTGAGCCCCTTTCGAATCGCTAAAGCAAAGATATTAATCATCTCATCTACCTGCGGTCCAATCAGGTGCGCGCCGACAATGCGGTTGCTTGCGTCTTCGACCAGCACTTTGAATCCGTAAATTTTTTCGCCGACACGCCGCGCCGTGTACCAATCCGACGCCTTCTTGCATTGCATCCGAAACTTGATTCCTTTCTCGCGCGCCTGCATCTCACCAAGGCCGACCGAAGCAATCGGCGGAATGGTGAAGGCGACACTCGGCACACCGAGATAATTCGGTTTTTGATGATTGCCTTGCAGCATGTTGGCGGCGACTATTTTCGCATCGTGACTGGCGACCGGCGTTAACGGTGGGCCGTTCATGGCGGCGTCGCCCACTGCAAAAACTGCGGGATTGGATACGCTCTGTAAAAACTCATTCAACTTGAGCCGGCCGTTATCGCTCTCTATGCCGGCCGCGGCTAGATCGAGCGGCGCCAGATCGGGAACCCGGCCGGCCGCGTGCACCACCATGTCGGTCTTGAAAGTTTTATTTTCGCCATTCGATGAAACGCGAACCGAGATGCCCTCGCGATTTTTTTCGATGGCCGTTACCTGGGTGTTGGTGCGCGCATCGATGCCGATTTCGTGGAATTTTTCCATAAGCCAACCGACGAGATCGGGATCAAATGCCGTGAGCATGCGCTCGCCCTTTTGCAACACTTTCACCCGCACGCCTGCGCGCGCCGCGATATGCGCAAACTCCGCGGCGATAAAACCACCGCCGATAAAAATAATTTTCCGCGGTAGGCGCTGTAGTTCGAGAAATTCCGTGCTGTCGATGATGTGCTCTTCGCCTGGAATGCCGAGTGGCATCGGCACCGCGCCGACGGCAATCAAAATAAAGCGTCCTTCGAGCACCTTTCCTTCCACATCGACCAAACGATGTCCGCGAAATTTAGCGCGGCCATGATAAGCATCGATGCCGTTTTTTGCGAAGCTTGCCTCCTTCATCAAGGATACTGGGTCGGTAAACTTACGCTTGAAACGAATGAGTTCTTTCCAAGCGATGCTCGGCTCGTCTCCGACGATGCCGTTGCCATGCATGCGCTGAAAATGATCGATGACCTCCGCCGCGCCGACGAGTACTTTCTTGGGATCGCAACCGCGCAGCGCGCAGGTGCCGCCGAAGGGCAAATGATCGATCACCGCTACGCTCCAACCAGCCGCGCGGCAACGTGAAGCGACGCCGGATGCGCCCGTTCCGGTGCCGATGGCGATGAGATCGTATTGTTTATTCATTTTTATTTTTTTAACGAAATAGTTCGCCTATGTGCGCAGGAATAACTCGATCAAGCAAAATTATATTTAAATGAGCTGATGAGAAAATCTTAGCTGTATCATCCTGGCGTTTTCCGCACTATTCCGTGCGTCCGCCAACGGAAACGCTGCTTAATTTCAACGCGATTCTTTTGTGCGGTATCGTACCGACAGTTATGGCGCTAGCGAGGAAACTAGCGCTGCTTCAAAAGCCGGCGTGCGTAATACATAAATAATGACACAACGAGTTTTTCGACGGCGCCGGGCGGTTTCGCAAAATTTAACTGTTATTCGTCGGAGGTCGCCATGAAATCGATTGCTACTCACTACGACATCCTTTGACATTCATAACCCACATTACATAAACGTACATACAACAAATCGGAGAAATAACATGAATACAAGCTCGTTCGGTAAAACTTCTTTTCGCAACACAGTCATCGCCGCTGGTCTCATTGTCGGACTGGGCATCGGTACGGCATATGCTGCTTCTGATGATGACTCCGCGCCCAAGGCGCATAGCGACGGCATCGGCGCCGCGGTCAGCGACACAGCCATCACCGCTAAAGTAAAGAGCAAGCTGATGGGCGATGACCGCCTCAAGAAATCCGATATCAGCGTCACTACCACCAACGGCGTGGTCACACTCGAAGGCACCGCGACCAGCTCAAAAGCAAAGTCTACGGCAGGAACGCTGGCCAAGTCGGTCGAAGACGTCAAGAGCGTCGACAACAATTTGAAAACTCCCCAGAGCAGCAAAGCTGGCACCGACTCAAAGCGCGCCGTATCCGATAGCTGGATTACCACTAAAGTGAAATCCGAGCTGCTCGCTGACAGCATCAGCAAAGGCTTCGACGTGAACGTGAAGACGACTCATGGCGTGGTAGTTCTTAAAGGTACGCTGGCAAACGAAGACGCCATCGATCACGTGAAGGACGTCGCGGCCAAAGTGGATGGCGTGAAGAGCGTGGACACATCCGCCCTCACCGTCGCCGGCAAGTAACCATATTTTTTTATCAATGTAAGGTGGGTTAACGCATTTTGCGTAACCCACCAAGCGTTGCGCAGCAACACTCCATTTATCAGTGCGCTACCGGCAACAAAAGCGGCGCTATATTGATATACACGCTACTTGCTCCGCCGATGTTCTCTTTTTTTAAGTGCGGCTCTACCCCTCTATAAACATCGGTCAAGACCAGCTTAGGATACAGGCGACGTAATACTTTCACGTCTTCGTCGAATGCATCAGAAAAATCCACTTTGACTCCCGTAACAGTCGCTCCTAAGGAACGAGTTTCGGTAAACAGAAATGAACCTATATATGTCGCTTTGCCAGCTTCAATTTTGAACTTGATGCTAAAAGGTTGTGTTTGACTAACGTGCGCCACTCCGCTTTGAACTCCCCACGCATTAATTTCATAATCGCCCGGCGTTAATTCAGTCACCTGTAATTTGCCCCCCAAGTCCGGAAAATCGTAACGCGTGGAGAAAAAGGAAAGATTACTTGAGCCAGCTTCAAAGTAGCCTTTCTCGGCGTTGCTCAATCCTTTGAAATAAACTCTGTAGCCGGATACATGGCCAGTATATTTTAAAGATCCTATTAAGAGACCGGTTTTCGAATCGGCTGATAATGAAAAGTCACTTGAAACGTCTTTGGTTGCACAACCGACCAAGATGCAGCTTATAACCCCGACTATTAAATTTTTCGGATCAAACATATTGATGGCTGAAAAAATATCAGCTATCCGACGAACCTGGAATTTCATGGGAGGTCTCCTGCACTGGCCATAATGATTGCTGTTAGTGTAAATATTTTATCTGCCATTTTTAAATGGCTATCAATCGTCGTCCATTCATTGCCGCTTCCTAAGCGCCTATCTAAATATGTTTAAGCTTAATCGATCGGCCACGACATCGCCTTCGGCAGCTTTGTCTCTTCCTGCACATCAAGCTCCGGCTTCCGCGGACTCATATCGACAACCCGCCACCACGGCTCAACGTCTTGCACATGCGCCGGTTCAACCGCTTCACCGAGACGCGGCATCAGCAGTTGCGCACCCGCTTGCGGCGCTAACTCCAACAATCTCTCGGCAGGCTGATCCCACGCGTGCATCGCCAAACTGAACGTGCCCCAATGTATCGGTAGAAACGGACCGCCGCCGAGCAGCGCCAGCGCTTTGAGTGCGTTCTCCGGTCCGAGGTGAATGTCGCCCCAAGCAGGATGAAACGCGCCCACTTCCAACATCACCAGATCGAACGGCCCAAGTCGTTCGCGAATCGTTTGATATTCCGTCGTCAGGCCGGTATCGCCGCTGAAGAACACCGCATGCCGTGGCGAACGGATGACGAGCGAGGACCACAAAGTGGTGTTGCGCCCATGCAGCCCGCGTCCGGAAAAATGCTGCGACGGCGCGGCGATTACCGTGAGCCCGGTGTTTGGCAAGCTGTGCGATTCCCACCAATCAAGCTCGACGATGCGCTTAGCTTCCACGCCCCAGGCTTCGAGATGCGCGCCGACGCCGAGCGAGGTCACGAACGGCACGTTACGTTTGGCGAGTTCGCGAATGGTGGGATAGTCGAGATGGTCGTAATGATCGTGCGATACCACCACGAGATCAATCGGCGGCAGCGCGCGCAGAGAAATGGGCACAGGCTGAAAGCGCTTGGGGCCCGCGAGCCGCGACGGCGACGCACGCGGTCCCCACACCGGATCGGTGAGCACGCGCACGCCGTCGATCTCGATTAACACCGTGGAATGGCCGAGCCACGTAGCGCGCAGCCCGCTGGCGGATGACTTGCTCCAGGCTTCAAGCGGATTCATCGACGGCAACGGCCCACGCGGCACACGCCGCTCGCCGCCACAAAGAAATTCGCGCAGTGTCGGCATCGACGCGTTCGGATCGCGCAAGCCTGGGATGATCGGGTGCACGTTGCGGAATTGATCACCCACCCAGAGCGGCGAAGCTTTGATGCGTTCGAGTCGTGCGCCTTGTGGTTTTTTGCCTAGCGATTTCATATTATTCCTGTCACAGAAAATAGGGTCAGAGAACAATTTTTTCTAAGTATTAGCGGAAATTGTTCTCTGGCTCAGTTTTTCTGAAAGTAAAATAAATCTGTCACTTTCATTTTTATTATTTGTATGCCCGTCTAGAACCAAACTCAATATTGGATGTTGAGTATATCGAGTCTGGTCCCTTTAATTTAATGGTCGCTTCTCCGCATTGAAGTTAACCGGCTATCATAAAGACCGTCATATTCAGTTAAGAACCCATGCCGAATACCGAAACTGAAATCCGTCAGCGTTACTCCACCATAAAATTCAGCGTTTCAGCGGGAATATCAATCACGGTGTTGCACATCGGCATGGAACAAACCGCACTTGCCGCCGGGAGCGGTTCCGAGCCGGGGGCGACCTTGGTGCTCGAAATCGGTTCGCAGAAAACAGCGCGAGAGTATTTCAAACATGTTCCGCCAGCACCGCACGAAATGGAAAACGCGATTACCGCCGTGGAGGATGAAGTGATCCGCGCGCGGGCAATGATGAAAAACCGTTCCCAGCTTTTCACGGCGGATGCCAGTATCCGCGAAATCGCGCTTATCGCGGGTGTGCCCGAGAGCGCCGAGATGACCCTCAGTCTCGATAGCGTTGAACGAAGCTTTGAGCGGCTGGCGGCGGTAACGCTTGGCAGACCGGCATCGCGCGAAGGATTACCAACCAGCACAACATTTGCCGCCACGCTTCTGATCCTGCGCGAGTTGATGCAGCACCTGAAATTCCAGTCGATCACGCTGAAGACATGATCCACCGTTAGTTCAGCAGGCAGTGTAATCAGGCGCTACCGTGACTTGCTGGCGAGTGGATGGGCTTCAAAGTACTCGACGAGGTAGTCGCGCAGGGCTGTCACTTTCCGTGGGACATGCTGGGCCTTGGAATACATAAGATAGATCGCGCCAAGCCTGAAGGACAGGCGCGGCAGTACACGCACCATTTTGCCGGCGACGACGTGCTCTCGAACCGTGAACGTGGGCAGCACAGCCAATCCCATTCCCGAACTCACCGCCTCGCGCACAAAAAGAATATCGTCACCCACAATACTTGGGCTGAGTTTGGGCTTCGGTAGTGGCGCGGGCAATTTGGCGTCGCGGAACATTACCCATTGATGATTGGCGGCGTCGGCCGGCGTGCGCAGGGCGCCAGCGCGCGCCAGGTACGAAGGCGCGGCGAATACTTGTCTTTCTATTTCACTTAGCCGCCGCGCGATGAGCGTGGAGTCCGCCAGTTTCCCAGTCGCGGCGCGTATCGCCGCATCGAAGCCTTCGGCCACGAGGTCGACCATTCGATTCGTCAACCGTAAGTCCACGCGCACAGCGGGATACCGCATCGAGAAACCTGCGAGAATGTTAGGCAGAAGGAAAGTGCCGATGTCGTTCGGCGCTGTCAGACGCAGTTCCCCCGAAGCTTGTTCTTCATTTTCCGGTAACGTATCGAGCGATTCCTGAAGCGCAGTCAGCTGCGGCGCCACCTTGGCGTACAGTGCCGCGCCAGCCGTGGTCAGCGCCACCCGGCGAGTGGTGCGGCTGAACAGCTGAACGCTCAGCGAGCGCTCCAGTGCTGCGACACCCCGGCTCACGGAAGATCGCGGCAGCTCAAGCTTTTTCGCCGCGGCGGCAAAGCTGGTGGCTTGCGCCACGGCAATAAACAACGAAAGCTGGTTCAAGTCCATTGGTGCGAATTACGCAACATAGATGAACATTATGCTTATCTAGTTCGATTATCACAACAGTGTAATAGTAGCGCCGTGATGCAAAGTGAATCTCTAACTCAAAGCGAAATGATGATGAACTTTTCTGGGACAACCAGGAGTTCATGAAACAGATCGGGCTCGGAAAGTAGCGCCGCGCTCAACAACCTAAATCTAAATTTACGGAGAACAGACATGAAAGCAAAGAAAATTGGCATCATCGGTAACGGCAATGTCGGCGGCGCACTGGCGCACGGGTTGAAGCGCGCCGGTCACGAAGTGCGCGCAGTCGGGAACGATCCTGCCGCGATACGCGAGGTGGCGACGTGGGCGAGCGAAGTAATACTTGCGGTGCCCTTTGGAGCGATCGACGCCACGCTTGCCGCTATCGGCCCAGCGCTTGAAGGCAAAACAGTCATTGACGCGACCAACGCGCTGGGCGCCGAAATGCAGCTTGTGCTTGGCTTTAACACCAGCGGCGCGGAAGAACTTCAGAAGAAAGTACCCCAGGCCCACGTGGTGAAAGCCTTCAACACCGTATTCGCCCAGCATATGGACACCGGCCACTTGCGCAACCAGGAACTGACGGCGTTCGTGGCGGGCGACGACGCGCACGCCAAGGAAGACGCGTTAGGTCTTGCGCGTGATATCGGATTCGATGCCGTTGATGCCGGACCGCTGCGCAATGCGCGTTTGCTTGAGCCGTTTGCGTACTTGAACATTCAACTCGGATATGTGTTGAATATGGGGCCGCAGATCGGCTTCAAACTTCTGCATGCCTGATTCAAACGTCCAAACCAACATTACCTATCAACCAACAGGAGGAAGTCATGAACAATGCCATTGTATTAATTGCACGGATTCTGCTCGCGCATATTTTTCTGCTATCCGGTTTCGGCAAGCTCGGTGCCGGTTACGCCGGCACGCAGGGCTACATGGTTTCCATGGGCGTGCCCGACGACTTGCTGCCGCTGGTAATCGCCCTGGAGATCGGTGGCGGGCTGGCGCTGATTGCCGGGCTCTTTACGCGTTGGGCCGCGTTGGCTCTGGCGGCGTTCTGCATCGTCGGCGCGGTGATTTTCCATCGCAACTTTGGCGACCAGATGCAAATGATCATGTTCATGAAAAACTTCGCCATGGCTGGCGGGCTGCTGATGCTCTATGTTCATGGCGCTGGTGCATTCAGCGTAGATGCCAAGCGCGCCTAGCTTGTCTGCCAACTATTTATCTTATCTGATATTTACAGGAGATCGATATGAAGCAATATCCCATCGCCGTAGCGGTCGGCAGCCTTCGCTGCGATTCGCACAGGCGCTATGCAAAGACGACGATTAATGGCGTGGCAGCACTGGCTTTGGCAATCTCATTCGCTTCAGTCGCTGATGCCGAGTCCGCGGCGGATTGGCCAAGCTACAACCGCACGCTAACATCCGAACGTTTTTCGACACTAACGTCGATTGATACAGCTAACGCTTCGAAATTAAAAGTTCTCTGCACGTTCGATACGGGTGAGATGACCGCGTTTCAGTCGGGGCTTGTCGAAGTCAATGGCGCTCTTCTGGCAACTACAGAGCATGACACGATCTCGATCAATCCCAACACGTGTAAGCTCAATTGGCGCGCGCATGAGGACTTTCCAAATAGCTACCTCGGTTCACAACGCGGCGTTGCCGTGGCTGATGGGCGAGTGTTCCGCGGCTCCCGTAACGGCCATGTCTACGCTTACGATGAAAAAACTGGCGCGCGTCTTTGGGACACAGCAGTCGCCGACATGGATAAGGGCGAGTCTACGCCGTCCGCCCCCATTACGTGGAACGGTTTGGTTTTTATCGGCAGCGCGGGTGGTGACAACCGTGGCGTAAAGGGCCGGATGTACGCGCTCGAAGCCGCGACCGGCAAGATCGTATGGGAATTTTACCTTGTCCCAAAAGTACCAGGCGATCCTGAACGCGGTCCGCAAGGTAAGGGAGCGGCACCGGCCTCAACATGGAAGAATGCCCCAGGTGTTGAGATCACGGGTGGCGGCGCGTGGACGTCCTATTCTCTGGATACGGCTAAGGGCGAGCTTTACGTTCCTGGCGGAAATCCAGCCCCGGATTTTATCAAGGGACTTCGAAAGGGTTCCAACCTCTACGCCGGTTCGGTTGTCGTGCTTGATGCGCGGACGGGTGATTATAAGCGCCACTTCTCTATCGTGCCGGAAGACTTCCACGACTATGACGTATCTTCCGCACCGGTTCTGTTAACCTCGAAGAACGGAACTAAGATCATGGCCGTCACTCCCAAAGACGGTTTCATCTACGCATACGATCTGAAAAATGATCGCAGGCTTTATCGTCTGCCCATGACGACGCAGTTCAACACTAAGGCTCCCATGTCGGCCAAAGGAGTTCGCTTTTGCCCCGGCAGTCAGGGCGGATCCGAATGGAATGGACCGGCATATGACGTGGCACATGATGCCATTATCGCGGGGCAAGTTGACTGGTGTTCCACTGTTCATATTGACGATGACGCCAAAACCAAGTCCGTTGCGAGCGCGCAGCCTTGGACTGGATCATCTAAAGATGGCTTCGGCCATCAAGACCCACAAAGCAAATGGGCAGGCTGGTTAACGTCGATTGACGCGGTCTCCGGCAAGCAGCGTTGGAAGTTCAAGGCACCTAATCCGGTGATGGCAGGAGTGACACCGACCGCCGGCAATGTCGTTTTATTTGGCGACATGGGCGGAAACTTATTCGCTTTAAACAGCGAGAACGGCGCGAAGCTCGCTCAATGGGATCTGGGTGGTGCAATGGGCGGTGGATTGATTACATATGATACCGGAGCCGGACAAAGGGTTGCCGTAGCGGTTGGCATGACCTCGCACATTTGGCCCACCCCGAAGGTAACCGCAAAGATCGTTGTCATGGGATTGAAATAGCGGAGGCGGCAGACACAAAATCCGGATCAGAGAGGAATTCTTTCTAAAAATTGTTAGAAAGAATTCCTCTCTGATCCGGATATTTTATTTCAAAGATAACCCCAAATTATTATTCGAGAGTAATAAATTTAAGTTTGAACTAAACAAATACCGCTGGCGAGACATTGAAACGCTTTGCTAGTCGTTTAATCTGCCGAGTATTCAGCTCACGCTTACCTGTTAACACTTCGGAAACTACACCTTGACTGCCGATCTCCGGAAGGTCCGATTGTCGCAAATCATGCTCGCGCATTAGAAACTTCAGCACGGTTGTGGGCTTGGCGGGAGGAATTGATACATGCTCAGCCTCGTACTTCTCAATGAAGACACTAATTGCATCGGCCAATTCTGCCATGGGATGCCTTTCGTCTTCTCCCATTTCATCAAGGATCGCATCCAGCATTTCGACCGCGCGTGCGTAGTCCTTTTTCGTGCGCAGCGTGGCCAGCGGCACCAGCGTACGCAGACGGCGGTAATCGCGAATCACTTGATCAAATTTAGGGGCGAGCATAATTACTCCTTCCACTTGTCGCTCTCATATTCAACGTGCGTGAGCACGTGCCGGATGTAAACTTTCTTGCGGTTGTAATGCATAGCTGCGATCAACCTGAATTTGTTGCCGCCAATGTCGAAGACTGTAAATTTTCCGACCTTGTCTACCGAACCGAAACTCCGCTTAAGCTCAACAAATGATCCGAAATCGGTCTTGGACATGATGGACCATTGCTGATGAAAGAGGAATGACTTTTAAGTTCGGTGTTGATGTGATTCCAAAACGGTGTGAGTAGGCAGCCTGTGCTGATCACGGTGTAATAAACGAAGGGAATCATGAGTGCGCTGATGAGCACGATATGCAACCCAACGCGATAATTAAGTATGTCTTGGCCGGGCAACAGCCCTGTTTTGCCCAGCTTGTGTTGGCCGCACATGAACCGGATTGCTGCTAACAACATGCCGTCGCCGCCGCAGCCAAAACCTCAATGCCAGCCGATCTTTTCGCCTAAGGTGCGCGATGAACGGCGCGAGAAAACGCCGAGATTTATGGCCATATAAAAAATAGTAAAACTGCTGTTGTGGTCGCGATAAAACGGACTGATGAGTGCGGTATAAAAACCATTGCTGATGTTGAGATAAACGCATGAAAATTATCAACCAAACCCTTTTCTTGCCTGGGTTGTATTGGTAACATTCGGCTCCGGTTGGTTATGCTTTCGTTGTTAGCGCAAAAAATAAATACTCTTTTTCCGATGTCGCTTGATTGAATAAAATCTGAATTGCATTGGGGGTTGTCTAGTATTCCAGGCGAGCGCGCGCTCGCCGACAGGCTACATCAGAAGCAGCAAAAAAATTTAATCTTTAGACCACTAAATTGAAGTAAACAATTATGAGGATATTCTAAATGTTCACGAGCAATCCCTTTGCCGAACTTTCGGCGCATATATCCCCTGCCATCATGCAAGGGTATGTCGTTTTGATGGTCGCGTTTGTGGTCATCGGAACCATACTCGATATGATGCACAAGAAGAGCGCGAAATACTTTTTCCTCAATGCGCAAAAAGCCAAGAAGAACGCCAAGCGTGAAGTCGGTGCGGGAGAAAAAATCGCCATTGCCACTAAAGTGCTGGTGGTCGAAGTAGCGACATCCGGCGAATTCAAAAATATTAAACGCAGACTTTCACACCTGCTGACCATGTGGGGCACCGTTCTTCTTGTTGCGACCACTGCGATCCTGATTTTCAAATACCCCACCTCCGCCACTCCCGCACCCGCCATCCTGCCGCAACTCTGGCATATTGGCGCAATCATGCTCGCCGTCGGTGGATACTGGTTCTGGTTCTCTATCCGAGTGGATGTCTCGGCAGAAGGTCTTCCTTGGTACCGCGTGGAACGTGCCGATCTGTTTATCCTGTCTCTGCTCGCGACCGCCACCTTTGCTTTAAGCTGGTCCTACACACAGTTCAACGGCATCGCTGGCTGGTCCACTCTGTTCCTGATTCTGTTCGCCGTCTCCGGCGTCGCGCTGTTCGGTGGCGTGTACTGGTCGAAGTTCGCGCACATGTTCTTCAAGCCCGCCGCCGCTTTCCAAAAGCGCGTGACCGTTGCCGATGGCTCGCGAGAAGGTTTGCCGCCTGATTACGATCTGTCGAGCCCTGAAGTGCAAAAACTGTTTCCAGATATCCCGACCTATATGGGCAAGAACCCGCCCAACATGGGGCCCGGCATCCGGCGCGAATCCGCGAAGCACTACTAAAAAAAGATTTAACTATTACCAAAGCATTTAACCTTTTAAGTAAAGAGAGAACATCATGCCAACATTCGTATATATGACTCGTTGCGATGGTTGCGGACAGTGCGTCGACATCTGCCCGTCAGACATCATGCACATTGATAAAACGCTGCGTCGCGCTTACAACATTGAACCCAACATGTGCTGGGAATGTTATTCCTGCGTGAAAGCCTGCCCGCACCACGCCATTGACGTGCGCGGTTATGCCGACTTTGCGCCGCTCGGTCACTCGGTGCGCGTGCACCGTGATGAAGAAAAAGGCACGATCGCTTGGCACATCAAGTTCCGCAATGGCAAAAAAGATCTGGAGCTGTTGGCACCCATTACGACCAAGCCTTGGGGTACCGGAATTCCAAAACTAGCTGAAGCCGCTGCACCAGGTAAAGACATGGTTAACAGCCAACTGTTGTTTAACGAACCAAAGTATGTGCGCATGGACACTGGTGGTTTAAACACCCTCCAATCCAATGGCTTGTCACTGAAAGAAGGGGTGTACTACTAATGGGCTACAAGACTATTGTTGAAGACAATATCGATATCCTCGTTGCAGGCGCGGGCCTTGGCGGCACGGGTGCGGCGTTCGAAGCCAGATATTGGGGCAAGAACAAAAAAATCGTCATTGCCGAAAAAGCCAACATCGACCGTTCTGGTGCAGTAGCCCAGGGTCTGTACGCGATCAACTGCTACATGGGCACACGCTTCGGCGAAAACAATCCGGAAGATCACGTGCGTTATGCGCGTATGGATCTGATGGGCATGGTGCGCGAGGATCTGGCCTTTGACATGGCGCGCCACGTTGACTCCACGGTGCACCAGTTTGAAGAGTGGGGCCTGCCGCTGATGAGGGACCCGAAGAAGGGCACCTACATGCGCGAAGGCCGTTGGCAGATCATGATTCACGGTGAATCGTACAAGCCTATTGTTGCCGAAGCCGCGAAGAAATCCGCCGACAAGGTGTTCAACCGCGTCTGCGTCACTCACCTGCTGATGGACGATTCCAAAGAGAACCGTGTCGCCGGTGCCGTGGGTTTCAACGTTCGTACCGGTAACTATCACGTTTTCAAGTCCAAGACCGTGATCTGTGGTGCCGGTGGCGCTTCCAACATCTTCAAGCCGCGTTCGGTTGGTGAAGGTGCGGGCCGCGTCTGGTACGCAC
>JACQBD010000115.1 GCA_016194665.1 Gammaproteobacteria bacterium
AACAAATGCCCGCGTCCCAGCAAGCAGGCCAAGGCGAGGCGCACTTGCTGCTCCTTACCGAGGATAATCTGACCAATGCGATGGATCACCGCATCCAAAATAGGCGCGGGTTTTGCGGATTTTTCGGTTATCGCGGACATAGTGAGATGACGGGGCCAATAAAACAGGTTTGCGTCTTTCAGTTATAGACGAGCGCGGTCGGCGCCGGAAGGTGAAATTCAGACGCCGCTGGCTTATTATCGACGCCCGAATTTATCCTGCCCAGCCAAACCTTAGATGCTGCACCCTGAAACATTTGATGTCATCGTCATTGGCGGCGGCCATGCCGGCACCGAAGCCGCGGCCGCGGCCGCGCGCCTGGGCGCCAAAACCTTATTGCTGACGCAAAATATCGAAACCCTGGGGCAGATGTCGTGCAACCCCGCGATCGGCGGCATTGGCAAAGGCCACCTGGTCAAAGAAATCGACGCCTTAGGCGGTATCATGGCGCGCGCCACCGATCGCGCCGGTATTCAATTCCGCATTTTAAACGCGCGCAAGGGCCCGGCGGTGCGCGCCACGCGCGCCCAGGCCGATCGCGTGCTGTACCGCGCGGCGGTGCGCGAGATGTTGGAGAATCAAACGAACCTCACGCTGTTCCAACAGACCGTAGAAGATTTAATCGTCGAAGGCGAACGCGTGGTCGGCGTGGTAACCGCCATGGGCGTTAAATTCCGCGCCGCCGCGGTAGTGCTTACCACCGGCACTTTTTTGGGGGGCAAGATTCACATCGGACTTTCGAATTATCAGGGCGGGCGCGCCGGCGATCCGCCGTCGAATGCGCTCGCGGCGCGTTTGCGTGAGTTGCCTTTGCGCGTGGGACGTTTAAAAACCGGCACGCCACCGCGTCTCGATGGACGCACGATCGATTACAGCATCTTGGAACCACAACCGGGCGATACACCGACGCCGGTGTTTTCATTCATGGGCCATGTCAGCGAACATCCGCGCCAAGTCGCGTGTCACATCACCTACACCAACGAAGGCACGCACGAAATTATTCGTCGCGGTCTCGATCGTTCGCCGATGTACACCGGTGTGATCGAAGGCGTGGGACCGCGTTATTGTCCATCGGTGGAAGACAAGGTGATGCGCTTTGCCGACAAGGACCGGCATCAAATTTTTGTCGAGCCCGAAGGCCTAAGCACCAACGAAGTTTATCCGAATGGCATTTCCACCAGCTTGCCGTTCGACGTGCAATGGGAAGTGGTGCGCTCGATTCGCGGATTCGAAAACGCCGTGATCACGCGGCCCGGTTACGCGATCGAATACGATTATTTCGACCCGCGTGATTTGCAGCCCACGCTCGAAACCAAAACCATCTGCGGACTTTTTTTCGCCGGTCAAATCAACGGCACCACCGGTTACGAAGAAGCCGCGGCGCAAGGTTTAATCGCCGGCATCAATGCCGCGCGCGCCGTACAGCAACTAAAACCCTGGTGGCCGCAGCGCGATCAAGCCTATCTCGGCGTGCTGGTGGATGATTTGATCACGCGCGGCGTGACCGAGCCCTATCGTATGTTTACCTCGCGCGCCGAATATCGATTGAGCCTGCGCGAAGACAACGCCGATTTACGTCTCACCGCCGTGGGCCGTGAACTGGGATTGGTGGACGAGACGCGTTGGCGCCGTTTCGAAGAAAAACGCGAAGTCATCGCACGCGAACAGGAGCGCCTGAAGAAAACTTGGTTACACCCCGAAGCTTGGCCGGCGGAAATCAGCATGCATGTCTTGGGACAAACGCTGACGCGCGAAGCCAATCTGCTGGAATTATTGCGCCGCCCGGAAGTGAGCTATGCCACGCTGATGTCTCTGCCCGGCGCGGGTGTGCCGGTGACCGACTCCGAAGTGGCGCAGCAGCTGGAAATCCAGGCGAAATACGCCGGTTATATCGATCGCCAAGCGGATGAAATCGAACACCAACGCAAGCACGAGCAAACCACGCTGCCGCTGGATATGGATTATAAAAATGTGCGCGGCCTGTCGATCGAAGTACAGCAAAAACTCAGCGCGCATCGCCCCGTCACCTTGGGCCAAGCCGCGCGCCTGTCGGGCATCACGCCCGCCGCCATTTCATTACTGTTAATTCATCTGCGCCGCCGCGCTTGATTCCCTGCGCCGTCGTCTAAACTAAGCAAGGGCTCAAGAATTAAACGACAAGACTAAGGAGCATCACGATGCTGATTACTCCCAACAGTGGTCTGTATTATCTGGTGCAATTTTTAATCGTCGGTAATTTATTGGCGCTGCTCGTCGGCGTGATGATGCTGGCCGCGCCCAAACGCTTGGCCAAATTTTTCAAGCTTACCGATCGTTGGATTTCCACGCGCCGTCTCACCAAACCTTTGGAAGTTCCGCGCCGCGCCGATCAGGCAATGTTGCGTTATCCGCGTGTGTTAGGCGCGATTCTGCTCGCCAGCGCCGCGTTGATTTTGATCAAAGGAATTATTTTTATTTCGAGCTTGAGCGTGCACGAAGGCGGCCTGTTGCTGGCGCGCTTTTATCGCGGAACAAATTTATCGAACCAAGTTTGGGAAGTGTTATGGTTAGCGTTAATTATTTTGATTAGCCTAGGCGCTGTCCTGGCGTTGATCGTGGGCGTGTTGTCGATTTTTAAAACCCGCCAATTGCGCCATTGGGCCGACACCACCACGCGCTGGGTTTCCACGCGTCGTCTTACTAAGCCTTTGGAAGTGCCACACTACCCGCTGGATAAGATGGTGCGCGAAAATCCCAAGCTGTGGGGCGGCACGATCACCGCGCTGGCGTTCTTTTCAGTGATGGTCTTGTGGTGGTTTATACGTCATAACGGATAGTTAAGGTTTGTTGGCCGGCGCGGAAGTCGACGTCGTCGAAACCGTGTCGGCAACGGCGGCGGTTTTTTTCATGTAGGAAAAAGTATTGACGCTTAAGCTGCCGCCCGCCGCATCCACCACCGAAACTTTCCATTCGCCGGTCCAACTTGGATCGAGAGTTTTAGTGGAGTAAACCCGCCAGCGCGCCGCGTTCACCTGAAACGGAATTTCGAACATCAGTTTGCCGTTGTATTCCCAACGGTGGATCACCCGTTGCCCCGCCATGCCCTGAATTTCGGTGAAATAAGCGATATGCGTTTGGTCGTTGCTCAATATGTTAATGTCATCCACGGGCTCATGATTTTTAATGGCGCTGGTAAAAAAAGCGCGCGCGACTTTGCCGTTGGCGGGCACGCTGGGAATAACCGTTGCGGGTATCGTAACGGCGTCGCGCGTCACTGCGGCTGGCGACGCGCTCGCGTTGTCGTTGGCCGCCGCCATGCAAAATGCCGAGGATAAAAAAACGCCCGTGAATAGAATCAGAAATTTTGCCTGCATTTCATTCCTCCTTCACTTAACTGCGTAAAACTAATACTTTCGTTCGAGCTTAGTCCAGTCCTTAGGGTTGGATAGCGTAAAAATGACGAAGGGCTTACATTGCAGGATAAAAGTTAATAACCGAGGTGTAGATTGGCAACCACAAAGCTGGAAAAGCAGCTGCAGCAAGGCCTGCAAGCGATGGAATTAGATGTGACGCCGGCGATTAGGCAAAGCCTGCTGATATTTTTAGAGTTCCTGCAAAAATGGAACCACAGTTACAATCTGACGGCGGTGCGCGATCCGGAGCAAATGATCCCGCGGCACTTGCTCGATAGTCTGTCGGTCATTCCTTTTCTGCACGGCACGCGCGCCCTGGATATCGGCACTGGCGCCGGTTTGCCGGGTTTGCCGCTGGCCATGCTGCGCCCGGACATGAGCTTCACGTTATTAGATAGCAACAGCAAGAAAACCCGGTTTGTCACCCAGGCGGTGCATGAGCTGGGTCTGAAAAACGTACACATCGAAGCCGCGCGCGTGGAAAAATTCCATCCGCCGGAAAAATTCGATACGCTCTTGGCTCGCGCCTTTGCCTCCATTCCTGATATGCTGGCGGCCAGCCAACATCTGTGTGCACCGCGCGGGCGGTTTCTGCTGATGAAGGGAGTGTTCCCGCAAGAAGAGTTAGCCGCGATCACCACTGGATATCAAACCGAAGTAAAGGTGTTGCGCGTACCGGGCCTGGATGCCGCAAGGCATCTAGTCATTTTGACGCCGAATTGATCGGAAGGAGCAGCGGCCCCATGGGCAAGGTTGTTGCAATCACCAATCAGAAGGGCGGGGTCGGCAAGACCACGACGAGCATTAATTTAGCCGCGTCCTTGGTGAAGACACGTCGGCGTGTGTTATTGATCGACATCGATCCGCAAGGCAACGCCACCATGGGCAGCGGTGTCAGCAAAGAAGCCTGCGCGGCGACCACCTACGAAGTGTTGCTCGGACTCGAGCCCATCGCCTCCGCGGTGATTTCCATCGCGGACAGTTACGATTTGGTTCCGGCCAATAGCCGGCTCTCAGGCGCCGAAGTGGAATTGATCGATCTCGACCGGCGCGAACGCCGCTTGCAAGCCGCGCTCGAAACAATCAGCGCGCAGTACGATTATATTTTGATCGATTGCCCACCGGCGTTAAATTTATTGACCATCAACGCTTTGGTGGCGGCGCAGTCGGTCATGATTCCGATGCAATGCGAGTACTACGCCCTGGAAGGTCTCACCGCTTTACTCAATACCATCCGCAAAATTCGCGAAACCTTAAATCCCCCGTTGCAAATTGAAGGATTGCTGCGCACCATGTACGACCCGCGCAATAATTTAGACAACGAGGTCTCGGCGCAATTGAAACAGCATTTCGGCGATAAGCTGTATCGCACCGTTATCCCGCGCAACATCCGTTTGGCCGAGGCGCCGTCGCACGGCAAACCGGTGATTGCTTACGATATGCAATCCAAAGGTGCGCAAGCTTATTTGGCCCTGGCCGGCGAAATGTTGCGTCGTCAAGATGAGATTGTCGTGGCATGAACATGAATTTAATAAGGCGGTACGCATGATCACCAATAAAAAGTCGCAACGCTTGGGACGCGGCCTAGACGCGCTGCTGAGCGCCTACGAAGCGCCGGCGCAAAAAGATGAGTTGCGTCAGATCCCCATCGATCAATTGCAGCGCGGTAAATATCAGCCGCGCACGCACATGAATCAGGAAGCGCTCGAAGAGCTCGCGGCCTCGATCAAGGCTCAAGGCGTGGTGCAGCCAATCGTGGCGCGACGCTTGTCGAGCGGCAGCTTTGAAATTGTCGCCGGCGAACGTCGCTGGCGCGCGGCGCAATTGGCCGGCTTGGAAACCATCCCGGCGGTGGTGCGGCAGATTCCCGATGACGCCGCGATCGCGATCGCGTTGATCGAAAACATCCAGCGCGAAAATTTAAATCCGATCGAAGAAGCCAATGCCTTGCAACGCTTGATCGACGAATTCGGCATGACCCACCAGCAAGTCGCCGAAGCCGTGGGCCGCTCGCGCGCCGCGGTCACCAATTTGCTGCGCCTGCTGACGCTCAACGGCGATGTGCGCGAATTGTTGGAAACCGCCAAGATGGACATGGGCCATGCGCGTGCCTTGCTCGGCTTGGATGGCAAGCGCCAAAGCCAAACCGCGCAGCAAGTGGTGGATAAACGCTTGTCAGTGCGGGAAACCGAAAATTTAGTGCGGCGCTTGCTGGTCACTCCCAGCGGGCATAAAGCCTCCGGCGCGCGTATGGACGCCGATATTCGTCTATTAACCCAGCAGCTGTCGGAAAAATTGAACGCCAAAGTGCGGTTGCAGCAAAGCGCCAAAGGTAAGGGCCGGCTGTTGATCGAATACAATTCGCTCGATGAATTAGACGGTATTTTGGCGCATATCCGCTGAGCCTGAATATCGAATGCTTGCCGGAAGCAATCCGGAAGCTATAACTAAATCAAAGTCGTTAGGAGGAGGACGTATGCAGAAGGCATTGGTTTTTTTGATCTTGAGCTGGCTGTCGGGCGTCGCTGGTGCGCAGGAAGCGTCGTTGGAAGAAATGCGCCAGGCCGCGGAAAAAGGCAACCCCGAAGCGCAGATGGAAGTCGGAATTCTTTACGAGTTCGGCTATAACATGCCTAAAAACACCGTTTCAGCATTGATGTGGTATGTACGTTCTGCCGAGCAAGGCAATGTGCTGGCAGTTAAACGCCGCGATCAGTTGAAAGCGCGCATGACCGCCCAAGAAATCGATGAAGCCCAAAAGCTGGCGAGCGCACCGTTAACAACCGCACCGCCCACGGCTCAAGCGCCAATGCCAGCGCCAGCCGTCACACCCCCTGAAGAAAAACCGGTTACCCCGTAAAAACCCTTTTTCGCGTCTGTAAAGTTTTCACGGCCGATAGGACTCGATTTAAATCATAATCGAATTCTATCGGCCTATATTGACCCCTCGAGACGAGATCTTTATACTTCGCCGCCTTTGAAACGGCCCCCTTTCATCGTTTTCAAGACGTAAGCATTGATTCATACATCAAGACGAACGAGCGTAGCGAGCAGGGCTTCATTGTCACGACAAAACCAACCCGACCGGGCCGCAGAAACGCTGCGCAAAGAGGTGCGTCGGGTCATATTCTTACAGGTCTTGTTAACGTTCTTAGCCGCTGTGGTATTTGCTTTGACCCGCGGCGCGGCGGATTTTTTAGCGGCGACGTATGGCGGCGCCATAGCGATACTGCTGACGGCGTATTTAGGTTTTGGGGTATTACGCGCGCGCGGTTTGGGAAGTTTGTATATCAACGCCCTAACCCGCTATGGCCTGGCGATTTTGGGCTTAGGGCTAGGAATCGCGGCATTAAAGCTGGCGCCATTAGCTTTAGTCGCGACGTTTGCCGTGGCACAACTGGGGTTGCTGGCGAATACGCAGCGCGCTTAAACCCGCGCCGTGTTGCCGACACTCAACATCATTATCAAATTTTAGGATTGATCAAGCCATGACGGGCGAAACGCATACCTCGTCAGAATATATTACGCATCATTTGCAAAATTTAACCTTCGGTCGTTTGGCCGACGGTACGTGGACTGTCGCGCATACTGCCGAGCAGGCCAAGGAAATGGGTTTCTGGTCGCTCAATCTCGACAGCCTCGGCGTCTCGATAGCGCTCGGTGTGTTTTTTTTATTCCTGTTTCGCCGCGTCGCCAAACGCGCCACCGCCGGCGTGCCCGGAGGATTACAGAATTTTGTCGAATGGGTGGTGGAATTTATCGACGGCGCGGTCAGGGGTTCGTTCAGCGGCCGCAACGCTTTGGTCGCGCCGTTGGCGCTGACCATTTTCTTCTGGGTATTTTTGATGAATTTCATGGACCTGATCTCCATCGATTACGGTCCCAAAGCCGCTGAGTTATCCGGCCTGCATTTTTTTAAATTGGTCCCGAGCACCGATCCCAATATTACCTTCGGCATGGCGTTGTCGGTATTTGCCTTGGTGTTGTACTACAGCATCAAGATCAAGGGCGTGGGCGGTTTCTTGGGCGAGCTCACCATGCAGCCGTTTCAAGCCAAATCGATCCCGATGAAATTGCTGTTCCTGCCGATCAATTTATTTTTAGAAACGGTTAATTTGATTTCCAAACCGATTTCGTTGTCGCTGCGCTTATTCGGCAACATGTACGCCGGCGAAATGATTTTTATCCTGATCGCGGTCATGTACGGCGCCAGTCTGTTGCTGGGAAGCTTCGCCGGTTTGCTGCAAGTCGGCTGGGCCATTTTTCATATTCTGATTATCACGCTGCAAGCTTTTATCTTCATGACGCTCACCATCGTGTATCTCGACATGGCGCATCAAGAACATCATTAAACAATTTTTTAATTTTCGACATTTCAACAGGAGACAGTCATGGAACTATCGTTGTTATATATCGCCGGCGCCATCATGATGGGTTTGGGCGCGCTCGGCGCGGCCGTGGGCATCGGCATTTTGGGCGGCCGCTTTCTCGAAGGCGTGGCGCGCCAGCCGGAATTGATTCCGGTGTTGCGTACCCAGTTCTTCATTGTTATGGGTTTGGTTGACGCCGTGCCGATGATCGCCGTCGGTATCTCCATGTACATCTTGTTTGCGGTGGTCGGCAAGTAAAGCGTATTAATTCCGGAGCACGGACATGAATCTCACTGCAACCATGATTGGGCAGTCCATCGCGTTTTTCTTATTCGTGGCTTTCTGCATGAAGTTCATCTGGCCGCCGCTGATGCAGGCACTGGAAGAGCGTAAACGCACCATCGCCGACGGCTTGGCGGCGGCGGAACGCGGCAAGCGCGAACAAGAAATCGGCGAGAAGAAAGCGCTTGAGACAATTAAAAAAGCCAAACAAGACGCTGCCGAAGTCATCGCCCTGGCGGAAAAACGCGCCAGCGAAATTGCCGATGAAGCCAAACTGCACGCCAAAGCCGAGGCCGAGCGCATCGTCACCGCGGCGCGCGCCGAAATCGATCAAGAAGTGAATCGCGCCAAGGAACAACTGCGCGCCGCGGTATCGGCGCTGGCGGTGAGCGGCGCTTCACGTATTCTGGAAAAAGAAGTCGACGCCAAGGCGCACGCACAGCTGCTCGACAGCGTCATGAAGCAGCTGTAAGGAACATACCGTGGCCGAAAAACAAACCCTCGCACGCCCCTACGCCGAAGCCGTTTTCGAGCTCGCCAAGGCGCAGAATAGTTTAGCGTCCTGGTCCGAGATGCTGGCCTTGCTCGCGGCCGTGGCGGCGGATGAAAACATTCAGCGCCTGGCCGGCGATCCACGCATCGACCGCGCGCGTTTTCTGGATTTGTTTTTGGACATCGGCGCAAAAAATATTAATGCAGAAGGCGCCAACTTCGTGCGCTTGCTGGTGGAAAATTATCGCCTGTTGTTATTACCGGAGATCGTGACGCAGTTTGAAACGCTCAAGGCCGAAGCCGAAGCGCGCGTCGACGCCACTGTGACATCCGCGTTTGCGCTCGACGAGGCGCAGCTTAAATTGTTAAGCGTAGCGCTTAAGCGCAAATTCGGTCGCGAAGTAAAACTCACGGCGCAAACCGATAAAAGTTTGGTCGGCGGCATCGTGATCCGCGCCGGCGACGTCGTCATCGACGGCTCGGTGCGCGGACGCTTGAGCGAACTCGCGACGCATTTGAGCCACTAGCGAAAAATCTAAAACGAATTTTTATTTTTTAGGAATGCAGCCATGCAACTGAATCCTTCTGAAATTAGCAGCCTGATCAAAGCGCGCATCGAAAAGTTCGACGCC
>JACQBD010000126.1 GCA_016194665.1 Gammaproteobacteria bacterium
CCGGCTTTCGCAAATGGAGCCGACCGATCTGCGCGGCATTCCGTTTCGCGTCGGCGACGTCGTCGAATGGGCGATTCCGTCGATGTTGCCGGACGCCACGCGTCACGGCGCCGATGGCATTTTATTTCTCGACGAAATTACTTCGGCAGCACCCACGGTTTCAGCCGCCGCCTATCAATTAATTTTGGACCGACGCTTAGGCGCCTATCAAGTACCGGAAGGCTGGGCGATATTCGCCGCCGGCAACCGTCAAGGCGATCGTGGCGTGACCTACAGCATGCCGGCGCCGTTGGCGAATCGTTTTTCGCACTTCGAATTGGAAACGCATCTCGACGATTGGGTCGCCTGGGCTTACGCCAACAACATCGACGAACGCGTGATCGCGTTTTTGCGTTTTCGCCCGGAGTTATTATTCGATTTCGATCCGGCGCACAATCCGGTGGCGTTTCCCTCGCCGCGTTCCTGGGAATTTGCGCATCGCGGACTGCAAAAATTTCACGAACGCCCGGAATTGTTGTTAGGCGCATTGGAAGCTTGCGTCGGTCCGGCGGCGGGTGTGGAGCTCAAAGCGTTTATCGACAACCTCGACAATCTGCCTGACATCGACGCCATCATCAACGGTGAATCCAGCACGGTGCCGAAAGAAACCGATTTGCAATACGCCGTGGCCTCGGCGCTGGTGGGACGCGCGATCCGCGCCAAGGGCAGCGCCGATGAAGCCAAAGTATTCGGCAACATTCTCGACTACGCCGGCCGCTTCCCCAGCCGCGAAATGGGCGTGATGCTAGTCTCGGACATGCAGCGCGCCGTAGGCGAAAAACTTTTCGCGCTGCCGCAATTTGCGCAATGGGCCAAGAAAATCGCCAACGTCATGATCTTCGATATATGGCAGAAATCGCCGGCGGCGACTAACAGACGTTAGCTCGGCTATAAAAATTTTACCCCTTCTCCCTCCGGGAGAAGGAAGGGATGAGGGGGATATTTTTATATGCAAAACTTGATTGCACCCCCTCACCCTGCCCTCTCCCGTAGGGAGAGGGAGTTTTTAATAAACTCCTGAGTTGCCTTATGACCGAGCAAGATGACATCGAGAATAAACTCGTCGCCGCGCGCACCTGGCTGATTATCGACAAGCCATTCCTCGGCGCGCTGGTGTTGCGCTTGCCGCTGGTGAAGGCCGATCCCAAGTGGTGCCACTCCACGGCCACCGACGCGAAATCATTTTTTTACAATGCCGAGTACATTAAATCGCTCAGCTTCGAACAAACCAAATTTATTTTGGCGCACGAAGCTTTGCACTGCGCGCTGTCGCATTTCGCGCGCCGCGAACATCGTAACAAGCGGCGCTGGGATATCGCTTGCGACTTTGCCATCAATCCTTTGCTGGCGGGCGATAGCCTGTCGCCGCCGCAAGGGGCGTTGATTTTGGATGCTTATCGCGGCATGACCGCGGAAGAAATTTATCCTTATATCCAAGAAAATGCCGACGATGAGCCGCTGGATCAACATCTCTACGATCAAGACGACAGCCAGCACGGCTCCGGCGACAAAGGCGGCGGCGGTGGCGGCCAGGGCGACCAACAAGATCAAGATGACGGCGGCAGTCACGGCGAAGCGGATAACGAAGCCGGCGGCGCACCGCAACCTCCCCCACTATCCGCCACGGAACGCGAATCCTTGGCCAAACAATGGCAACAACGCATGGCATCCGCGGCGCAACAGGCGTTGCAAGCCGGCAAGCTCGGCGGCTCGATGGCGCGGTTGGTGGATCATTTGCTGCAACCGCAATTGCCCTGGCGCATGCTGTTGGCGCGTTACATGATCCAAAACGCGCGCAACGATTACAGCTTCGCGCATCCCTCGCGCCGCGAGGGCACGGCGATTTTGCCGGGCTTGCGCAGCCAACATATCGATCTAGTAGTGGCGCTGGACACCAGCGGTTCAATCTCCGACGCCGAGATGCAAGAATTTTTAAGCGAGGTCAACGCCATCAAAGGTCAAGCCGGCGCGCGCATCACGCTGCATGCCTGCGATGAAAATTTGGCCGCCGACGGCCCGTGGACGTTCGAGCCCTGGCAAGAAATCGGATTGCCCAAAAAATTGCAGGGCGGTGGCGGCACCAAGTTCACGCCGGTGTTTGAATGGGCTGGGCTGCAAGACCGGCAACCGAATTTACTTGTGTACTTCACCGACGCCAAGGGCGAGTTTCCCGCGCGCGAACCGTCTTATCCGGTGATCTGGCTGGTGAAAGGTAAAGAGAAAGTGCCTTGGGGGCAGCGGATTCAGTTGAATTAAAAAAATGCGCAAGCTTTGCAAGCTTAGAGATTTAAAATTGCTTCTCATGTAGCTTGGGCTAAGTCACTGGGCAGCTTAGCCCAACAAAATAATATTTTTGATTGTTCGGCGGGTTTCGCTGCGCTCAACCCACCCTACATTATGATTTTTAAATATGGAACTGTCTTCAGAAGATCTGCTGCGTCTAAACGTCCTACTGGTCAACGATATCGAAGCGATTCGCATCGACGAACAGAACCTGGTCGTTTACGGCTTGTCGCGCGACAATGAAGCGCGCGTGCCGCTCAATCCCAATTGTCGCCCGGAAAAATATTTGCGCGGCGTGCGCGAAGTGCTTTCCAGTCACGTGCTCGGTTCGCCCGGCGGTTACCCGGTGTTCTTGCAACGCTGGACGCGCATGGGTCAAACGCGTGAAACCCAACTGGATAAATTACTGTTGCTCGGCGAACCCGAAGCCGTAATCGCGGTGGCCAATGCTGCCGCTTTAAGCGACGATCTGGCGCGACGTGCGTGGTGGGCCCTGCCGACCTCCGACATCGCCCGGCGCATGCTGGGAAAAAACACGGTGTTGCAAGGCAAAATGGGTAAAGTGCTGGCGACGCATCTGGTGGATCATCTGGCGTTTGAAACCGAGCCGATGACCATCATCGCCACGGTGCGCTTGATTCTGCAACCCGGCTTAATCGACGCACCAACGCGCGAACGTATTTTTCGACTCGGCACGCATCGCAATGCCTACCACATTGGATTTCTCGATGCCGCGCCGGATGATCTGCCTGATGCGCAAGCGGCGCGCGATGATTTTCTACCCGCGCGAGATAAACTCGCGTCGCTTGCCAATAGTAATCCATTGGCGGCACTTCTCCTGAAACTACTCGACAGTCCCGGTCAAAGTTTTCTGGCGGTATCCGAAGCGCAACTGCAATTTCCGGTGGACAAGTACACGGTCGCGGCGCTCATGGAAATCATCGGCGATTATTTCAAACCGGCGCAGTGTCTGCCGCAGCCGGCCCAAGACATCGAACAAGTTTTGGCGAACGTGGAATCGTTAATGACATCTCCTCGGGACCAACTTGAAGCTTTGCTCAAAAGCACGCCCGAATTAAAAAAAGAAATCGCCGCCATGCTGATACTGGCGCAGGCCCGCGAACGTTTGATCACGCCGATCATTGCCGTAACTTCCGCCAGCGGCACCTTGTTGCGGCGCAAACTGGAACCGGTATTGGGACCGCTGTTAC
>JACQBD010000127.1 GCA_016194665.1 Gammaproteobacteria bacterium
TCGCCGCGACCTCGATGCTCAGCATGACCGGCATCATCGTCGCGCTCGACGCCTACGGCCCGATCACCGACAACGCCGGCGGCATCGCCGAAATGGCCAAGTTGCCGAAAAATGTGCGCGACATCACCGATCCCTTGGACGCCGTGGGCAACACCACCAAAGCTGTCACTAAAGGCTACGCCATCGGCTCTGCCGGTCTCGCGGCCTTGGTGTTGTTCGCCGATTACACGCATACGCTGTCACACGCCGGCAAGTTGGTGGATTTTTCCTTGTCCGATCCGGCGGTGATCATCGGTCTATTCATTGGCGGCATGGTGCCTTACCTGTTCGGCGCCATGGGCATGGAAGCGGTCGGCCGCGCTGCCGGTTCGGTCGTGATCGAAGTACGCCGGCAGTTCAAGGAAATCGCCGGCATTATGGAAGGCAAAGCCAAACCGGATTATTCCAAAGCCGTGGACATGCTCACTAAATCCGCGATCAAAGAAATGATTGTGCCATCGTTATTGCCGGTGCTGGTTCCCATCGTCGTCGTGCTGCTGCTTAACTGGCTAATGGGCCCGGGTGCCGGCACTAAGGCTTTGGGCGGCGTGTTGATGGGTTCGATCATTACCGGCATTTTCGTGGCCATCTCCATGACCACCGGCGGCGGCGCCTGGGACAACGCGAAAAAATACATCGAAGAAGGCCACCATGGCGGCAAAGGTTCGGACGCGCATAAAGCCGCGGTCACGGGCGACACCGTCGGCGATCCTTATAAAGACACCGCGGGCCCGGCGATCAATCCGCTCATCAAGATCATAAATATTGTGGCGCTGTTAATCGTGCCGCTGCTGTAACGCACACTTAGAAGATGCAACTTAAAGGGCCGATCTAATCGGCCCTTTTTATTGCGATCTTTATAAAAATTACTCGCAGCGTTGAATAAATTTATAAAGTGAGTGTCAATAAGCATAGGTCTATAAAAAATCGCCAGTCAAAAATGATTTTTAAACAGCTCTTCGAACCGATCTCTAGCACCTTCACTTATCTGCTCGGCTGCCAAGATAGTGGCCGGGCTATACTCATCGACCCGGTGATGCCCACGTGGCAACGCGATCTGGAAGTGGTCAATGCGCTCGGGCTTAAACTGGCGTACACGCTCGACACGCACATCCACGCCGATCACATCACGGCGGCGCACAAATTGAAACAAGAAGCAGGAAGTCGCATCGCACATCCGGCGCGCGACAATTTGGCTTGCGTCGATGTGCCGATGGAAGAAGGCAAGCCTTGGCAAGTCGGCAGTATTGTAATCCATTCGCTGCACACGCCCGGCCACACCGACAATCACTTCGCATATGTCGTCGACCGTCAAGTATTTACCGGCGATGCTTTACTTATCGACGGCTGCGGGCGCACCGATTTTCAAAACGGCGACGCACCGACGCTTTATAGTAGCGTGCATAAAAAATTATTTACCCTGCCCGACGAACAGCTGGTGTATCCGGCGCACGATTACAACAATCGCCGCATCTCCAACATCGGCCAGGAAAAATTACGCAACCCGCGCTTGGGCGACGGCAAAACGCTGGAGCAATTTATTGAGATCATGAAAAATTTAAAATTGGCTTACCCTAAATTCATGGATTATGCATTGCCCAGCAATCGCCAATGCGGCGTGTGTCCGACTGACGTGCCGGAAAACCTACAGCAATATTGCGATCACAGCCGTGATAGCCGCCAAGGTTGATTCTTTTGTCTGCCATACATCTTATTACGCTATAATTCGCCGCCATGAAAATCTGCATCCTCTCCGACAGTCACGACCGCCGCGAACATTTGGCCGCGGCCGTAGCTGAGGCCAAACAATTGGGCGCCGCAAGCTGGCGTTTCAGCCCAAAAACCAAGTGCATTATTACGGTCAAGACGGGTCTTTCACGCTGGCGGGCAAGCGCCTCTTCATCGTGCATTATCCGCATTACGCCAAAGCCATGGCGCTCACCGGCGACTACGATCTGGTGTGTAACGGCCATGAACATCACGCGGTGATCGAAACTGTAAAAAATATTAAAGGCCAAGAAACCTGGCGCATCGATCCAGGCACCGTCGGCGGTGTCAGCGCGTCGGCAACGTATGTGTTCGGGGATTTAGAAAAGATGGAGTTTGAAATCCGGCCGGTACCGTTTGCGGATACGGAATCGAATAATCACGCCAAGAAAAAAAGCGCATAAATGTAGGATGGGCATCGCCCACCCTACGGATTCTGCGTCAGCGTTATCCCTGTTTGCTGTCATGCAGTGCAACCAGATTCTCGTTAATCCGAAACAGCACCACCAGCACTTCGCAACCGACGCGCACGATGATCGGTCCCACTACTATTACGAACAAACCTTTTAAGATACTTCCGCCGCCGAAGATGGAGCCAAGTCCGGCCAATACCGCGACGGTGATTCCAAGCCAATATACAAAATGAATAATCGCCGGAGTAATGAGCCTGTCGAAAGCGAGTAAAAAATGCATAAATTCTCCAAAGCTAGGTTGTCGTTGGGATAACAAATTAAAATCTGTGGGCAATAATCAGCGCATGCCGATGGATTCGGAATTTGAAATGACCGTTGGTGGGAAAATCTAGACTTGCGCCGTCTGTGGTTCTGCTCTGGACGCCGCCAGCGCTAACGGCCGAATGCCGAGTTTGGCAAACAGTTTTTGATCGCGGTTGGATTCGGGATTGGGCGTCGTCAGTAATCTATCGCCGTAGAAAATTGAATTCGCGCCGGCCAAAAAACACAGCGCCTGAAGATAATCCGGCATCTCGCTGCGACCGGCGGACAGCCGCACGAACGACGTCGGCATGGCGATGCGCGCCACCGCGACGGTGCGCACGAACTCCAGCGGATCGAGCGTGGGCTTGTCGGATAGCGGCGTTCCGGGA